>JAEELG010000040.1 GCA_016288775.1 Bacteroidales bacterium | reverse complement strand
GCGGGGTATGGATCGGCTGGAAGGAGTCCTTGCCGTACTTGGCGTAGTGGCCGGAGGTCACGTAGAGCTCCTTGCTGCCGATATGCGGAGTCACCACGGGCAGGTAGCCCAGCTCAGCCTGCTTCTTGCGAAGGAAGCCCTCAAGGATGTTGCGCATGACGGCGCCGCGGGGCAGCCACAGGGGCAGGCCGAGGCCTACGCGTCCGGAGAAGGTGAAAAGCTCCATCTCCTTGCCGAGCTTGCGGTGGTCGCGCTTCTTGGCTTCCTCCACCATCACCAGGTACTCGTCGAGCATGCTCTTCTTGGGGAAGGTCACGCCGTAGATGCGGGTGAGCTGCTGACGGTTCTGGTCGCCCTTCCAGTAGGCGCCGGCTATGGCGGTGAGTTTCACGGCCTTGATGTCGTCCACGTGCTTGACGTGAGGACCGCGGCACAGGTCGGTGAAGCAGCCGTTCTTATAGAATGTGATGGTTCCGTCTTCCAGGTCGTGGATGAGCTCGACCTTGTACTGGTCGCCCTTCTCGGTGAAATACTTGAGGGCGTCGGCCTTCGACACCTCGGAGCGCTCGAAGGTCTCCTTGGTACGGGCAAGCTCTATCATCTTGTCCTCTATAGTCTTGAGGTCAGCCTCGCTGATCTGCCTGTCGCCGAGGTCGACGTCGTAGTAGAAGCCCGTCTCGACGGCGGGGCCCACGCCGAACTTGACGCCCGGATACAGTGCCTCGAGCGCCTCGGCCATAAGGTGGGCGGATGAATGCCAGAAGATGTGTTTCGCCTCGTCGTCTTCCCACGGGCGGATGGTTCCATCGGTAAATGCTAGTGTCAACATATAATAGTTATGGTTTGCAACCTGCAAAGTTAAATAAAAATATCTATATTTGTGCTATGAACGAAAATACGATTGAAAGAAAGAGCCTGTGGAACGAAGCGGCCAAAAGCGGCCTCGTCCTGGGCGGCGTTTCGGTGGCATACATGCTCCTCACTTCCCTGCTCGGAAAGCTTCAGGAGGCGGGCGGAGTACTCTCCGCGCTGGGCAACGTAACAGGAATCGCCCTATGGGTGGCCAAACTGATAGTCTGCATATACCTGATGAAGTTTTTCATGCGGAGATTCGCCTCCGGCAACGAAGGCGTGACCAACGGCGACACATTCCGCTTCGGCACCGCAACGGCCCTTCTGTCTGCCCTCATTTTCTCGGCGTTCTCGCTCGCCTGGGCGCTCTTCATCCAGCCCGACATGTACGCCGAGAGCATGGAGCTCGCCAAGGACGCATATTCCGGGATGCTCTCTTCCGAGCAACTTGCTTCGCTGGACGAACTGGTCCCAAGGATGCCCACCTTCACCTTTTTTGTGAACCTGATATGGTGCTGGCTGTTCGGCACCGTTCTTTCAGCCATATTCTCGGCCAACATCCCGCCGCGAAACCCGTTTAACGAGAACGCCTGAGCCATGGATATCTCTGTCATCGTCCCGCTTTTCAACGAACGCGAATCGCTGCCCGAACTCTGCAGCCGCATCACAAAGGCCTGCGAAGCCAACGGCCTGAGCTTCGAGATACTCATGGTCGACGACGGCAGCACCGACGGCTCCTGGGAATGCATCCGGGAACTCTCCCAAGGCGACAGCCGCATAGGAGGCGTGCGCTTCCGCCGCAACTACGGCAAGAGCGCAGCCCTGTACTGCGGATTCGAAAGGGCGAAGGGCGACGTGGTGATCACCATGGACGCCGACCTCCAGGACTCCCCCGAGGAGATCCCCGGGCTCTACCGCATGATAAAGGACGACGGCTACGACCTGGTGAGCGGGTGGAAGCGCCACCGCAAGGACAACGCGCTCACCAAGAACCTACCCTCCAAGTTGTACAACGCCACCGCCCGCCGCATCACCGGCATCAAGCTGCACGACATGAACTGCGGCCTGAAGGCCTACCGCAACGAGGTGGTCAAGAACATCGAGGTGTACGGCGAAATGCACCGCTATATCCCCTACCTCGCCAAGAACGCCGGTTTCACGAAGATCGGCGAAAAGGAAGTCCACCACGAAAAGCGCAAATACGGCAAGAGCAAATTCGGTATGGACCGTTTCATAAACGGCTTCCTGGACCTGCAGAGCCTGTGGTTCCTCAGCACCTTCGGCAAGAAACCCATGCACTTCTTCGGCTACAGCGGCCTGTTCATGTTCCTGGTAGGTTTCGTCATCACCGTTTGGATCATAATCCAGAAACTCGTGCTTCAGGCCCATGGACTCAAGTTCCGCGCAGTCACCGACCAGCCGCTGTTCTATCTGGCATTGCTCGCCGTGGTGCTTGGCGTGATGCTGTTCCTGGCCGGCCTGATAGGAGAAATGATAGCCCGTTCCGCTCCGGAGCGCAACCATTATAACATCAAGGAAGAGATATGAAAATCGGTATCTGCAACGACCACGCAGGCGTGGAGTACAAGAACAAACTTGTCAAGTACCTGAAAGGCAAGGGCTACGAGGTAGTGAACTTCGGCACCGACACCGAAGATTCCTGCGACTACGCCGACTTTGCGCATCCCCTGGCGGCGGCCGTAGAGAGCGGCGCCGTCGACAAGGGCATAGCCATCTGCGGCACCGGCAACGGCATGGCCATCACCCTCAACAAGCATCAGGGCATACGCGCCGGGCTTGCATGGAACAAGGCCATAGCCCACCTCGTAAAAGAGCACAACCTGGCCAACGTACTGGTAATGCCCGCCCGCTTCGCCAGCTACCGCATGGTGGTGACTATGGTGCGCGAATGGCTGACGACCGAATTCGCCGGAGGCCGCCACGCACGCCGGATCGAAAAGATTCCCGTAAAATAATGTTCTCTCGCGACATCGCGGACTACCCCGACGGCATCGTGCTGCCGGTGGACAAGCCTTACCGGTGGACCTCCGCCGACCTGGTACGGAAGATAAAGCGCGCCGCCTGCAGGCACTTCGGCAAGAAGAACCTGAAGGTCGGACACGCCGGAACCCTCGACCCGCTGGCCACCGGCATACTGCTGGTGTGCATCGGGGCCGCCACCCGCCGCGCCGAGGAGCTCCAGGCTTCGCCCAAACAGTACATCGCCGGCGTCTGTTTCGGCGCCACCACTCCCTCCTACGACCTCGAGAAAGACATCGACCGCATCTGCCCCCTGGACGGAGTGAGCGAGGAGAGGCTAAGGGCGGTGCTGCCCTCGTTCGTGGGCGAGCAGATGCAGGTCGCTCCTCTCTTCAGCGCCAAGTCAGTGGACGGCGTACGCGCCTACGAAACAGCACGCAAGTTGCTCAGGGAGGCGCAGGCGCGAGGCGAGAGCTTCGATCCCGGCGACATCCTGCAGTCGGCGCGCATCAACGTGTACGGCTGCGAGCTGTTGAAATACGACGAGCGTTTCGACGCCCCTGAACCGGTAGAACCGACGGAAGGGCGCGGGCGCATCAAGGTCGCTGACGTACGCGGCGCGGAGCTGCGGCACGCCGACATACTCATCGACTGTTCCAAAGGCACCTACATCCGCGCATTTGCGCGCGACCTCGGAGAGGCGCTCGGCAGCGGCGCTTTCCTGGGCTCGCTGCGGCGCACTCGGAACGGTGGATACGACATCTCCGAAGCACTTTCGCTCGACGACGCACTGGCGCTGCTGGGCTCAAACCAAGAATGATATGAAGAAACTGATTGTAACCGTTTGCGCCGCCCTGCTGGCACTGAGCGCCTGCGTCCAGGTAAAGAACGACCTGGGCCGCTACGCCCTCAACTGCAAGGTGAAGGAAATCATTGTGGAATCCGATACGCTGGAAAGCCCCTACACCGTCACTTTCAACGACCTGGGCCAGATAACCGAAGTCGTCACCCGCAACTTCGACGGCAGCTTCCGCTTCCACGAAACGTATACTTACAACGACAGGAACGAGCTTGAGGAGATCAGGGGCGTCAACAGCGAAGGCGAGGACGAAATCCGCTACGAATACGAGCACGACGGCCGTTTCATCAGGGAGTGCCGCACCTACGGCATGAACAACCAGGAAATGCAGCGCTGGGTGCACACCAACAACGGCAGGCACATCGTAAAGACCGAATTCTATAACGAAGGGGAACTGTTCTACGTCACCACCAAGGACTTCAAGGGCAGCAAATACGTGGAGAAGTCGGTAAACGCCGACGGAGAGCCGCTTGGCCAGGCCGAGGTTGAATTCTTCCGCACCGACGACAAACCCAGCCGCATCAAGGGCGACGACCTGGACATGACCATAGAGTACGACGCCAAAGGGCTTCCCGTGATGAGCCGCGGCGCGGTTCTCACCACCACCGGAGAAATCATGTGGGCGAGCGACCTGGAAGAAAGGCCCTGCCGTTACTACAGCTACGAATACGACGGACACGGGAACTGGATATCCCGTTCCGACAGTTACGAAGCCGGCGGAGAGGCTTACGCAGTCTTCCGCCGGATCATAAACTACTAGAAGTAGAATTCTTTCTGGAATTCGGACTCCACCGTTATCTTGGAACACTTGTACACGTGTGAAGCCGTGTTCCCGGGCAGCGTGTGGGTTACAACCACCTCCCAGTCGGTCTCGCTCGAAGGATCGCCGGAAGCCGGCTTGTAGTACCAGTAATGGCTGGCCGTCCACGACCTGTAGCTGTCGGTGGTCTTGTTCTTCACATTATAATAGTGCGAAGACATCGCGATGTTGGAGCAGGATCCGTTGGCAAGGCGCTTGAAGTCGCCTATCTTTTCTCCGGTGCTCTTCTTCACGAGTTCCACCTTCCAGCAGGTATCGTCGTCGTTGAACACCTGGGCCACGAAGCAGTTCTTCAGGGCGGAGTTGCCCTTGGCCACGAAGTCGTAGGTGCCGATCTTCTGCGATGCCGTGTACCAGTTGAGAGGGTATTTCTCGGAGTGGTAGATGTCGTTGCCGTCGAACACCCTCACCTGGAAGTCGGCGGCGCGCTTGGTACCCTTGAACACCCAGTCGTCGATGTGGGCTCCGTTGATGTAGTAGACGGTGTAGCCCGAAGGCTCACCGGACACCGTACTGCTGCAGGTACCCGTCCACCATGCGCCGCAGGCCGAACCATGAATATGCTCGTACAGGGGCAGGCCGCCCTTCGCCTTGCGCGAAGTGGTGTAGATATAGTTCTGGGTGTAATGGGTGTGGCCTATCATTATGTGGGCCTCCTTGAACTCCTGCAGCAACGACAGGACGGTGGGGACGTAGTTGTTGGTACCTCCCTTGAACGGAATGTGGCAGCATATGAAAACCATCTTCTGGTCCTTGTCGGGCACCAGGGCAAGGTCCTTCTTGAGCCAATCCACCTGCTTGACCGTGAATCCGCCGTTGTAGCTCCAGGTGTACCCGTTGCTCTTGCTGGACGACTTTTTGGAGGTGACAATTATGTCGTCCATCGCTATCACGTGCACGTCTCCCCTGTTGAATGAATAATTCTCCGGGCCGAAATGGCTCACGAAGGTGGACGTGGCGTTGTAGTCGTCCATGGCGTCGTCGGACGTGTCGTTTTTGAGGGAATCGTGGTCGTGGTTGCCCATGCACTGGAAGAACGGGATGTACCATGCCCCGTTATATACGCTGGACATGGAGGCCTTCATGGTGGTCCACATATTGGTGCTGTCGAACACTATGTCGCCAAGCGTCATGGCGTACACGCTCTTCTGGTTGGCCGTCATCTGCTTGATGTCGGGAATGGTTTCAGCCGTATAGCGGCTGGCGTTGCTGGCAGTGGCGCACTGGGGGTCGCCTATTCCAAGGAATATCCAGTTGGTTTCCTTTCCGCCGGGCAGGGGCTCGAGTTTGAAATCGTTACGGAGCACGCTGCTGCCGTCGGGGGTCACGGCCTTGTAGAATACGGGGACGCTGGGCTGTGTGGCGACAGGGATCTTGCATTCCGAAGGGGTGGAGATATATACAACACGCGTCAGTTTGTTGGACTTGAACTGATATACGCCGTTTGCGTCGGTCGCAACGCAGTCGTAGCCATCGGTTACAGTTACACCGGGAATGCCCTTGCCGGTTGAGACGTCGTATACCAGGCCTACCAGGTCGTTGCCGTCGATAAGCTCTGTTCCGTTCAGCTTCTTGGTATCGTCTTGAGGTCCAGGCCCGGGATCCGGGGGCGTGGGCGTTAAGGACGCAGCGAAACTCTTCACCCGCGAGAACCTGTAGCCCTTGACGGCGGCGCCATCGTAATTGAAGGTCTTCTCGTCTGCGCCGTCGGTCACGAGCTCGAATTCGCCGGGTATCGAATCGAAGCGGTATTTGTTGCCAAGGCAGGTCGCCGTATAAAGCTTGGCGTCGGCAACGGAGAAATCGCTCTCCTCTGCATACACCTGGCCGTTGTAGAAGGTAACGCCGGACTTGCCGGACGGGAGTTTCTTCACGGAATACGCCCCTGCGCCGTTGAAATACAGTATGTCGGTGACGGCCTGCTCATTCCAGGCATTGCCGTTTGACACGGCGCTTATAACCCAGGTGCCATCGATGGTGGCGGGATTGTAAACGGGCTCTTTCTCACAGGAAACAACGACGGCGAGACAAAGGATCGCCGGAATCAGAAACCTTGCTTTCATCAGAATTGCGAATAATCTGTTGTCAAAGTACTGCATGTGTATAGATTCTGGACACCGCTGGTGGGAATGGTCTGGGTAGCGCGTACCTCCCACCCCTTCTCAGAGGCAGGTTTTGCGGATGCCGGAACGAAATACCAATAGTGGCTGGCAGTCTTGTTCACCCATGTGTCGGTATTCTTGCCAAGTTCGTTGAAGTAATATGAACTTATACAAATATTGCAGCAGGAACCGTTTGCCAGGCGCTTGAAATCGCCGATTTTTGCTCCGTTCTGCCACATTTCCACTGTCCAGTTGGTGTCGTCGTCGTTCCAGATTTCGGCGACGAAGGCATTCTTGAGTGCCGCGTTGCCCTTGGCTGTGATATTGGAAGACCCTCCAACGTTGGAGGCACGGAACCATGCATATTCGTATCCCTTGCTGCCGTTGTAAATCTGGTCGCCGTCATATACCCTCATCTGATAAGTCTGGCTTGTCTTTGAGCCAAGGGCCACCCAGTTCTTTACCGTATTGCCCTCAATCTCGTAAACGCTGTATCCGTTTGGCGCGCCGGTCACATTGGAATCGCAGCTCCACCAGCTTCCGCAAGCGGCACCGTGGATATGCTCATAAATCGGCTGCCCCCCTGCGCACTTGTACCCCTTGTGGATATAGTTCTGCGGATAATGCGTATGACCAATCATGAGATGGGCCTCCTTGAAGCCCTTGAGGAGCTTGAGCATGTCGGCGTAGTAGGCATTGTTGTTGAATGTGCTGCCGCCGGACGATGCACCGCCGCGCACGGGAATGTGCATGCAGAGGAATACCACCTTGTCGGAAATGTTCTCCACGTTGGCGATATCGGCTGCCAGCCAGTTATACTGCACCTTGGAGAAACCGGCGTTGTATGACCAGGTCGCCTTGTTGGGCGACGAATTGCTGGATACGCTGGTAACCATGATGTCGTCCATCACGATGACATGGGCCTTGCCGCGGTCGAAGGAATAGTCGGTGGGCCCGCACATCTCCACGTATTTCTCCGTAGCTTCGTAGTCGTTGCTCTTGACCAGGGAATTGTGATCGTGGTTGCCTATGCACTGGAAGATGGGGAAATAAGATCCATCGGCAAGTTTGAGGTTGCTCATGGATCCCATCATCTTATCCCACATGTTGGTGCTGTCGAACACGATGTCGCCCAGGGTCACGCCGTACGCATTGGGATATTTGCCAGCCGAATGGGCATTGTTGAGGGTGTTTATCATGGCCGGGACCGTTTCGTTCTTGTAGCGCTCCGCCTGCGAATCGTTCTGACACTGGGGGTCGCCTATCATGATAAGCGTGAAGTTGTTCTCCACCGCCTGCGGCTCCAGGGCAAAATCGTTGCGGTCAACGCCCTTGGACTTGTCGAAACTGCGGTAGAACCAGGGCTGATGATTCTTTTCGTCTAGCGGAATCCTGTATGCCGCCGGCACGCTCAAATAAACCACTCGGCAATAGCGGTTAGCCTTCATCTGGTAAACGCCGTTGGCGTCGGTCTTCACATAAGCGTAACCGTCGGTCACGGGAACATCCGGTATGCCCTGCTTTGTCTTGGCATCATATACGAGGCCGCATGCGGTCATGCCTTCCTCGATTTTGGTTCCGTTGATTTCGTCGACCTGTTCGTCTTCTCCGCCGGGGACATCCGGTCCGTCGGGGTTGTCGGGCTTGAACCATTCACATGACACGGTCAGAGCCGCGCATATTGCCATCAGGGATAAGAATCGTGTTGCTTTCATTGTGTGGGCAGTATTATCATACAAAGATAATAAATATTTCTGACGATGAATTCAGAATGACATTGTAACGCCGCTTCCGTTCCACTTGAGCCGGGTATTGGCGGTCAGGAATTCAGAAAGGCCGACGTTGATGAGCACAGAGCCTGCAAGTGTAAGTATGGGGCCGGCCACAGGATATGTGCCTTCCTTGACGTTGTACCGGCTTGTGCTGCCGGACCCGTCCCACAGGTCCCAGTACCACTTGGATTTGTTGGCCATGTCGATTGTACCGGCAACCAATGCCCCCGCTCCTGCGGCCATCATTCCTATTCCGGTCCAATAATGCACTTTGACGCCGGAAACCGACGGAAGAGCTGTATCGGCATCAAGGGCCGACTTGAGGACGGACCACGATGAAAAGAAATTCACAAGGCCGCACACCATAGTGGTGGTGGACAGAATCTCTCCGCCTACTATATAAGGATTGAACAGACCGGAGAACAACAGTGTATTGGCACTGTTCTGCAGAGGGTCTGCAGACTGAATGTAAGTACCGACTATTTGAAAACCGCCTTTCTGTGTCCTGTACCGGATTCCCTTGTTGTCGATCAGAAACAGCGGGAGCATGGTCACTCCTCCGGCAATGATCTGCGACATACCCAAGACCGTTTTGGTCCTGGCCGGTTTGTACATGAGATGGTATTTGTCCGGTCCAAGAACATGCATGGTCTCATCTTCGTTGAGCTTGAAAAGCCTCTCTGCGTAGATGCCATCTGTCTTAGCCTTCATGGTCGGCACGTCGGCAAGCCCTTCACGGATAAGGTCACCTCCGGGAGCGAACTTCACTTCTGCACCATCGGGAAAGGTAATGGATTCCACGTAATTCCGCGGGAACTGATTGATGATGGTGTAATCCGTCTGGACAGGATCTATGCGCACTATGTCTTTGGTTACCTGGAGCACCTTGACGGAAAAAAGATCACCGTTCACGGTGCGCACCAGATCCTGGGCGGAAGAATACAAAGACAAAACAGCCAATGCGCAGGATATTGCAACCTTAATGAGTGTTCGGGATAATGATATCATAAAGCCATTTTTTGCAAATATAACAAAAAAGCCGGCCCGAAGGCCGACTTTTCTGCTATTAAAACATCAAACTCTAGTCTTCCCAGCCGTAGTTCTGACCAAGGTGGGGGTTGAGGTTGAGTTCGTCCTGAGGGATGGGACGCACATAATTGCGCTCAAGCCACTCAAGTTTGTAGTTGTAGATGAGGTAGTAACCGTTGCCTGCCTTCTCCAAAGTCCAGTTACGGTCGTTGGGCGTGGTGATTGGAATCTTGGTCTCACCGACCGATCCGGAGGTCGTGAACTCGTACTTGGTACCTTCGAAGGTGAAGCCGTTCTTGTATTCGTCCTCGGTAACCCAGATACCACCCCAGCCATTGCCGTTATGGCGCTTGACCACGAGGTCAGCCTGATGATAGCGATAGAGGTCATGCAGACGGAGGCCCTGCTCGAGGGTCATTTCCGTGACCCTCTCACGACGGATCTCAAGATCTATGTCACTGAGTTCAGGAGCATATGCAAGACCCTGGGTGTAATAATCGCGGAGCCACTGGTCCTTCACGTAACCGGCATCACCGGGATAGATGTTGGCAACGCCGGCACGCGTACGGAGTGCGCCGATGGTCATATCCCAGATACCCTTGTTCATCTCGCCCAGGAGAGCCTTGGCCTCGGCATAGTTGAGGAGTACCTCAGCGTAGCGGAGGATAGGCAGGGAGTTGCCGTCGATGGCGTTCTGCTGGTGAGTCTCATCGGGAATACACCACTTCACAAGCTGGTAGCCGGTGCAGTTCCAGGTCATGTTGAAGACCTGGGGAGAGGTTTCGCCGGTAAGCTTGGCAATGTTGTGTCCAGGGCCAAGCACGGTGGCGGAAAGACGGGAATCCCTGCCCTTGAACTCCTCGTTGATGGTCTGCTCGCCGGTAAGAACCGGAGTGCCGTCGGTCTTCAGGTACTGGCGGACCAGCTCCTTGGTACCGGAATACTGCTGGCCAAGGGTCGAAGAATTGAAGTAACGCGTAAGGTTGTGGCGGATACCGAGAGCCTCGCTGTAAGTGCGGCCCCAGATAACCTCATCAGTACAGAGATTGTCGCTGAGGAAGAGCTCGGCATAGTTCTTATGGAGCGAGAACTCTCCGGATTTTATAATCTCCTCGGCGCACTCGGCGGCCTTGCGGATGAGCTGCTCCGAAGTCTCGAACTTGTTGGTCCAAGGGGTGTTTGTAGCAGGATTGATATCGTGATACTTCCTGTAGGTGCCCTCGTAGAGGTAAATCCTGGAAAGGAATGCGAGGATCACATACTTGTTGATATACACGCGACCCGAAGTATTGTACTTGGCGCCGGCCTGGCAATTCTGCTGCGCAAAGTCAAAGTCCTCGACGCAATAGTGGAAAGCCTCTTCCCTGTCAAGCCTCTGACCGAACAGGATGGTGGAGTCCTTGGAATCCACAACCGTATCGATAAAAGGAATATTGGAGAAAGTCCTGATCCTGGAGAAGTGATGATATGCCCTCCAGAAACGGGCGATACCCATATAATGGTTGTAAGTCTCCTCGTCAATATTCCCCTTGGCGTTCTTCTCCATGCGCTGTATCATGATGTTGCAGCGACGGGCGAAGGTCCAGGTCCAGCTGCCCTGACGGGTAGCGTTGAACAGACCGGGCTGGAAGAATGTTGTGGAGGTACGGGTGGCGATCAGGTCGTTATATACACTGTAACCGGCATAGCCAATGTCGTCCATGGAAGGCATCCAGGAGTTGATCATGCCGTCGGTGTACATCTTGATCTGGTTCTCGTTGGAGAAGTATGTCTCGGCAGAGAACGAGTTTATCGGTTCCCTCGTGAAGAATTTCTCGCACGCAGTGAAAGCGAATACTGAGAAAGCACAGATGAGAATGGTTAAATATCTTTTCATATTGTCACTCCATTACTTGATTATACATACAGCGACACGGTTGTCTTCAGGAGATGCAGAGGCGTCCCTGTCGCCGCCAACGGACTGGCAGGTGATGCGGTCCGCAGAAATGCCTGCATTCTTCAGCATTTCGGCGACCACATTTGCACGGTCTTTGGACAGACCATTGTTGATCTCGTCGTTGCCGGTGCCGGAGTCGGCGTAGCCGGTGACGACAATCTTTGCGTTCGGATTGTCCTTAAGGATCTGGCAGATACGGCCAAGCTTGAAGGCCTCGTCGGGACGGATCTCGGACTTGCCGATGATGAAGAACAGGTCGTCGGTGTATTCACCGTTGAGAGTGGATGCAGGTACAGGTACCTCAACCTTCTTCTCGACCTCGACGATCTTCTCCACGGGAACTTCCTTGATGACTTCCTTCACGACCTCCTTCACGACCTCCTTGACCTCGGGAGCCGCAGCCCTTGCTGCCTTGGCTACGCTGGACGCCTTGGAAGGAGTCATGTAACCGGCAGCGGCATTGGCGGCGCTGGTAGTAAGGCCACCGAGAACCAGCTGGAGGCCGACGGTGAAGGTCCTGAACATAGGATAGCTATAGCCTTCGCCGACGCCGCTCAGACCGGCATTTCCGGCACTGACGGAACCGGAATCGAAGTCGGTGTCACCCAGACCGATGGCCTCGGGGTCGAACATATTGGTGTACTTGAACATGGGAGACCACGTAAAGAGGTTCTCCATAGTCACGTAGAAGCGGGCCTTGTCGATATGGACCTTCTTGGTCAGATCCTGAGGAAGGGTGTAATCGAGAGTGACGTTCTTCAGACGCAGGTAAGCCGCATTCTGCAGATAGTGGTCGTTGTTCCAGGAGAGAGGTCCCACGTTACGGTTGGAAGCGTAAGCGACACGGCGGGTCCAGTAAGGATTCTTGTCGTAGTTGGTAACCTCCCAGTTGGGGGTGGAGAAATCAACGTGAGGATAGTTGTCGCCCACCTGGTTGATGTTCAGGTAAGGAGAGTAAGGACGGTTGTATGAGCCCCAGAAGAATGCGGTCTCGGTATCGGGATACCAGTCACGCTTTCCGACGCCCTGGAAGAAGACGGCGAGGCCGAAACCGTTCCAGTTGAAATCGAGGTTCAGACCGTACATGTAGCGGGGAGTCTCGTTACCGATGACTTCGAGGTCACCGTGGTCCTCCATGGTACCGAGACCGTAGTTGATGTCGCCGTCGCCGTCGATATCGATGAACCTGAGGTCACCCGCATACTCTGCAAAGTTGGAACCGTTCTTATGGAAAGTATCGGTAGCCCAGTTGAGTGCTTCGTAGTTGTTGCGGAAGATGCCGTCGGTACGGAAGCCCCAGATTTCACCGAGTTCCTTGCCGGCATAGACACCCAGAGGATTCTCAACGATGGTTGTGAACTCGGTGACTATGGTCCTGTTGTCCCACATACGGCCCTGCACTGAATAACGGAAGTCCTTGCCTGCAAGCTTGAACTGATCCTTCCATGCGAGGGTAAACTCCCATCCACGGTCCTCGTAACGGGAGAAGTTGCCCTGAGGCGCACTGGCACCGAACACTGCAGGAAGCTGGGTTCCTGCGCTGATGACATCCTTGGTATCCCTCCTGTAGATATCACCGGAGAAGGAGAGCCTGTTGCCGAGGAAGTCGGCGTCGATACCGATATCGTAGGTGGTACAGCGCTCCCAGGTCAAGCTCTGGGGGATAACGTTAGGAGATGAGGTGTAATTGTTCTTGGCTCCATCGAAGAGTACATCGGTCTTGTCGATACCGATCAGCTCAAGGAAGGCGTATGCGCCGGTAGTACCGTTACCAAGGGTACCGATATTTGCGCGCAGCTTGAAGTTGTCCATCCAGCTGCGGCTCCACTGCATCCAAGGCTCCTCGGAAATACGCCAGCCGAACGATGCCGAAGGGAAGAATCCCCAGCGGCTGGAGGTCGGGAACTTGGATGAACCGTCGTAACGTGCTGCAAGCTCCACGATGTAGCGCTTCAGGAGGGTGTAGTTGGCACGGGCGAAAGCTCCGATGTTACCGTAGCTGTTGCGGTTCTGCTCGATAAGTATGGTCTCGAGTGCATCGTACATTTCGTAGCTCTCATACTTGTCGGGGAAGATCATGCCTTTGCGCTGCAGGTAGAAGCGGTCGTATTTGTAATCCTCGAAGTTGCCGCCGGCCACCACGTTGAGAACGTGGTTCTCGCCAAGCTTCGGAGTGAAGGTGAAGTAGGCGTTGGCGGTGAGATAATCGGTATCGTAGGTCCAGCGGGACTTATAGGAACTTGCCTGGGGCACATAGTTGGTAATGGAAGTGTCGGACAGGTAGAAGTCCAGCGGTGCGCGGTAACGCTCCCTCCAGCGGCGGATGGCCTTGTAGGAGAAGTCGGCGTCGAACTTGAGCACGTCCTTGAACAGGGTTATCGTAGCACCGGTGGTGGTCACGACCGTGGTGTTGGAGTCGGTCTGGCCGGTATTTCCCTCAAGGAAGGATGCATAACCTGTCTTGGCAGCGAACAGCGTGTAGGTGCCGGTCTCGGGGTTGATAGGAATACCGATAGGCTGTCCGTGCTGGTCGATCTGCTTTCCGAGAACCGAACCGGTGGTGAACATGGACTGCTTCTGGTTGGTGCGGAAGAGCGAGGTATTGTTGGTTATGGAGAGCCAGTCGGTCACCTTGAGGCGGACCTTGGAGCGGATATTGAACTGATTGTAATCGTCATCACCAATCTTGTACAAACCGGACTGGGTATAATAACGTCCTGTGAGGGAGTATGAAATATTCTTGGAAGAACCGCGCACGCTGATGTCGTGGGTGGTGTTGTCGGTCTGCCTCTTGTAGAACAAAGGCAGCCAGTTGGTGGAACCGTAGTACTGGTAAACGCCGGAGGAATTGTCGAACACGTCGTAGTTGCCAGCGATACGCCTCTTGCGGAATTCCTCGAGGTAACCGGAATTGAACTTCCATGTATTGATCTGTGAAGGGGCCTTTCCTGCAGCCTTGGGATTCACGGAGTCACCCATGAAGAAATCCCAGAACGCTTCGGTCCACTCCAGACCGTCGGTGACGATGTTGTCCTCCCATTTGATAGTACGGTCATTCAACGAGTAAGAGCCGTTGTAGGAAATGGTGAACTTGTCGCCCTTGGCTTCCTTGGTCGTAACAAGGATGACGCCGTTGTATGCACGCGCACCATAGATGGAAGCGGAGGATGCGTCCTTGAGCACCGCAACCGTCTCGATATCGGACGGGTTGACATTGCCGAGGCTTCCTTCCACACCGTCGATGAGGACGAGGGCGCTGCCGTCGCCGGAACCGATGGAGTAAGTGCCGCCGGAGCCGCTGGTCATGGAAGCACGGGTTGCGTATTTGTGTGCATTGGTTCGGATGTAAATGCTACCGGAGTGGTTGGCCTTACCGTCGGTCTGGATAATGTTCAGACCTGCTACCTGACCCTGAAGGGAACGGGCGACGTTGGCGTTCGGACGGTCGGCAACCTTGTCACCGTCGAGGTTTTCGACGGAGCCCACGAGCTGGGTCTTCTTCAGGGTACCGTAACCGACGACGACGGTGGCTTCCAGCATCTCGGTATCGTCGGCGAGGACGAAGTCGATCTTGGTCCTGCCGTTTACGGGCTCCTCGGCGGTCTTGTAGCCGAACAGCTGGCACACCAGCGTTGCGTCGGGCTTGGCCTTGATGGAATAGGAGCCGTCACTGTTAGTCATTACACCGTTTGTAGTTCCCTTGACCATGACCGCCGCGCCTATGACGGGCAGGTTTTCGGAATCGAGAACCACACCGGTAATCGTAGAAGTCTGTGCGAAGGCGCTCAACCCGGCAAAGAGGGCTATGAATGCCAACGCAAACCTTCTGTGAATCGTGATTTTCATCATAAATGGTCCTTAGTTAATAAATTAGAATTGTGCAAGCCAGGACGATATGTGACTGAAAATCAGGACGTTTTCAAGGAGTGATTAAAAAAATAGTTGCTTCTTGTTTATTTATAAATAATTTTAATAATTATCTTTCAATTGGTCAAATTCAATACAAATATATATCAAAAATTTCAATTTGAGCACGCAGGCGTTCATTTTTATAGAATAATTTTTCTGTTTGTGCTTTTTTTTATACATTTGTGCTTGCAAGTCGGACGAAAGGCCTGGAAGGCCTGCTGAATACGGATTGTTTGTCAAGGGCGCCCCAAAAGGCGTTAGTTATTTTTTTAACAACACAAACAGTTCAGTATGAAATCATTCAAAATCCTGATCGCCGCAGCGGCTCTCACCGCCGTGCTCTTCTCCGGATGCAAGAAGGAGCCAGTGTTCACGGGGGTTGACAGCAGCAAGCCCGGCATCGAGGACTTCACCTATGATGAAACCATGTCTTCTCCCACCTCGATTTCGCTGGTGTGGAATCCCCAGAAGGCATTGGACGCCGGAGCAACATCCATCTCCGTGCAGCTTGCACGCCAGGAAGACTTCTCCGACGCCAGCATGTACGACCCCTCCATCAGTATGTACGACGCCCCCAAGGGTATCACCGTACAGAAAGATGACAAGGTCGTCGACGGCACCATCTTCACCGGTTTAAAGGAATACGACCGTTTCTATGCCCGAGTCAGGGCCAATTATCCCCGTTCCATCTATTCAGAGTGGACGGTCCTCAACGACGGTGACGCACTCGCATGCGTGAGTGTCGGTCACGGCCTCATCGCCATGAGTTTCGTCGCTCCCAAGTCCATCAAGCTCGAAGCTCCCGCTTACAGCAAGATCAACGTCAGCTGGTCTCTCGTAGGCTCCGCAGACGCATATGTGGTGGAATGGAAGAAGAGTTCCGACTCCAACTGGAACGTGCTCGGCGAGTTTACCAACGCACAGGCCCAGATTACCGAGCTTACCGCAGAAACTTCCTATGACGTACGCGTCAAGGCAATCCGCGGCAGCGAGTCCACCGACTATGTGAGCAGCTCCATCACCACTCCCGAGAAGCCTGCATTCCAGCCCAACATCGAAGACAAGGATGCATTCATCCAGTTCGTCAGCGGCATTGCTGCAACTTCCGGAGCCAGCGACGTCATCACCCTCGAGAAGGATATCGACCTCGGCGGAGCAGAGCTTCCCGTTTCCGACGCATTCGCCGGCAAGTTCGACGGCAAGGGCCACAAGATCAGCAACGCAACCGTTCCCGACGGCCTGTTCAAGGAGCTGAGCGGCTCGTTCCAGAACGTTACCCTGTCCAATTTCAAGCTTGGCAACAGCCTCATCGGCAGCGCAGGTGCATCTGCAGTCGTGAAGAGTGTCACCCTCGACGCCGGTTGTACCGTTGACTTCCCTCAGCCCGAGGACGCAGCGAACTTCGGTACGATAGTGGCCACCAACCTCGGCTCCATTGAAGACTGCACCACAGCGGCCAAGGGCGAGCTCAAGTACGCTGCCCTTCCCAAGGCCAGCTGCAACTGGGGCGGCGTCGTCGGCTACACCGAAGGCGTAGTGAAGAACTGCCACAATACCAGCGAATTCACCCTCTCCGTCGACACTCCCGCAAGCGGCACGTTCCACACATTCGGCGGCGTGGTCGGCATGTATAAGGGAGAGGCCGGAAAGTCCATGGTCGTGAACTGCTCCAACAAGGGCAAAGTCAGCGTCGAGTACGGTACCGCCGTTTACTTCTATGTCGGCGGCGTGGTCGGCGGAAGCCCTTCGGACAAGTCTACCCCCGGCAATTACGGTGTGATTGACGGTTGTACGAACGAAGGCAACGTTTCCATGCATTACATTAACGGTGGTTCGGGTGCATACCCCAACATCGGCGGCGTGGTCGGTTACACTGAAGGACAGGTGAAGGGCTGTACCAATAAGGGCGATATCTCCATCCTCTGCGACAGCGATTCCAACACATGGACCTGCGCACGTCTCGCAGGCGTTGGCGGCACCGTTTCCCAGGGCGCATCCGACTGCCACAACTTCGGTCATCTCAGCGCAAAGGCCCTCTTCGCCGGCGGTACCGCAGGCAACAGGGGCGCAGGCAACATCGCGACCTGCTGTATCGGCGGCGTGGTCGGCTCGGCCGGTCCTTACGAGTCCGATGGCTCCGTAGTGTTTGAGAAGTGCACCAACGAGGTTGATCTGGACATCACCCTCAACACCATTACCGAGACCCCGAACCACCATGTGGGCGCCGTCTTCGGCTATGTGACAGGCAAGATCGACAACTGCCAGAACACCGGTAACTGCACACTCACTTCCCCGACCGCAATCAACCGTCTGGGCGGCATCGCCGGCGGCTGCAAGTATGAGGTCAGCAACTGCACCAACAGCGGCAAGCTCAAAATAGTCCACCCGGCTATCAAGAAGACTGACTGGAGGCACTTCCTCGGCGGTATAGTCGGAGACGCAAAGACTGCCGGCAAGACCACCTACACCAAGTGCGTCAACAGCGGAGACCTCACCCTCGAGTCCACCGCAACCATAGCGACGGGCAAGACCAGTGCTATCGGCGGTATCGTCGGTTGCGGTGAGTCCGGCTCGGATATTACCTTCACCGATTGCTCCAATACCGGCAAGATCAGCTACACCTCCCCCGGCACCGTCGTTACCGGTGACATGCGAGGCGGCGACTACAATTAATGTTTTAGGATTATGAAGAATATCAAGATATTCGCATTTGCAGCCTGCCTGATCACCCTGGCGGCCTGCAACAAGGAAACAGGATTCGTGATTCCCGGCGGACACGACGCAAGCAAGCCTGCCGTAGAGTCCCTCAGCTACGACGAGGCCACTTCCGGTGCAAAGGCCGTTGGCCTGTCCTGGAATGCTGACAGGGCTCTCGCCGCAGGAGCGACTTCCTTTACCATCCAGCTTACGAACGACATAAGCTTCGATGACGTAAAGAACGCTACAAAGTACGACGTGGTGGATGCCCCTGCCACATCCTACATCTTCAAGAATCTGAATACCAACGACTTCTTCTATGCTCGCGTTCGCGCGAACTATGATGGTTTCTACTTCTCCGACTGGACTTATCTCGGTGGCGCATCCGATCCTCTCGCAGTTTGCGTGGGCACCGGTACCGTAGCCGCCAAGTTCGGCACTCCTACCGGATTCAAGGCCACCGTCACCGACCAGAGCATCAAGGCCACCTGGGATGCAGTCGCATTCGCAGACAGCTACACCTTCGAGTACAAGGCCGCATCTTCCGGCGAATGGTCTGTCGTGAGCGAGCTCAAAACCAATGTGTATGAAGTCGAAGGACTTGTGCCCCAGACCGCATACGACATCCGCGTGAAGGCTCACCAGGGCGAGACCGCATCTGACTATGCAACTGCATCGGTCACCACCGCCGAGCCCAGCAAGTTCAACCCCGAGATGAGCACCCCCGAAGCATTCGTCGAGTTCCTCACCACCGAGGCAGCAGCTGCCGCTACCGGCGCCGAGTTCTCGCTCCTGGCCGACATCGACCTCAGCGGCAAGACTCTGCCCGCAGTGGAGAACTTCAAGGGCAACCTGGACGGCAAGGGCCACGCAATCAAGGGCCTGACCGCTTCCGCTCCCCTCTTCGAGACTCTCACCGGCGTAGTCAAGGACATCGTTATCGACAAGAGCTGCAAGTTCACCCCCGCCGGCCCGTTCTTCGGAATCATCGCCGCAAACAACGAGGGCAGCATCTCCAAGGTCGTCAACAAGGCAGCCGTTACCTATGAGGCAGACGCGGTTCCCGAACCGATGCTCATCGCCGCCATAGCTGGCCAGTCCAAGGGCGAGATTTCCGATTGTACCAATGAGGGCGCAATCACCGTCACCGTGAACGGCCCGACCGTAGCTGTCGGTACCGCCGGCATCGTCGGCTACCAGGCCGCCGCCATCAAGGGCTGCACCAACAAGGGCGCAATCAGCTTCACCGCAAAGAACATCACCGCCAAGGTGGCCGTGATCGACGCTACCGGCGCTCTGCCCAGCACGGGCGGCATCGTTGCGTTCGGCGCTCCCGGCTTTACCGTGGACAGCTGCAACAACAATGGCAAGATATCCCACGCCATTACCAATGCCGACATCGACTTGACCGCCAACGTCAACCGCAACCAGATCGGCGGTATCGCCGGTTCCCCTTGCGGCAACATCACCAACTCCAACAACTACGGCGAGGTCAACGTATCTGTCAAGAACAGCACGCCCGGCACCGCCCTGCCCAAGGAGTTCATCGTATGCGTAGGCGGTATCGGCGGCGGTGACTACCAGTTCACCAATACCGCTGACGTGTTCTCCAACACCAGTTACATCAACTGCGTGAACGAGGGTGCCATCATCGTCGACTCCGACGCCTCCGCCTCCAACTCCGCCATCGGCGGCATCGTAGGCTGGCCCGGACAGGAGAAGCCCGTCACCGGAACCTCCGTGAGCGGATGTACCAACAAGGGCAACATCACCGGCAAGGGTGCGATGAAGTGCCGTCTCGGCGGTATCGAAGGCGGTACCGGAGTAATTGAGAACTCCACCAACGAGGGCATCATCACCCTCGAGTCCGGCAACGCCGGATCCGCTGTCGGTTCGCTTTGCGCTTTCCACAGCCAGGGCCACGCCATCACCGGATGCTCCGCCAAGGGCGAAGTCGTCGTGAAGGTTAAAACCACCGGTGGAACCGGAGGCCTCATCGGAAACGTCGGTAATGTCGACCACGACACCGCTTATGGCTGCGTCGTGAACTGCAAGATCACCGCTGCCCAGAATGACGGCACCAGGACCGGTATGGTCGTTGGATATTTCAACGGCACTTCCAAGGTGGTCGTTCTCGGCTCGCCCAGCGATCCCATCAAGGTCAGCGGTTCCCTCAACGGCAACCCGGCTTCTGCCGATAATATCTTCGGCACCGACAACAACTCCAACCACACCATCAACTTCACCATCCTGTAAGTTGACAGTTGATAATAGAAAAAGGGCGACCGATGAGGCCGCCCTTTTTCGTTATCAGGTATTTCAGAACAATCCTTTTACCAGGAACCAAATCAGCGGCACCAGGAGAGCCGGAAGGTAATTGAGTGTCTTGCAGTCCTTGATGCGCAGCAGCGACAGGCCGGACGAGATGATCAGCACGCCTCCCACTATGGAAAGCTCGTTCACGAACGTGCCCTGCAGCAGCGCCGAACCGGCCGCCAGCTTGCCGAGCAAATAAAAGGCCCCCTGCCAGCAGAACAGCACTGCGGCGGAGAAGACTATGCCTATTCCGTAGGTGGCAGCGAACACCATGGACGTAACCAGGTCCAGGGTGGCGTTGGTGTACAGGAAGGTATTGTCGCCGGTAGTGGCGCTCATGATGGGGCCGACGATGGAGAAAGTGCCCACGCAGAATAGCAGGCAGGCAGAGATAAGGCCGTTTGCCAGCCCTTCGCCGCCTCGCTTGGCGATGAGCGCCTTTGTGCGTCCGTCCAGGTCAAGCGCCGTTCCCGCCACTCCGCCTATCGCAAGGCTGAGGATAAAGAGCACGGGAAACTCGCTCTGGGGGATATTGCGCGTGAAAGTACTTGCGCCGAGGGCCAGAGAAGACAGGCCCATGGCATAATAGAGGACATCCTTATACTTGTCGCCCAGGCCTCGCTTGAGCAGGCTTCCGACTATGGATCCGGCGATGATGCAACCGGTATTGACTATCGTTCCCAGCATATAACGCGCAAATATACCAAAAAAAGAATATATTTGTGAGTTAAACAATCACAGCTGTTATGGCAGTCAAATTCTACAAGCCTGAGAATCAGGTTCCTCTGGAGATGCACAAGGTGCGAGTCGTCCAGAAGCTGTCGCTCCTTCCCGTGGAAGAGCGCCTCAAGTGTATACAGGAAGCAGGAAACAATACCTTTCTCCTTCAGAACAGGGATATATATATGGATATGCTCACCGACTCCGGCGTGAACGGAATGTCCGACGAGCAGGTTGCATCCATGTTCATAGCCGACGACGCCTATGCCGGAAGCGAAACCTTCAACCGCGTAAAGAAGGCCGTCAAGGACGTCTTCGGCACCGATAACGTGCTGCCCGCCCACCAGGGACGCGCCGCCGAGAACATCCTGGCGGAAGCCTACGTGAAGCCAGGCACCTACGCCCTCATGAACTTCCACTTCACCACCACCAAGGCCCACATAACCCGCCTGGGCGGCGAAGTGATCGAGCTTGTGGACAAGAAGGGCCTGATCCCGCAGAGCGACGACCCCTTCAAGGGCGATTTCGACCTCAAGCTGCTCCGCAAGACCATCAAGGACCTGGGACCGGACAAGGTCGCCTTCGTACGCGTGGAAGCCGGCACCAACCTCATCGGTGGCCAGCCGGTGTCGATGGAAAACATGCTGGCGGTCACCGACATCTGCCACGAATTCGGAGTGAAGAGCGTCCTGGACGCTTCCCTGCTGCAGGATAACGTATACTTCATGAAGATGCGCGAGCCCCGCTGCAAGTTCATGACCACCAAGGAAATCTACCACACCCTTGCGGACCGTTTCGACATCATCTACTTCAGCGCCCGCAAGCTCGGGTTCTCCCGCGGCGGCATCATTACGGCTCACGACAAGAAGTTCACCGACGAGATGATGGAGTTCGTGCCCCTGTACGAGGGGTTCCTGACATACGGAGGCATGGAAGTCCGTTCCATGGAAGCCATGGCGGTGGGCCTGTACGAGTCGCTGGACATGGAATACATCAGCCAGGGGCCCGAATTCATCGCATATCTGGTGAAGGAACTTGACGACTACGGCGTACCCGTAATCAAGCCCGCAGGCGGTCTCGGAGCCCATCTCAACTGTTCCGAGATAGTTCCTGACATCCCTCACAACCAGTATCCGGCCGCAGCCGTCGGCGCCGCCCTGTACATTGCAGGCGGCATCCGAGGCATGGAACGGGGAACACTCAGCGAGCAGCGCGAGCCGGACGGCACCGAGCGCTACGCAGAACTGGAGCTCCAGCGCCTGGCGATGCCCCGGCGCGTATTCACCCTTTCACAGGTCAAATACTGCGCCGACCGCGTAAAGTGGCTGTGGGACAACCGCAAACTCATAGGCGGCCTCCAGTGGGTATCGGAACCTAAGGTGCTCCGATTCTTCTTCGGGCGCCTGGAAGAAATAGGCTACTGGCAGGAAGACCTCGTAAAGAAGTTCCGCGCCGACTTCGGCGACTCGCTGTAGCGGTTTCCTAGTAGAGCTCGTCTACCGGCTCGCGATAATCGTCGGCGGTAGGAGCGGGTGCGCTGGGGCGAGGGCCATTGGAATGGCGGGGGCGGTCATCCCTACGGGGACGGTCGCCCTCGCGGCGTTCACGGCGCTCTCCGCCTTCGCGACGGTCGCCATCCCTGCGGGGACCGCGGTCGCCGTCACGGCGCTCACGACGCTCGCCACGCTCTCCGCCTTCGCGGCGCGGGCTTCTCTCACCGCCGTTGCCGCCGCGTCCGCCCTTAGGCTCGACGTAGCCCTCGGGCTTCTCGGTCAGGGCGCGCATGGAAAGGCGCATCTTGCCGCTCTTGGCATCGTACTCGAGGAGTTTCACATCGACCTCGTCGCCGACCTTGAGCACATCCTCGACCTTGTCGGTCTTGGTCCAGGCGATTTCGCTCACGTGCAGCAGGCCTTCCTTGCCGGGGAGAATCTCGACAAAGGCGCCGAACTCGAGTATGCTCACCACCTTGCCGTGGTAGGTCTGGCCGGCCTCGGGAACAGCGCAGATGCTCTTGATCCAGTCGAGGGCCTTCTGCATGGCCTCCTTGTCGCTGGAAGCGACGTCGACCACGCCTTCGGTGATGTTGGTTCCGGGGATGGGCACCTCTTCGATTGCGATGGTGGTGCCGGTTTCCTTCTGTATCTTCTGGATGGTCTCGCCTCCCTTGCCGATGACGGCGCCGATGAACTCGGCGGGAATGCGGATCTGCTCGATGCGGGGCACGAAGGGCTTGTAGTCCTCGCGGGGCTCGGGGATGGTCTTGAGCATTTCGCCCATGATGTGCAGACGTCCCTGGCGGGCTTGCTCGAGAGCCTTCTCAAGCACGTCGTAGCTCAGGCCGTCGACCTTGATGTCCATCTGGGTGGCGGTGATGCCGTCGGCGGTGCCGGTGACCTTGAAGTCCATGTCGCCGAGGTGGTCCTCGTCG
>JAEELG010000039.1 GCA_016288775.1 Bacteroidales bacterium | reverse complement strand
TACCGCACAAGAGGCGACTTTTGAAGTCGCCTCTTTTCTTTTTTAAGTGTCCTTTCCAATGCGCTGCAGGCTAGATTTGGCCCCCGTGTCCCTACGAGTGCTCGGGGAATTCCGTCCGGTAAGGGTCGTCGACGGTGCAGCTGGCTTCGAGGATGGCGCATGCGCCGAAATAGCCGATAACCGGGGCGGTGCCGGTGACATTGGTAATCAGATTGCCGGGCTGGTCTGTCAGGATGGGGACCGTGCCGAAGATGAAATGGCTGTATTTCATCAGGAATTCACCGTATCCACCTGACAGGGTGTAAGCCCTCAAGGTTATGATGTCTCCTCTCTGCAGTGGCTTGAAGCTATCTCCGTAAATATTCCACAAGGCTTCCGTATGATGCAGGGCGGACAGGGTGAATCCCGAGAAGATCATCCCGTCAAAATGGTCATCCGGCAGCTCGACACTTTTATCCAGAGGCTTGAAGTGTCCGTTGACACCCACCTGGATTAGATATCGACTTCGGCTATCGACGTAATCCCGGCCCCAGATTGCCAGCGTCCACAAATTGTCCATGTCAGGAGAATAGCAGTAGTCGAGAGCATCGAGTTGTCCGCCGGGGCTGGGGACTGTGTCTTCTGCCCGAAAATGCGCCGCAACGCCATCGATCACCGCATCGACGTCCAGTCGGTATGATTTGCCTGTTTCGCCCTTGAATGCCATGACTGATCGGTATGTGCCCGGAGAGGAGGCATCCTCTTCATACACAAAGATCTCATCTCCACATGTAACACTTACTGTCGCGCCGCTTATCCAGGGTACCTCCGAGAGCGGGCTGTAGAAGTTTTCCGTCATCGACAACCGGACAGCCTGATGACAAAACTGGTCGGTAATCATACCATCCACGACGAAACTCCCCACAGGCTGGACTCCAGGGTCGATGTTGATGGCCTCGGAGCAGGATGCGAGCGCCAGCAGGACAATAAGCAGATAATGATAGTTCCGTCTCATCAAAACTGAATATTATAGGATACGGAAGGAAGAATGGGGAAGAGATATATTTTGGCGGCCCGCGGTTTATCTTCGTACCGGTTGTAGGAATACGCAACAGACCACACGTTATGCCGGGAGTACGCGTTGTAAAGGGAGAAGTTCCATTCTCCGCTCCACCTGCGGTTCTCGACCCTTTCCCGGGTCTTCAGCGAAATGGACAAGTCCAGACGGTGATAGGCTGGCAACCGGCCCTCGTTGCGGGCCGTGAAGACCGGGGCATACGAGTCACCAATGGCAAACCGGGACACCGGGAAGGTCATAGGAGCCCCACTGTAATAGACCCAGGCAGCGGATGCCGCGAACCGCTGGGAGAACGCGTATGAGAGGAGGAAATTCACGCTGTGATCGTGATTGACAGGCGAGGCATATGGCTTCCCTTCGTTGATCTCCGGAATAACATACATGGCCTTGGAGTAGGTGTAACCAAGCCATCCGCTCCATTTTTCGAAATGATACCGCGCCATCAACTCAGCACCATATGCATAGGACTTCCCGAAGCGCAGAAACGCTTCCCGGTCCGGCCTGTCCAGGATGACACCGGTATTCTCGACGAAATCGAGGGTGTTCTTGTTGTTCTTGTAGAACAGCTCGGCGGAGGCTTCCACCGCGTTGTCAAGAAAATTTCGGTAGTACCCCAGCGAAAACTGATCGGAAATCTGCGGCTTGACGGTCGGTGAAGCCGGGAGCCATACGTCCAGCGGGCTTCCGGAGGTGCTGACAAGCGCCTGCTGGAAATATTGATATACCCGGGTATAGGATGCTTTCACAGAAGATGCTCCGTTCAGCGCGACGGATACGGACAGCCGCGGCTCCAATCCCCAGTAGGTCTGAATCGGCTCCCCGAAACCGAAATACCGCACAGCCGTCTGCTGATGCGTGACGGGATCGTAATAGCGCTGGTCAGTCATGCCCATGGAGGTGTATTCGGAGATGCGCAGGCCATACCGGAGCAGGGCACGACCAAGCCGGGTTCTGTTCTCTACATAGAGATTTGGCTGGACGGCGAAGTTGGGCGCGATGTGAATCTCGTTGATGGTGAGATTTCCGTCGCGAGGCACGCAGTTGCCTGAATCAATGCGGAAATATGGCAGCTGAAGCCCCGCTTCCATGGTGTTGTCCGCGTTGATCTGCCATGTGAGATCTGCTTTCAAGCCCGTTTCCCGCACGAAGGAGTCGTAGTCGAAGATGGCGTAGTTGTAGTCACAGGCCAGGTCGAACTTGTATTTCGAATAATACAAGGTGATATTGGTTTGCAGGGCGGGGTTGAAATCGTGTTTCCATCTCAGCGACGCGGTACGGTTGGAATAGCGGAAATCCATCAGGTTTAACCCGTATTGCGTAAGGGAACTGCCAAACCTGTCACTCCCGATGAAGCCGCTCAGGTAGAGGCGGTCACGATAGGTGGCAACCCAGGTTAGCTTGGCGTTGGCGTCATAGAAGCGAAGCCTGGACTGCGCCGGAATCTGCTTGATAAAGGGAAAAACAGAGTCGAGGAAAGACCGTCTGCCACTCAGGCAGAAACTCACTCTTTCCTTGAGCAGAGGCCCCTCCAGATGGATTCCGGAAGAAACCAGACCGAAGGAAGCATTGCCATGAAATTGCTCCATGTCCCCGTCTTTCGAGGTGGTGACGAGGACCGAAGATATCCTCCCGCCGTATTTGGCGGGAAAGTCGCCCTTATACAGGTCGGTCGTGTTTAGGATCTCCTGGTTGAACATGGAGATGAAACCGAGAAAATGTCCCGCACAGTACAGCGGCGCCCCGTCGAGCAGGATGAGATTCTGGTCGGTCAGTCCGCCGCGCACGGAAAAACCGGAAGATCCCTCGCTGGGCGCTTGAACCCCCGGGAGCATCTGGATGACTTTGATGATATCCCTTTCGCCCAAGAAGGCTGGCACTTTTCTGATGATGTCGGCATCGATGGCCTCCAGTCCCGTCTGGGCCTGCAGGAGCCGTGACGCGGCAGACTCTGACACTACAACTGCTGCGTCCAGACGGTTGACCCTGCTGGTCAGAGTATCGGTTTGGGCGGATGCGACTGTGCCGAACAGGGCCAAGGTCAGTATCAGAAATATGCGGCGTCTCATAATGCTACGGACTGTGCATGCGTGTCAAAATACGCGTCGAATTCCCTGGCTATGGCAGGGGAGTCCATTAAAACGCCTATCTCGTGATTCGCCTGGAAGGAAAACTGGTCGAGGTTGTGTGAACCGATAATGATTAGGTGCCCGTCAATGGAAACGACCTTCTCATGATGGAAACCGCCGGGCTGGAGGTAGAGAGTGAAATTCTCTTCTTGGGCAAGACGTATCGCTTTTTGCATCAGTACTTTGTCCAGAATCGGCGGCATATCGGAAGAGGCCCCCATCAGCATTTCCACGACGACGCCCCGACGGGCGGCATCCCGAAGGCTGTTCAGGATGGCTTTGGGCGGGCGGAAATAACCGCTTATAAACCGTACCGTGTCTTGCGCCATGGCGAAAAGCGACGAAAACAATTCTTCAGGATTGGGATGGATGTTGGCCCCTTGTGTTTCCAGAATGATCAGCGGGACTTCCCCACAAGGTGCCGGTGCTCCCGGGAAAGAGATGGCAAGGGGATTGCTTCCACACTCGTTCCACATCCGGACGAATCCTGCGTTGAAGTGTTGCACAGCCGGCCCTTCTATCTTGAGATGCATGTCCCAGAACTTACCTACGCCTTCAATGCCGTTCAGATATAGGTCCGTGACGTTCATCCCTCCGGTGAATGCGACCTTTCCGTCGATCAGCGTGAGTTTCCTGTGATTGCGCGGGAAAGCAATGCCCTGATTATAAAAAACGATGTCACCGCCGCTGTCGAGATAAGGGTTTATGAAGCCGTTTCGGAACGGCTTCATGCGCAGTCGGTGTCCCTTCTCTTCCATGTGCTGAGCACATCCGAAATGGTCAAGGATCAGACAGGTCCGCACACCCTCCCGCGCCTTTTCGGCTAGCGCGTCCAGGATGACCGTGGAGATGGAGTCATCACGAAAGATAAAATATTCCATGAAGACGAATGATTGCGCTTCCCGAATGCCTTTGAGCATTTCATCATAAAAGACATGGGGGTCATTGAGAATCTGTACTTTGTTGCCTTCGACGGGAATCGGGCAGCCAGTCATTTCGGAGAAGCGGGCCAGATTGGCGGATGACTGGGCGGACAGCGGGATTAAGTTGAACAGAACGACCGCCAACAACACAGCGCGTACCATGGAAGATTCTCTCAAATACATGCAACCCCGATTATTTGAATTATTGCCAAAGATAGGCAAATTTGTAAATTATTACTATTTTTGTGGGTACTAGTACAATAATGCATATGAAAAATATTATTTCGTTTCTCCTCTCAATCTCCGTCCTTTTCAACATCCTTTCCTGTGAAAAGATCGAGACCATCACAGGGGAGCAGTCCGCACTCGGCGAAGTCGGCACCACCCTTAACGGTGACTTCAACGGCGCCAGCAACGTTGACGTCAAAGTTGTGTCACTAGACAACGGTATCTCCACCATCGAAGGGACCTTCACCATGACGGACCCGCGCTATAAGAAGCTCATTGAGAGCCATCCGAAATTCTTTGATGTTGACGGAGATAAAGTCCGTGTGCACGACGTAAAGTTCAAGGTGACTACCAACGGCATCGAGCACGTTTCCGGCGAAAGCAACGGCATCGTTATCAAGTACGACTCCAAGAAAGGTGACACCTACAGCAACGGCCGCAAGGTGACGCACGTCTCCACCGACAACGATTTCAAATGGCGCGGCATGAATATAAAGGTCATTCAGGTTGAGGGCGAGACCCCGAAGGCCGAGGGCGTAAAGAGTGTCACCTATTGGGGCAACCACCGTTTCGGCATCGTAGCGGTCGAAACCACCTTCGATGACGGGAGCACCGACTATGCGTCGGTCCTCATCCGCTGACCTATACCATGATTGCGGTTGAGTATCTCCTCAGCCTTGCCGCTTGTCCGCGGTACCGGCGCCCCAGTTGAAATGCCAGACGAATTGCTCTAATTATTCTTGGCAGCTGCTTCCTCGTCTTCGCCGGCGGCCCAGTCGATGAGCTTTGAGAAGCTCTCGGTGAGCTTGTCGGACATGTCCTTGTCGCCGCCGTCCTTCATAACGTCGGCCAGGAAATACACATAGCTGCCGCAGATGTCGAACTCGTTCTTGCCGTATTCGAAGAACTCCAGGTAGAAGCGTGAGGAGGCCAGCAGGTCGGCGCCCATCTGCCCTGCCAGCGCGCGTGCCTTGTCGGTCTCGCCGAGCTTGTAGTACGCCTCTATCATGCCGATTACGATGTAATCGTTGGTCGACATTCCCAGGGGAATGCTCTCGAGCGGGAAGCGCCTCAGGGCATCGGTCCCCTTGTCGAGCATCTCCACCGCCCACTCGTTCTTGCCCTCCTTCATGAAGGCCTTGGCGGCGTTCAGGAAGATGCTGCGCGGCGCTATCACGCCCAGGTTGGTATAGATGTTCTGGTAATCGATGAACCAGTCGGGAGCCGAGATGGCGTCCCAGGTGTAGGCCTGGGTCATCTTGCGGTACAGCTCCTCGGTGTCCACGAAGCCGATATCGGTCGTGCTGATCTTGTTCTTGATGGGCACGAACTTATAGGAATACCCTTCATACACCAGATACTCCTTCACGCCCACGTTCAGGTCGCCGCCCATGTTGAGCATGTGCAGGGGCCTGTCCCACTTGTAGTTGCTGAGCAGGTCGAGCATGAAGATCTCCGGCTTGGTGAGGTAATCCTTGCCCTTGGGAATCTGCAGCGTGATGCTCTCGGGAATCATGTCGGCGTACTTGGCGTCCAGGATGCCGGAGGCGATTACGTTCTCCTTGATCACCGGCACCACGATCTTCCGTGAGGCGATGTAGTCCATCTTGCGGCCGCTGCTCATCGGCACCTTCACGCCGGGATGGCGGAACAGCATCATCACGTCGGCGATGGGCATCTCCGCGTCGCGCGAATCCACGATAGGCACGTACTCGTTGTTGCCGTAGAGGTACTGCTCCGGGCCCACCGAAAGCGCAAGCGGAGCACTCTCGTTGCAGGCCCACTTCATCTGGTCGATATGCCAGTCGGTGCCGAGCAGCGAAGTGTTGCAGATGCGCACGTCGGTGCGGATTCCCTCCACCTCCTGTGCGTACCAGACGGGGAAGGTGTCGTTGTCGCCGTGGGTGATGAGTATGCCGTTGGGGCCCACGGAGTTGAGATAGTTGTGAGCCATCTCCACCGCGGTTGCGCGTCCGCTGCGGTCGTGATCGTCCCAGTTCTCGGCGCCCATCAGCACGGGCACGCAGAGGCACAGGGCGGTGGCCCCGCAGGCCAGCGCGACTCCGTGGCGTCCCTTGAGCGCGTCGCCAATCCAGCTGTAGAGTGCGGCCACGGCCATTCCTATCCACACGCTGAAGAAGTAGAACGAGCCCGCATAGGCGTAGTCCCTCTCGCGCACCTGATATGGCGGCTGGTTGAGGTACAGCACGATTGCGATACCCGTCATGAAGAACATCAGGAAGGTGAGCCAGCAGCCCCGCTTGTCGCGGTCGAACTGGAAGAAGAGGCCCAGCAGGCCCAGCAGCAGCGGCAGGAAGAAATAGTGGTTCTTGCCCTTGTTGTCGGCCAGCACGGCGGGAGCGTCGGTCTGGTCGCCCAGGCGCAGCTCGTCGATGAACCTGATGCCGCTCTCCCAGTTGCCATGGAAGATATTGCCGGGCGAAGGGTAATGGATCTCGTTCTAGCGCCCTACGAAGTTCCACATGAAGTAGCGCCAGTACATCCATCCGAGCTGATAGTCGAAGAAGTAATACAGGTTGGCGCCCATGGTGGGCTTGCGGTCGGTCGCACCACGGATCTGGCGGCCCTTGCCGCCGGTGTAGGCGCGGTAGAACTCCTCGTTCTTGCCGTCCGGCGACGAGCTCCACATGCGCGGGAAGAGCATCTTGCCCTCGCTGCGGTAGGCGGCGTCCACGGGGCCGTCGACGTGCTTGTACTTGCCGTCGAGCGGAGCCCAGTAGCGGGTGGTCTTGAGGTCGTAGGGAGCGTCGTAGTACTGCCCGTATACCAGCGGCACGGAGCCGTACTGCTCGCGGCTCAGGTAACGCACCAGCGTGAACGCGTTGTCGGGCTGGTACTCGTTGGTGGGCGTCTTGGCGCAGGAACGTATGATGTCGATGCTGAACACCGAGAATCCGATGATAATCACCGTCAGGCACAGCAGGGCGGTGTTGAGGAACACCTTGCCGCGGCGCAGCGTGACCATCACTCCCCAGAAGCACAGGGCCAGCAGGGCGACCACGAAGAAGGCGGCGCCGCTGTTGTACGGCAGTCCCAGCACGTTAACGAAGAACAGGTCCACATATGCCGCAATCTTGGGCAGATACGGGATGAAGAGGAACACCAGCACCCCTATGATAACGCAACCGATTGCGAAGATCTTCACCAACTCCCAGAAGGTGAAGGGCTTGTCCTCGCGCTGGCGGTAATAGTACATGAACACCAGGGCCGGAATGGCAAGCAGGTTGAGCAGATGCACGCCGATACTGAGGCCCATCAGGAAGGCGATGAGCACGATCCAGCGTGCGGCGTGCGGCCTGTCGGCGCGGTCGTACCACATGGTCATGGCCCAGAACACCATAGCGGTGAACAGCGACGACATGGCGTACACCTCGCCCTCCACGGCGGAGAACCAGAAGGTGTCGGAGAAGCAGTAGGCGAGGGCGCCCACCAGGCCGGAGCCGATCACGGCAATCGCTCCGCCGACGGTATCGGTCTTGATTATCCTCTTTGTGAGCCACACTATGGTGAGGTACAGGAAGAGGATGGTCAGAGCCGAGCACAGCGCGCTCATTGCATTCACGAGGATGGCGGCGTGCATGTTGTCGCCGAACATGGTGAAGAAGCGCGCGAACAGCTGGAAAACGGGGTTTCCCGGCGGGTGGCCCACCTCGAGCTTGTACGACGACGCGATGAACTCGCCGCAGTCCCAGAACGAGGCGGAAGGCTCTATGGTGAGCAGATATGTGATAGCGGACACGGCGAACGCCGCAAGCGCGGCTATCCGGTGCCAGAGAGTGAATTTCTTATCAGTCATCTTCGTCGGGAAGTACTATTTGTTTGTATTGGTTCTTGCGCTTCATCCAGCGCTCGCGGGCATACTGCTGCATGTCGGTGACGGTGTCGTTCTCGTCGATGATTTCCATGCCCAGGATGGTCTCCATTATGTCTTCGAGCGTAATCACGCCCTGGAAGCAGCCGTAGTCGTCGATGATAACCGCAATCTGGTCCTTCGACTTGAGGAGGGCCTCCCAGATGTCGGAAACGGTGGTCTCCTCGTGGAAAGCCGCGATCTTGCGCTTGATGCTGCGCAGGCGCATGTCGAACTTGTCTTCGGCCAGATTCTCGAGCACGTCGTAGCGCATAACGTAGCCGGTGATGAACTCAGGTGACTCGGAGTAGACGGGGATGCGGGAGTTGTGGCTCAGCTCCTCCTGCTTGTAGAACTGCTTGAGAGTCATGCTCTCGGGGGCTATTGCGGCGACCACGCGCGGCGTCATCACGTCGTAGGCCTTGATGTCGTCGAGTTTGATGATGTTCTGGATGACCTTGTTCTCGGAGTTGTCGATCACTCCCTCCTCCTCGCCGATGTTCGCCATTGCGCTCACCTCCTCGCGCGAGATGCCGGTGTCGGGCTCGTCGTCGGAGATTGAGTGGCGCAGCTTCTCGATCAGCCATACCAGGGGGAACAGGATGACGGTGAGGAATTTCATGATGCCGGAGAGCCACAGGAGGTCCTTGTAGTGGGAGGTTCCTATGGTCTTGGGCACTATCTCGGAAAAAACCAGTATGAGGATTGTCATCACCGCGCTGATGATGCCGAACCAGTATTCGCCGGTGAGCTGGGTGGCCTGGTGGCCGACGGCGGCTGCGCCGAGGGTATTGGCTATGGTGTTGAGCGACAGGATCGCCGAGAGCGGCCTGTCGGGCTCGAGCTTGAACTTCATGAAACGGGCCGCGTTGTTGTCGCCTTCGTCCTCGCGCATGGTGATGTACGAGATGGGCGTGGACATCAGCACCGACTCCAGCAGGGAGCACAGGAACGAAACGGCCATCGTCAGAAGCAGATATATGATCAGTAGCGTCATACGGAGTTTCTATAACAATCTTCAAATTTAAGGATATTTCCCGTTTAAAACAAACCGGCCCCGCCCAAACGCTTTTTCCCCATCCTCAAATACGGCATAAAATGAGGACAAACCCGCGAATAATGCAGGTTTGTCCTCAAAAATGGCCTCTGGTGAGGATGACTAATCGGGTTTGTATTCCAGGATGTCGCCGGGCTGGCAGTCCAGTGCGGCGCAGAGGGCGTCCAGGGTCGAAAAGCGTATGGCTTTGGCCTTGCCGGTCTTGAGGATTGAGATATTGGCCGGCGAGATGCCCACTTTCTCGGAAAGCTCCCCGGAGGACATTTTCCTCCGGGCAAGCATCACGTCAACGTTAACTACAATCATAGACTATTCCTCCGGCTTGGGCTCAGCAGCTTCGGGCTTGGGCTGACCCTTCAGATAGTTGGGAAGTTCCATTCCAGCCATCTTGAAGAGATCCTGGAGCGGGGGAACCGACTGCATCAGGCCGGACACGAAGTTCGCGGTTGCGGTCTTTCCGTTCTCGGAATTGCCTCCGTCCCAAACGGTTACCTTGTCGATGTTGATGCCCTTGACGGCTTCGACCTGGGTCTTCACCAGCTCGGGCAGCTTGTCGGTGATGAGCATGGTGATGGCCTGTGCGGCGTCGCCGCCTGCGGCCTGCACGAGCTGGCCGAAACCGGCAGCCTGCTTGCTCAGCACCTCGAAAGTACCGCGTGCCTGTGCGTCCATCTTGGCGTAGATAGCGTCGGCCTCGCCCTTCGCCTTGCGGCGCACCTGCTCGGCTTCGGCCTCGGCCTCGATGATGGCCTTCTCCTTGTCGATCTGGGCGGCCACGACGATGTTCGCCTGCTGGGTTGCCTTCTCGCGCTCGGCGCGGGCAAGCTCGGCGTCGCGCTCGCTCTTGTACGCCTCCTCGAGGGCCTTTGCGGCCTGCACCTTCTCTGCGGCCACGGCGAGGCGCTCGGCCTCAGCCTGCTTCTCACGGCGCTGTGCGTCGGAGTTGGCGATCTCGATCTTCGCGTTGTTCTCGCCCTTTACGGCGTCGGCGTCGGCGGCTGCAATGTTCACACGGGTGTCCTTGTCGGCTATGGCCTTTCCGGTCTCACCGTAACGGTTCTGCTCGGCAACGCTCTTCTTTGCGTCGTTGATTGCCTTGGCGGCGGCTTCCTTACCGAGGGCCTCGATGTATCCGGACTCGTCGCGGATATCGGTGACGTTCACGTTGATGAGCTTCAGGCCGATCTTGCGGAGCTCGGCCTCCACGTTGGCGCTCACGCTGGCGAGGAACTTGTCGCGGTCGGCGTTGATTTCCTCGATGTCCATGGTGGCGATCACGAGACGCAGCTGGCCGAAGAGGATATCGGTT
>JAEELG010000038.1 GCA_016288775.1 Bacteroidales bacterium | reverse complement strand
GGAGAGTTCCAAGAAGGCAGTCTTCTCTGCCTTGTTCAGTTCTCTCTGCTTCTCCTCGACCTTGTTGTAAATAGGCCAGAACGCCTGGGCGTCCTCGGAAGTGAGTCCGACCTCGGAAGTGATAAACGCTACCCTTTCCGCCTTCATCTTCTCGAAATCGGGCTTGTGCCCCTTCTGTCCGGGGCGGCCTTGCGGCTGTGCAAGTGCGACAGCGGCGATGCTGATAGTCAGCAATACGGAAATCAACTTTTTCATAACCATTAAGTTTATAATCGTTAAGTTTAATAATTGTAGACCGCGTCCTCGAGTTGAGCCAGAGTGGTTCCGGAATCAATGAGGTATTCCACTATCTCCTCTTCCGACGCAGGCGCGTTGGCCGTGGTCTTCATGAGGATGTAGTTGCCCGCCAGAACCGCAAGGGCGAAGCTGACCGCCAGTGCGAAGTAAGGCGCGAGGTTGACTCTCGTCCTGCGGACGGGGATGTCGGAAAGCCTCTGCTGAAGGGAATCGAAATAACCCTGGGGCGCGGAATATGGATAATTTTTTTTCATTTCGCTTGTTTAGACGCAAATGTGATGCGATGGTTTAATTGTTCTCGTTCAAAAATGATTTGACCTTTTCGTATGCAATGTGGTAGGAGGCCTTGAGGGCGCCCACCGAAGTGCCGGTGATCTCGGAAATCTGCTCGTAGCTCAGCTCTTCGTAGTAACGCATCGCAAACACCGTGCGCTGCTTGTCGGGGAGCTTCATCAGCGCCTTGCGCAGGGAGCGAAGAGCCGCATCGCCGTCGAAGTACGGATCGGGATCGGAGATGCGCTCGGCCTCGGCGTCGAGGCGCGAGAAACTCAGAGCCGCACGTACGCGCGCCTTGCGCAAATGAGAAATGGTTTCGTTGGTGGCGATGCGCCAGAGCCAGGTGAACGGTTCGGAATCGCCGCGGAACGACGGCAGCGCCTTCCATACCTTGATGAAGATCTCCTGCATCAGGTCGTCGGCATCCTCATGGCTGCCCACCATCGCACGGACGTGCCAGTACAGCGGCTCGCTGTACTGTTTCACAAGGTCGTTGAAGTATTTCTCCTGCTCCGGCATACTGCATTTTAGACGCAAATACCGCGCCTTGGTTTAATTCCGCTTGTACCCTGGGGGTGCAGGGGGAAAATGGTGGGCAGTGCTTAGCTGTCAAGCTTCAGCACTGCCATGAAGGCGCTCTGGGGCACCTGGACGGTGCCGATCTGGCGCATGCGCTTCTTGCCCTCCTTCTGTTTTTCCAGAAGCTTGCGCTTGCGGGTGACGTCGCCGCCATAGCACTTGGCCGTGACGTCCTTGCGCACCTGCTTCACCGTCTCGCGGGCGATGATCTTGGCGCCGATGGCGGCCTGGATGGGGATGTCGAACTGCTGGCGCGGGATGAGGTCCTTGAGCTTCTCGCACATCTTGCGGCCGAAGGTGTAGGCGTTGTCTTCGTGGATCAGGGTGGACAGGGCGTCGGCGGGTTCGCCATTCAGCAGGATGTCCAGCTTGACCAGCTTCGCCGGGCGGTATGAGGTAATGTGGTAGTCGAAGGAAGCGTAGCCTTTGGAGATGGTCTTCAGCTTGTCGTAGAAGTCGAACACTATCTCGCTCAGCGGCATGTCGTAGTTGAGCTCCACGCGGTCGGCGGTGATGTAGTGCTGGCTCACGAGGGTGCCGCGGCGGTCGAGGCAGAGCTTCATGATGGGTCCGAAGAACTCCGTTTTGGAGATGATCTGCGCGCGGATGAAGGGCTCCTCGATGTGGTCGATGAGCGTCGGCGCCGGCAGGCCGGAGGGGTTGTGCACGTCGAGCACCTCGCCCTGCATCGTGTATACCTTGTAGGATACGTTGGGAACGGTGGTTATGACGTCCATGTCGAACTCGCGGAACAGGCGCTCCTGCACGATTTCGAGGTGCAGCAGGCCCAGGAAGCCGCATCGGAAGCCGCTTCCGAGCGCCAGTGAACTCTCGGGCTCGTACACGAAGGACGCGTCGTTGAGCTGGAACTTCTCCAGCACGCTGCGGAGTTCCTCGAACTTGTCGGCCTGCACCGGGTACATGCCCGCGAACACCATGGGCTTCACTTCCTCGAAGCCGGAGATGGCCTGCGAGCAGGGGTTCGCCACGTGGGTGACAGTGTCGCCCACCTTCACCTCCACGGCGCTCTTGATGCCGGTGATGATGTAGCCCACGTCGCCGCAGCCCACTTCCGCCCCGGGGATGAGCTTCATCTTGAGTGCGCCGACCTCCTCCACCTCGTACTCCATGCCGGTGGCAACGAACTTGACCTTGTCGCCCTTGCGCACGCAGCCGTTGGCCACCTTGAAGTAGGCCACCACGCCGCGGAACTGGTTGAACACGGAGTCGAAGATGAGAGCCTGAAGAGGCGCGGAGGGGTCTCCGGCGGGGGACGGTATCTTCTCCACGATGGCGTCCAGGATCGGCGCCACGCCTTCTCCGGTGCGGGCGGAGATCTTGAACACGTCGTCAGGGTCGCAGCCCAGCAGGTCGCAGATTTCGTCCGTGACCACCTCGATCTGGGCGGACTCCATGTCTATCTTGTTGAGTATGGGAATGATTTCCAGGCCGTGGTCGATAGCCATGTAGAGATTGGAAATGGTCTGCGCCTGCACGCCCTGGCTGGCGTCGACCACCAGCAGCGCGCCTTCGCACGCCGCGATGCTGCGTGACACCTCGTAGCTGAAGTCCACGTGGCCCGGAGTGTCGATGAGGTTGAGGCGGTATTCCTCTCCCTTGTACATGTAGCGCATCTGGATGGCGTGGCTCTTGATGGTGATGCCCTTTTCGCGCTCGAGATCCATGTCGTCGAGCACCTGGTTCTCCATGTCGCGCTCGGAGAGCGTGCTGGTGAGTTCCAGAAGGCGGTCGGCCAGAGTGCTCTTGCCGTGGTCGATGTGCGCAATTATGCAGAAATTGCGTATGCGGTTCATTTCCATATCGAGTGCAAAGATAAGTTATTTTTGTTATCTTTGTAAGTTACGTGAACAATCAATAATTAATAATACAAGTTATGGCAAATCCTCAGGAATTAAGCAGAATCGCATCCCAGGTACGCAGGGACATCGTTCGCATGGTTACAACCGCCAAGTCCGGGCATCCGGGCGGCTCGCTGGGCATCACCGACGTGATGACGGCTCTGTACTTCAATGAAATGAAGCACGACCCCAAAACCTGGACCCGCGACGCTAAGGGCCAGGACGCGTTCATCATCTCCGCAGGGCATCTGGCGCCCGTTTATTACTCCGTGCTCGCACGCGCCGGTTACTTTGACCCCAAGGAACTCGGCACCCTCCGCAAGTTCGGCTCCCTCCTGCAGGGACATCCGTGCGTGACGGACCATCTCCCCGGCGTGTTCCAGAGCTCCGGATCCCTCGGCCAGGGCCTCTCCTGCGCCGCCGGCATCGCCCTAGGCAAGAAGCTTGACGGCGCCCCCGAGCGCGTGTATTGCCTGCTGGGCGACGGCGAGAGCGAGGAAGGACAGATCTGGGAAGCCGGAATGTGGGCTGCGCACCACAAGCTCGACAATCTCATCGCATTCACCGACTGGAACGGGCAGCAGATCGACGGCCCCGTTGAGGCTGTGGGCGGCGTAGGCGACCTGCGCGACAAGTGGACCGCCTTCGGCTGGGACGTCATCGAGGCCGAAGGGCACGATTTCGAGTCCATCCTCAAGGCCTTCGAGCTCGCTCACGCGGCCGACGGCAAGCCCAAGATGATACTCTTCCACACCGAGATGGGCCACGGCGTCGACTTCATGGCCGGTACCCACAAGTGGCACGGCAAGGCCCCCAGCCCCGAGCAGTGCGAAGAGGCCATGAAGCAGCTTGAAGAAACCCTTGGAGACTATTAACAGAAAACAAAGCACAACATGAAAAAATACAAAGACCAGGGTAAGGTAGATACCCGAAGCGGCTTCGGAGCAGGGCTCGTGGAGGCCGGACGCAAGGACAGCAGGGTCGTTGCAATGACCGCGGACCTCAAGGGTTCGCTGAAGATGGACGCCTTCGCCGCCGAATTCCCCGACAGATTCATCCAATGCGGCATTGCCGAGGCGAACATGGTTGGCGTCGCCGCCGGCCTCGCCATAACCGGCAAAGTGCCTTTCATCGGCTCCTTCGCCGAGTTCGTGACCGGCCGCGTCTATGACCAGCTCCGCCAGGAGGTGGCGTACGGCCACACCAACGTCAAGATCGCATCGTCCCACGCAGGAATCACCCTGGGCGAGGACGGAGCGACCCATCAGACCATGGAGGACATCGCCCTCATGCGTGCGCTGCCCGGAATGGCGGTGGTAGTGCCTTGCGATTACAACCAGACCAAGAATGCCACAGTTGCCGCCGCAGAGTGGGACGGTCCCGTGTATCTCCGCTTCGGACGCCCCTCCGTGCCCAATTTCACCGAGCCCGACGCTCCGTTCGAGATCGGCAAGGTGTACGTGATGAACGAAGGCAAGGACGTGTCCATCATCACCTGCGGGCACCTCGTATGGGAAGCGCTGCAGGCAGCTGAGGTCCTCGAGGCCGAAGGAATCAGCGCCGAGGTGCTGAACGTGGCCACCGTCAAGCCGCTCGACGAGGCCGCCGTCGTAGCTTCGCTGAAGAAGACCGGATGCGCCGTCGTGGCCGAGGAGCACAACGCCTTCGGAGGCCTGGGCGAGGCCGTCGCAAGCGTCGTCGCCGCCAAGCTTCCCACTCCGCTGGAGTTTGTCAACGGCGAAGACAAGTTCGGCCAGTCCGGCACCCCCGCCGAGCTCATGAAGGCCTGGGGCTTCGACGCCTCCCACCTCGCAGAAGCCGCCAAGAAAGCAATCGGTCGCAAATGAGATACTTCATACGTGCAGTTAAGTACTTTGTGCAGCTGATGGTGATTCTGGCGATCATCATTGCGATACTGATTGCGGCGAAGGTGGTGGATTCGGATATCTCCAAGATATTCGTGAACGGCTACGATTCGCTGTGGCAGATAGCTCTGATGATGGCCGCGTTCGCCGCACTGTATCCGCGCTTCGGCTATTCCAGCCGGCAGGCGATAATGCCTGGTTCCGACGAAGAGATAGCACAGGAGCTGGATAAAGTCATGAATGCTTTCGGCTACGGGAAAGAGCAGCGCAGCGACGGCGTGCTCTCTTACCGCAAACGTGCCGTCGCCGACCGTGTCTTCCGCATGTGGGAAGACCGCATAACCGTAACCCGCTTCGTAAGCGGCTATGAACTCGAAGGCCCCGGCAAGGACGTCGTGCGCCTCGTAAATGCTTTGAGAGATGCATAATTACAGAAAACCGGACGCCGAGTCGGTGGAACTCGGCCTGTCGGCCATCCTGGCCGCAAGCGAAGACACTTCGCCCATTTATCCCGGCACCGACGGTGCACCGGGTTCCATAGGTGACTTTTTTGATGGTGGTGATTTTTAATGCTCAGGCCCATGAAACGCTTATTTGTCAATGCAATCGCAATTTTGCTGGCCTGCGCAACCGCCTGCCAGCTGGAACCGGCAACAGTAGAAACGAACGCGGTCAGGACCATGACCGTACATGCCGGCAGCGCCGACACCCGCACCGCGGTGCAGGTCGACGGCAACGAATTCCATGTCAACTGGACCGCCGGCGACAGGATAGCCGTCGCCGAGATAATCGAGGCCAACTTCAAGCTTACTGAAGAACCGCGCCCCGCTGCGTATCAGCAGGCCGTTTCCGATCCTCTGGCCGCCGATGCCCCCACGGCAAGCTTCAACGTGTCGCTGACGGACAGGACCTCTGCCGCAGAGAATCCCTCCGGAGACTCGTTCCGCTATGTGGGAGTGTATCCCGCATACAGCCTTTATTCCGTAAACTGGACCGGAGACGACAGACAGGAATGGGAAGAACACTGGGGTAACAATACCATAGAAGACCATTCCACCCTGTTCGTGAACATGCCCACTAATCAAAGCCCCAGGGCAGATTCCTTCGACCCCGAGGCAGACCTTATGGTATCAGAGATGATTGTGTCCGCAACCCAGCCTTCGGAACTTACCATGCGCTTTGCACGTGTGGGCACTATCGCCAAGATTACCCTAAAGGGCCTTCCTGCCGGGATGACTGTCGAGTACGGTACTTTCACCTTCCCCCAAACCTGGCCCGGCGCTTATGTAGTAGAATATGATCCCGTCCTTCAGCGGATCGGCAAATTCAACAAGCCAAGTGGTCTGATATCGTTTAATCCCCAGGAAGTTACGGTGGATGGAAACGGTGAGGCGGTAATCTGGCTCCGCACCCTGAGCGGCACCTTGGACGGCTGGTTCAAATTCGACGTGACGCTTACCGAAGGCAAGGGAGGCAAAGGCGGCAAGGGCGGCGGCGAGCCGGAGAGATACGAGAAATACGTGGACCTCGCAGCCCTCGGCAGGACCATCAGCTTCCCCGAGAGCGGTGTCACCGCCTTCAGCGTGACGATGGAGAAGCACTACGACATCAACATGCATAACGAGAATCTCGTGGAGGGAGAGACTACCATCGAGACCGACATCGTCTTCGACCTTGGCGGCAAACCGTACACCACCGCCTCCTACGGCATGATTTCCTTCCCTACGGAGACTGTGGATCCGTTCACCACCGTCAGGCTTGAGTCCGCCGCGCCCGAAGACATTGTCGAGCTTACGCCAGACGGCACGGGGCGCGCCCACTTCAGCGCCTCAGGCCTCACTCCCGATACCGATTATTGCTTCATGCCTTTCGTGACGCTGGACGGCGTTACGTACTATCCCGAGTATTCATATTTCACATACCACACGCAGAAGCATTACGACTATCCCGAACCCGATCTCGTCGACCTTGGCCTGCCCAGCGGCACCAAGTGGGCTTCGTTCAACCTGGGCAGCAATGCCCCCGAAACAGCCGGATACTACTACGCCTGGGGCGAGGTGCGTCCGACTGAAACATTCTCCGACAGCTACAGCAGCAAGTACTGGTATCAGTTCAGTTATGCCTATCAGGGCTATGCCAAGAAGTATTCCACCAACGCCGCCTTCGGTCAGGACGACCTGCTGGATATGAAGACGGTGCTGGATCCGGAAGACGACGCGGCCACCGTGAACCTCGGCGGCGACTGGCGCACTCCCACCAGCGTCGACTGGGGCGAGCTGTTCGAGAACTGCACAAGGACCGGCCTGCCGGAAGATGCCGGATATGTATATACGAGCAAGATCAACGGCGCCAGCATCACCATTCCCAACTGCGGGTATTATGCCGGCAAGTCCAAGGAATCGCGGACGTTCCTGATGAGCGCTACGATGTGGGGGGAAGGCAATAACTCCCGAAACAGTGTTTGGATTGCCGATGCCCAGTGGGGACAGCATGAGTATACCGAGACTGCCGGTTCCACACGCGGCTATATCAAGCTCAACGTGCGTCCCGTCAAGGGCGGCGTACGGGCCGAGTATGCCTGGACTGCCCACTGCACCGACTCCAACGTGTCGGGAGGCAGCGCCACCATTACCGGCCACTTCCTTGTCCCCGAAGACCTGGCCAATTACACCAATTACGTTTACACGGCTCATCTGCTGACGGATCCCGTTTCCGGCACCACGACCAAAAAGGAGTTTACCCGGAACGGCGATTACGGCAACGCAGTCTTCGGCGGCCTGACCCCCGGCACTAAGTATTATTACTATGTTTCCTGGGAATGCCGGCTGATAACCAATACTTCAATCCACAACGGCGGCTGCAGCGAGGTACGCTGCTTCACGGCCCAATAAAGCCAGGCATATGAAAAGGCTATTTATCCTGTCAGCAATACTGCTTCTTGCGGCGTGCTGCACCCCCAAAGGCCCCGCAGGCCGTCTCGTCGACGCTCTCGACGACAGCGCATGGGAATGCTCCGAGTGGCTTTCCGCCGCCGACGCACCCGTAGTCGAAGGCAAGATAGACGACAAGAACAACTGCCGCGCCGCCGACGGCGCCAGCTGGTTCCTGGCGTCCGTGGTCAACGAGAAACGGCCCAGGAGCGTCAAATGGATGACCACGGGCCTTGGAGTTTACCAGCTGTACGTGAACGACAGGCCGATTGGGGAAGAGGTCCTCAAACCGGGCTTCACCCACTTCGCAAAGACCAAGATTTCATACACTTACGATGTGACGGACGCCGTGTGCAAGACGGTAGGGAAGCATAATTTCTTCTCCGCCCAGGTGACTCCCGGCTGGTGGGGCGACAAGATCGTCACGCCCTCCGGACACGAAGGCATGATAGGCCGCAAATGCGCCTTCCGCAGCGTGCTCGAGATAACCTACGAAGACGGCACCACCGAGCTGATCGGCACCACCGCCGACAACTGGAGGGCCGGAATCGCAGGACCAGTGAAGCACGCCGCCATCTTCGACGGCGAGGAGTACGACGCCCGTGAGGAACCCGGCTACAAAACTCCCCTGGAGCTCGGCCTGCCCGAGGTCAACACCGAATTCGAAGGCCAAATCTTCCCCACGGCGGGAGCTGAGATCTACATGCGCCCCGACATCGCGCTCAAGCCGCAGCTCGCCTATGTGTGGAAGGACATCGAAGGTGCAAGCGACGATGCCTATGGCAAAGTGGTGATACTCAGGGAGTACAGGGCCGGACAGCAGATCAGCCTCGCCGCAGGAGAGACGCTGGTTGTTGACTTCGGCCAGAACGCTTCGGCAGTGCCGTCCTTCGAGTTCAAGGCCGCTCCGGGCACCGAGCTTACGTGCCTCCCCGCCGAGCTGCTTAACGACGGCAACGGCGCCAGGAGCCGCGGCATGGACGGCCCCGAGGGCAGCTGCCACCGTCTCAATCTCCGCATCCCCGAAAAGGGCATGATACTCAAGTACACCTTCGGCTTCGACAAGGGTTTCGTGTCGTATTACCCGCACTGCACCTTCTTCGGTTACCGGTTCATTTCCGTCACCGCCACCGGCGATGTGACCTTCCGCTCCATCGAATCCATCCCCGTCACATCCATTGCGCAGGGGCTTGAGACCGGCAGTATCACCACCGGTGACGAGAGCGTCAACAAGCTGATTTCCAACATTGTGTGGGGCCAGCGCTCCAACTATCTGTCCGTTCCGACCGACTGCCCGCAGCGCAACGAGCGCCTGGGTTGGACCGCCGATACCCAGGTCTTCACGGAGACCGGAACCTTCTTCGCCAACACCGACGCGTTCTTCCACAAGTGGATGCGCGACATGCGCGACACCCAGCTGCCTTCCGGCGGCCTTCCCGGCGTGGCGCCGCTCGCGCAGTACGGTTCGCTGCCCAATTCCATGTCCCGCCTGGGCTGGGCCGATGCGGGCGTAATCGTGCCCTGGACGGTCTGGAAGCAGTTCGGCGACGCCTCAATAGTGGACGAGAACTGGGATTCCATGGAACTGTGGATGAATCACATCAACGAATGCAAGTACGACCACGCCACCCTGGCCCACGAAAACGGCAACTACCAGTGGGGCGACTGGCTCAGCTACGAACCGCTCGAGTCCAGCGGCGGCAGCATATGGAACAAGGACAAGAACGGGAAGAGGACCCTGATCCCGGAATCTCTGGACTACTGGAACTACCTGAGCGCATCCTACTGGGCGATGGACGCCGCGATGATGCGCGACATGGCCGCAGCCACCGGGCGCGACGCCGCCCGCTACGAGGCCATGGCCGCCGAAGCGAAGGCCTTCCTGAAGGAGCGTTTCCTGAACGCCGACGGCACCTTCAAGGTGGAGATTCTCAACACCATGCAGACCCCGGCCCTCTTCGCTCTCCGGAACGGACTGGTCGAAGGAGAGGCTCGGGACGCCATGATCGCACGCCTTCGCGAGAACTTCGCCGCCCACGGCAACTGCCTGCAGACGGGCTTCCTCGGCACCTCCATCCTCATGCCGACGCTCACCGAAAACGGCATGGCCGACATCGCCTGGGAGCTCCTTTTCCAGCGCAAGAACCCCAGCTGGCTGTATTCCGTCGACAACGGCGCCACCACCATCTGGGAACGCTGGAACAGCTACATGATCGAGAACGGCATGGGGCCTAAGGGCATGAACAGTTTCAACCACTACGCCTACGGATGCGTGGGCCAGTGGCTGTGGGAAACGGCAGCCGGCATCGCCGCCGACGTTGCGGATCCCGGATTCAGGCACATCATCATGAAGCCCGTGCCCGACAAGCGCCTCGGCAGCATCGACGCCAGGTACAATTCCGCCGCGGGCCTCATCAGGAGCGCGTGGAAGTACGAAGGCGACACTTGGACCTGGACCTTTACCATCCCGGAGGGCGCTTCGGCCTCCGTTTACCTCCCCGGCGAGGAAGGATGCGAGGAGTATGCCGCAGGCACATATACGCTGAAACAATAACCCTACCGATATGAAAAAGACCTTGATAATTGCCATCCTGATGCTTGCCGCCGGCGTGGCGCAGGCGCAGATCCAGATCTCAGTCGAGGACCGCGAGAAGGCGGCTTCCCTCGTCAAGCAGATGACTCTCGAAGAGAAGTGCGCGCTCATCACGGGACAGGACGACGGCTTCCACACCGCTGCCATCCCGCGTCTCGGAATCCCTTCCGTGCGCATGGCCGACGGCCCCCAGGGCGTACGCAACAAGACCCGCAGCACCTATTATCCCTGCGGCCTCAGCCTTGCCGCTTCGTTCAACCGTCAGATTGCTGAGGGAGTCGGCGTGGGAATCGGCAACGACGCCTCGGCGCGCGGCGTGCGCATCATGCTCTGCCCTGGCGTGAACATCTACCGTTCGCCTCTCTGCGGGCGCAACTTCGAGTACTACGGTGAAGACCCGTACCTGGCATCCGAGACTGCGCTGCAGTACATCAACGGCATCCAGAGCAGGAGGGTGGTCGCCACCATCAAGCATTTCGCGCTCAACAACCAGGAGTTCGACAGGCACTGGACGGCTTCGGTCGCCGACGAGCGCACCATGAACGAGATTTATTTTCCCACCTTCCGCAAGGCGGTGGAGCAGGGCCACGTGGGCGCCGTGATGACCAGCTACAATCCGGTCAACGGCTCGCACGCCGCCGAGAACCAGTGGCTGATCCAGCAGCTCCGCAACTGGGGGCACAAGGGCATAGTGATGTCGGACTGGACTTCCACCTACACCACCATCGGCTGCCTTACCGGCGGCCTCGACCTCGAGATGCCCAAGGGCTATGTACTTAATTACGAGGCAGTAAGCGAGCTGGTGAAGAACGGTACCGTAAGCGAGGCGCTCATCAACTCCAAGTGCCGCCACATCCTGCAGGTCTTCTCGGCATACGGACTTCTCGACCAGCCCATGAAGGACGAGAGCATCCCCGAGAACTATCAGCCTTCGCGCGACGCCGCCTACGCCGCAGCGCTCGAGGGTCCGGTGCTGCTTAAGAACGACGGCATACTTCCCGTCAAGCCCAAGCGCAAGAACAATATCGTGGTGCTCGGCCCCAACGCCGACTGCATACCCTTCGGAGGCGGCTCCGGCGCCATGGATCCCATCGAGGGAACCACCACCACCCTGTATCAGGGCCTGGCGGCGCTCGACGCGAAGAAGTACCGCACCACGCTTATGGACTGGAAGCATATCGACGAGGCTGCGCTTGCCAAGGCCACGCTGGTCATCGTATCGGTGGGCTTCAACAACAAGACCGAGAAGGAAGGCTCCGACCGCACCTACTCCCTGCCTTTCGGGCAGAACGATCTGATTGCCAAGGTGGCGTCCATCAACCCCAACGTGCTGGTGGTGGCCAACAGCGGCGGCGAGTTCGACGTCAAGCCCTGGATCGACAAGGTTAAGGGCCTGCTGATGGCATGGTACGGCGGACAGGAGACCGGCCGCGCGCTTGCCGCCGTCATTTCCGGCGCCACGTCGCCTTCGGGCCGTCTGCCGTTCACTTTCTGGGGTTCCGAGGCAAAGAATCCGGTATCGAAGTACTATCACGCCGTGGTGCCTGCCGTCAAGCAGCGCAGCCGCAACCGCGACCCGTATCCCAACGCCGAGTACAAGGAAGGCGTGTTCGTGGGTTACAGGGGTGTTGAGCATTTCGGCGTAAAGCCCATGTTCCCCTTCGGTTTCGGCATGAGTTACGGCACCTTCCAGTATGGCAACGCTTCGGTTGAGGTGCAGCCGCACAGCTACAAGGTGACCTTCACCGTCAAGAACACCTCAAAGGTGCGTGCGGCGGTGGTTCCTCAGGTGTATGTATCGGCTGTAACCCCCAAGCTGCCGCGTCCCGACAAGGAACTCAAGGGGTACGAGAAAGTCTGGCTCGATCCGGGTAAGGAGCAGGTCGTGACCATCACCCTTACTCCCGAGTCCTTCGGCCACTACAGCGTGCAGGAGCACGACTGGGTGGTGGACCAGGGCCCCTACCGCATCCTTATCGGCGACTCCTCGGAGGATATCAAGGCCGAGTTGGCCATAGAGATTTAGCCGGCTGTTTCAGTCGATTTTCCGGACCTCGGTGCCGGTGACGATTTCCGGACCGAACCACTCGTTGAGCGTATCCTCCGCCTTCTGAATGACGGCGGGGGATATGTTTTTGCTGATCTTGTTGTAAACCCAGGCGCCGACGGCGGCGTCGTCGACCATGCCGAGCAGGCCGAAGAGACGGCGGGGGAGCAGGTCGCGGGGCACCGCGATATAGATGATTCCTGCATATAGCAGGGCCTTTTCGGTGACGCTGAGTTTTTCGCTGGTAAGGGTATAGTAGAATATCAGCAGTATGCGGGTGGCTGAGCGGCCTGCCTTCTTGGCAAAGCGAGTGATCCGCAGCCATGCGCTGTCGGAGAACTTCTTCCAGTCGATGCCTTTCAGCTTGTCCACCAGCTGTCCGGCCGGTTTGCCGATAATGGCAAACACCAGAATAATCAGGCAAATAGTTGTTATCATGGTGCAAACATACAAAATAAATTGTAAATTTGGCACTGGAAGAATAGCGCAAACAATAGCCAAGATCATATGAAACGTCGTGATTTTTTGAAAGGTGTTTCCCTGGCGGCGGCCGGCGGAGCACTGATGGGACCTGCAGCCGGAGCGGCAGGCTTTTTCGATTCCCCCCTCGCTTCCTCACTTGCCGACAGTGGCAACATCGAGCCCGTCAGGGGCCTGGCACCCGTCCGTCCCCTGGATCCTGTGGTCAGCAAGCCCGTCAAGGTGATCATCATCGGCTGCGGCAACCGCGGAAGGACCTATTCCGGTTATGCGGAGAGATACCCTGCGGGAATGCAGGTGGTCGGCGTTTCCGATATCCTCGAGCACCGCAAGAATTACATCGGCGACAAGTTCAATGTGCCCGCCGACATGCGTTTCGGGCATTTCCGCGAGGTCTTTGCGTGCGGAAAGAAACTCGCCGACGCCGTGGTGATCGCCACCCCCGACGACCGTCACTACGAGCCCTGCATGAAGGCCCTGGCCCTTGGCTATGACGTGTTGCTGGAAAAGCCTGTGGCTCCGAGCGAGAAGGAGTGCAAGGACATCCTGAAGATGACCAAGAAGACCGGGCGCATAGTGGCTGTCTGCCATGTGCTGCGCTACGCTCCTTATTTCATGGCCCTGAACGAGGTGGTCAAGAGCGGTGTCATCGGCGATGTGGTGAGCATCCAGCACATGGAGCCCATACAGTACGCCCACATGGCGCATTCTTACGTCAGGGGCAATTGGCGCCGCGCCGGCGATACCACTCCGATAATCCTTGCCAAGTCCTGTCACGACCTGGATATACTCCGCTGGATCATCGACAAGCCATGCAAGTCGATTTCCGCCGACGGTTCGCTCCGTTTCTTCAAGGCGGAGAACGCTCCGGAGGGCGCACCGCTGCACTGCACGGAAGGATGCCCCCACCAGAAGGAGTGTCCGTACGATGCGGTGGAGATTTATACCCGCCTCAAGCAGCACCTCGGCGTGTTCGACCTGCAGGGCAGCCGCGACTCCGATCTCATCATGAGCCGCCTGAAGGACCCCCGCTACGACAGCTACGCCCGCTGCGTCTTCCATTGCGACAACGACCAGCCTGACCACTACGTGGCCAACATGGTATTCGGCGACGGCGTCACCGCTTCGTTCACGATGGACGCCTTCACTCCCGTAGGAGGCCGCCGCACCCGCATCATGGGCACGATGGGCTATATCGAAGGCGACATGAAGGAATTCGTGGTGACAGACTTCCTTACCCGCAAGCCCAAGCTGTGGAACATGGAGATAGCCGAGGTGCCCGAGTATGCCAAATCGGGCCACGGCGGCGGTGACTACCGCCTGGTGCGCGACTTCCTGGAGGCCGTTGACCGTCAGGATCCCGGCCACCTCTCCAGCAGCATCGACGTGTCCATCGAGAGCCACGTCATGGGCTTCGCCGCCGAGCGCTCCCGCCGCAGCGGCAAGAAGGAAAAGGTATGAAACGTATCTTGATACTGGTCGCCCTCGCCGTCTGCGTCTGCGCATGCAACGGGACGGATTCCGGCTACGGTTACAGAATCAGGGACAACAGGATAGTCTACAACACTCCTCCGCGTCCGGCGGGGCAGCAGAGCATGCTCGGCTTTGCCTGCGACCCGATAGATACCGTCCGCATCGGCCTGGTCGGCCTTGGCGACCGTGGCTATTCCGCACTGAAACGCCTTCCGATTATCGAATATGCTTCCGTGGTGGCTCTCTGCGACCTCTTTCCCGACCGTGTGGAAAAGTCCCAGGAACGCCTCGAGAAGATGGGCGTACCCCGGGCATTGCACGAATTCTCCGGCGACGACGGCTGGAAATCGCTCTGCGAGCTCGACGACATAGACCTCGTTTATCTGGCCGTTCCCTGGCAGCTGCACACGCCGATGGCGGTATATGCAATGGAGCATGGGAAGCACGTTGCCATCGAGGTGCCTGCCGCCACCACCGTTGAGGAGTGCTGGGCGCTGGTGAACACCTCGGAGCGCACCCGCCGCCACTGTATGATGCTGGAGAACTGCTGCTACGACTTCTTCGAGCTTACCTGCCTGAACATGGCCCAGCAGGGGCTGTTCGGGGAAGTGGTGCACGTGGAAGGCTCGTACTGCCATAATCTCGCCCCCTGGTGGGACGGATATCAGGGCGACTGGCGCATGATCTACAACAGGGACCACCGCGGCGACGTCTATCCCACCCACGGCCTCGGTCCCGTCTGCCAGCTGCTGAATATTCACCGCGGCGACAGGATGGATGTGCTGGTGTCGATGGATACCGATGCGTTCAACGGCCAGGCCAAGGCCGACGAGCGCTACGGGGAGGGGGCGGTTGACTACGCTAACGGCGACCTCACCGCGACGCTCATCCGCACCCGCAAGGGCAAGAGCATACTCATAGAGCACAACGTGGTGGAGCCTCGCCCGTATAACAGGATGTACCAGATCGTGGGTACCAAGGGCTTTGCCAGCAAATATCCCAGGCCGGGCCTGGCGCTCGGCGCCGGCTCTCAGGAAGTCCTCGATTCGGACGACCTGGATGCCGAGAGGTTTTTGAGCGATGCCCAGCGCGATTCCGTGCTGGCGGCATACAAGCATCCCATCGCCAGGGAGATGGAGGACCTTGCCCGCAAGGTCGGCGGCCACGGCGGCATGGACTTCATCATGGATTCGCGCCTCATTTATTGCCTCCACAACGGCCTGCCGCTCGACGAGGATGTGTATGACGCCGCCGAGTGGAGTTCCGTCGTGGAACTATCTGAAGTTTCCATCAGGCACGGTTCTATGCCTGTCGTGATGCCTGACTTCACGCGCGGGGAGTGGGACCGTCTGGACGGCGTACGCTTCGCGGTGAAGTAGGATGCTGCACGCAATCCTCATAATGTGTCTTTTGGCCTTTCCGGATGGAAAGACCTTCAGTATCATGGACTACGGTGCGGTGCGGGACAGCACCGTGCTGCAGACTAAAGCCATCCAGCGTACTATAAATGCGGCGGCGAGGAAGGGCGGCACGGTTGTGATCCCGAAGGGTAAGTTCCGCAGCGGGACCCTGTCCTTCAAGTCCGGAACGCAGGTGCAGCTGGAGAAAGGTGCGGTTCTGCGGGGCAGTGGCTCGGGATCTCTTTTCAATCTTCGCGGACTCGACGGCGTCGAAGTAAGCGGGGGCACGGTAGAGAACGAAGAATGCTCTTCGTTGTTCAGTATCCGCGACAGCCGTCATGTCACCATCAGCGGCTGCCGTATCAGGTCCGGCCGGGATCTCATCTCGCTGAGCGGATCCTGCTCCGACATCGTCGTGCAGGACTGCGACATCAAAGAGGGAAACGGAGAGCTTGCCAGCGGCGGCGACGTCAGCTGGCTGCGTAACAAGATACGCTTCACCTACAATGCCGACGAGGGCAAAGTGGGCCCCTACACCCTTGAGGACCCGCTGTGCTTTGTCGACGGACGCCCGGTACGGACCGGGGCGGAGTGGCGGGAGCGGCGCTCCGAAATCCTCTCGCTGTTCCAGCGCGAGATGTACGGGCGCATGCCTGAACCCTCTCCGGTGTATCTGGATTCGCTGGACGGAGGACCCACCCTGGCTGACTTCGGTGTCCGGAAGCAGGTGCGCATGTGGTTCCGCGAAGACCGCACCGGGCCGAAGATCGACTGGCTCATACTGTATCCTGCCGATGCAAAGGGCCCCGTGCCCGCAATCATGACCCTGAATTTCTACGGCAACCAGACTATCAGGGACGGGAGCGGCGACCTCATGAGCGACTGGCCGCTGGACGTGATCCTGGCACGCGGATTTGCCTTCGTGACCGCATGCTACGGCGACGTTTCGCCCGACCCCGATGACATCGAGCTGCAGGACTCCCAGTCGTGGGGCGGAGTGTTTGAGCTGTGGCCCGACAGCGGCAGGCCGGACGGCCCCAGGGCCATCGGCGCATGGGCATGGGCGCTGATGCGCGGCCTGGACATGCTTTCCGCCGACCCCCGCATCGACGCTTCGAAGGTTGTGGTCACAGGCTCGTCGCGCCTTGGCAAGGCGGCTTTGCTGGCCGGGGCCTTCGACGAGCGCTTCGCCGCCGTGGTGGCCAACCAGACAGGCGGAGGCGGCGTTCCGCTGGCCAAGCGCGACTTCGGCGAGCACGTGCGCTCCGAGTCGGTACGGTTCAGACACTGGTTTTCTCCGGCTTACGCCAAATATGCCGGCTGCGAGGCCGCCACGATGCCTTTCGACCAACATCTGCTGGTGGCGTGCATCGCTCCACGGCCGTTGCTTGTCGAGGGCTTCGACAACCCATGGTTCGACACCCGCGGCGAATTCCTCTGCCTGCAGGCCGCTTCGCCTGTGTGGGAGTTCCTTGGGGCTCCTGGGCTTCCGGCAGTGAACTGGCCGGATGACTACGACACTTCGGCCATCGGGGAGCGCCTAGGCTATGTCCGACGCCCCCGCGGACACGGTTTTGCGGCCATAGACTGGCTCTGGCTGCTCGATTTCGCGCGTATTATAAAATAAGTTGATTTCATTTGATTGTTGCGCTCAAGGCATCCTTCCCGGGGTGCCTTAAATATTTTTGAAAAAAAATTAAAAAAAATTTGCGAGGTTAAAAAAAATGACTACCTTTGCATCCCCTTCCGAAAGGAGGGGGAAAAATAAAGAAAAGTTCATTGACAATACTGAGAGAGATAACGAGGTAAAAAAGAGATTATAGTCTGTAATAATTCGAGTTTTTTCGAGTTGTGGTAAGACTGCAATTTCAAAGGCAAAACGAGTAAAACACAAGAGACGTTAGTCGTCGAATTGTGATTCACAAAGTACGAGAGAAAGAGAACAAGAGCGAACGGAGGATGCCTTGGCTTCCGAAAGCGAAGAAGGACGTGGTAAGCTGCGAAAAGCTCCGGGGATCTGCAAACAGGAATTGATCCGGAGATGTCCGAATGGGGGAACCCGCATGGTTGAAGACCATGTACCAGCATTAGCTGGGGCGAACGCAGGGAACCGAAATACTTTAGGACCTGCAGGAAAAGAACGAAAGAATCTATTCCCAGAGTAGTGGCGATCGAAATGGGAAGAGCCT
>JAEELG010000037.1 GCA_016288775.1 Bacteroidales bacterium | reverse complement strand
GACAATGCAAAGATACAAATCAATATTGAATAAGCAAAAAAATTGACTCGGGCAATTAAAATTATGCTGATTCTTTGCGTCGTATAAAGAATTTGTTAATAATTCTTAAAGACAAGCATGATTGAAAGATTTTGCGGTCTCGCCCCCGCTACGCAAAAGGGCGCCATCAGGTGACGTGCGTTTCAAGGATGTCGTGGGGATCAGCACTGCGGGAGATAGAAGGGGGACGGCGAAGCCGTGCGGGGGAAAACTTCCCCGTGCCCCTGGGGGCAGCTGCGCAGCAGCGGGGGATAGTAGCGGGCTTGCCCCACCCCCGCTACTTGGAAGCCTGGCAGTAAATGCCGGGCTTCCTTCGTATCGGGGCTTGGGCATACTACCTTGATTGAGGGGGCGGACCCCCTCAAACTCCCCTGGGTCGGGCTTCGCCCTCCGTCCTTCCCTTACGAATACCGCTGACGCGAAGACTACGAGGACGCCTCTCCATCGTCTTCGCGGACTGCTTCTCCTCCTTTTTCCGTATTTCTTTGCCGCGAAGACAACGTGTAAGCCTCTGCATCGTCTTCGCGAACAAGGTCTACCGATTACCTTTCGTGCAAGAAGCGAGGGCAAGAAAACTGTCCCCGCCACCACACAAAAGAAACACCGCGGCCGGGAGGCTGCGGTGCTTCTTCATATAATCTGCGACAATGTCGGCCTATTTCACTTCCGGCTCGACCGTCGTGCCGACGGGGACGAGGCGGCAGTTGTCCACGTAATAGGAACCGTAGAAGTCACCGTCGCGGATGACAGGCTGCTGATCATACGGGGCCTGGATGTATACCATGAGGGAATACTGGTCGCCGTTCACCTCTACCGGCAGCTCCCGCGACAGTTGGATGCTGTTCACTCCCTTCGACAGCGGATACAGTTGTCCGGCAATGGTGCCATTGTCTTCGTTCAGCTTATAATGGGCGACGTTTTTGTAGGTATTCTCCCATACGTTAATACCCGTTACACTTCTGGCATTTTCCGTAACATATACCGCAATCCGGTAATCCTGAGCGATATAGGCATAGACGGACAGGTCTACTGTAATAGTCTTGCCGTTCACGCTGGAAGACACGCCTATGGAAGTCAGCGTCGGATAAATATCATCCGATTCGGCGGCAAACATAGGAACTGTAGTCTTCATCCGGCTCTTCACCTGGCGTCTGCCATCGAGGTAATAATAATAGTCGGGATTTTTATTCTTGTACTGCGTGTGTTCCGTATGGCACTCGTTCCACCCATTGGTTGAGTCATAGAAGAGGCATACATATTCGAACAAGTCGCCGTACTCCGCTTTGTTATCGGCGAGCTCAGCAGGCCACGCTCCTGAATTACAGTCTGTGGACATGTTGGCTTGAACCAGATGGTGACGCACGATGGACGGATAGTCCGGAAGCGGCTCGCCGGCATCCTGGGTCACGGTCACTTGAACAGTTCCTGCCTCGTTGGTAACGTTGATGGTTGCAGTCCTGGAGGCGCCGTAATTGCGCTTGACAACGAAAGTGTGGGTACACTTGTCTTCAACAGCGTCGCCGACGCCACCCATGTCGACCAGCCAGTCTTCGGTGCATGTGACCGTATAGTCTGAGGAACATTTGACATCGAATTTTGCCTCGCCGCCATACTTAGCAATCTGTATGCTGGTGGGAGTCACATCGGGCGCAGGCGACTTCCATTCGCATCCGCTGTCTGCCTCCATGAGGGTCTTGAAGACTCCGGACTTGATAGTGATCCACTGATTCCCGGCGGGAACCACGGAACGTTTGGCAACTGAACCGTCGGCCTTTTCAAAGTAGAAAGAGACGCCCTTGTCCAAACTTACAGGCGGGATTACGAAATAATATGCTTCCCCCGGAATGAAAGTGCCTCCCTGGGGAATCAGTTCAAGGCTCTGATAGAAGGGGTCCTCTGCAGTTGCTTCCGAAGACACAGAAAGATGGCCGTCGGAATAAACGCTGACATACTCCTTTTTGCCGCCGAAACTGTCATACTTATACAGTTCGCCGCAAGTGAGGGTGACTTTTGTGATATTCTCGCTCACCACAGAGAACTTGACGCCGCCGAATGGATACGAGAAAGTGAACTGGTCGTTCTTGGACCAGGCAGCAGCCACCCAGCAGGCGGGATCGAAGGTTCCAGGTATGCCCTGCTGGACATTGGATAACCGGAACAAGAATTTGAAGTAGTCTGTATAGACACCTCCGCCCATGCTCGCAGAGTACGGATAGATGGCGATGTGGTCCAGCTCCGCATTGCTCCAGAGTTCGTTAAGGTGAGCATAATACTCTGCCGGATTATCCCAGCTGTTGGGCACCACCGCCCTGAACTCGGTGGTACAGGCGGGTGCTTCGAGCGTTGCGGTGAAGCGCTCGTTCCTGTCTACTACAGATGTTCCATTCACAAGGAATACCCCAATTTCGTCGCCGGGATTCCAGTACATCTTGCCGGCGTCGTCGCGCTGCACGCGGGTGTCGGGGTTGCCGCAGATGGCGGTTATGACGAAATCCTCTCCGAATCCGGGGCTGGGGGCGATTTCGGTGTCGACCTTGCAGGCAGTGGCAAGGACCGAAAGCAGCGCAAGCGCTGAAAGAACCTGATTCTTCATACTCATTCCTCCTTTAAATCATAGGTTCGTCAACAACATCCACGAGCCCGCCGTCCAGCGAACTGTCACAAATCAAGAGGGATGGGGAAATCTCCTCGGTTTCGATCCACGGCCTGACGTACACGTGGACGGCCCCATTGTTTTTCAGTTCCATAATCTTCAATTCTGGACCATCTGATACGCAAAAACACGCACGACAGGGTCCGGATTACAAAACTAACAATTTTTTGTCAATTGTAAAAAAATAACTACCTTAGTAAGACATATCAGAGGCAAAAAGATATTAACCACATATAACCACTAGCATTCAAATGATTACCTCTTTCAATGATCTCTTCGCCGAGCTCAAGGCGAAGGGTATCCGCAAACGGATGGTAGCCGCATGGGGTGTCGACAGCCACACCATCGAGGCCGCATCCAAGGCCGCCGACCTCGGCTTCGTCGAAGTGACCCTAGTAGGAGACGAAAGCCTTATCGCCAAAGTGTGCGAAGAGTTCGGGATCGACGCCGCAAAATTCCGCATCGTAGACATCAAGGAAGAGCTCAAGGCCGTGGCGCACGCGGTCAAGATGGTGCACGACGGCGAGGGCGACGTGCTCATGAAGGGCCTCTGCTCCACCGACAAATTCCTCCGCGCCATCCTCAACAAGGAAACAGGACTGCTCCCGCCCAAGGGCCTCCTGAGCCACGTGGGCGTGCTGGAGAGCCCCCATTACCACAAACTCATCTTCATGGGCGACATGGCCGTCATCCCCCAGCCCGACTTCCGTCAGAAAGTCAAGATTACCGGATACATCAACTCCGTGGCCAAGGCCTTCGGCGTGCAGAAGCCCAAGGTCGCATTCATCGCCGCTTCCGAGCAGATGCTCGACTCCATGCCTGCATGCATGGAGGCAGCTATGCTCGCCAAGATGTGCGACCGCGGCCAGATCCCCGGATGCATCGGAGACGGCCCCCTGGCCCTCGACGTCGCCATCGACCGCGAATCCGCCGAAATCAAGAAACTCGCCAGCCCCGTTGCAGGCAACGCCGACTGCCTGATGTTCCCCAACATCGAGTCCGCCAACGTCTTCTGGAAGACCAACACCAAGCTCGTTCTCGGCGTCAAGCAGGCCGGCATGCTGGTGGGCACCAAGGTTCCCTGCGTGCTCGCATCCCGCGCCGACTCCGTGGAAGTCAAACTCAACTCTATAGCCGAAGCCGTCGCATTCGTCGTATAACCATGAATCAAGACAACAGCAAACCCCAGAGCGGGATCATCCTCGTAGTCAACACCGGTTCCATTACCACCAAGTTCGCCGTCTACAAGGACGGGGCCTGCATACTCGAACACAAGCTGGAGCACTCCGTGCAGGAGCTCTCCCGCTTCGCCGACGTCATGGACCAGGACCAGATGCGCACCGACGCCATCATCAACGCCCTCGGCGAGAAAGGCATACGCCTGGAAGACATCGACATCGTGATGTGCCGCGGCGGCCTGTTCACCCCCTGCATCACCGGCGTCTACAACGTGAACGCCGACATGCGCGAGGTGCTCTCCACCAGCCGTGAGGGCAACCACGCCTGCAACCTGAGCGCACTCATCGGCGACAACATCGCCCAGAATATCAACGAGCTCAGGGAGAAGGAGGGCATCACTCCCCGCTTCGGTCCCTGCGTCGCCTACGTCGCAGATCCGCCGATGGCCGACGAAATGCTCCCCGAGTGCCACGTGGGCGGTATTCCGGAGTTCCCCCGCAGGACCCTGTTCCACGCCCTCAACACCCGCGCCATCATGCGCCGCTACCTGCGCGACACGGGCCGCAAGGCGGAAGACACCACCGCCATCATCTGCCACATGGGCGGCGGCGTGACCATCTCCACCCACCGCGGAGGCAAGGTGATCGACACCTCCCACGGCCTGGGCGGCGACGGCCCCATCACCCCGGAGCGTGCCGGCTGCTGCCCCCCGTACCCGCTGATCGACATGTGCTTCAGCGGCAAGTACACCAAGCAGGAAATCAAGAAAAAGCTTATCGGCAAAGGCGGCGCCGTTGCGTACTTCGGCACCAACGACATGCGCGTCGTGGTAGACAGGGCCAAACAGGGCATCCCTGAATACGTGGTGTTCATGAAGGCCTTCGTGCTCAACATCGCCAAGTACATCGTCGCCCAGGGCGCCCTCGTCGAAGGCAAGGTGGACGTGATAATCCTCACCGGAGGCGTCGCCTACAGCACCTACATCACCGACGCTATCACCAAGAAGGTGAGCTGGCTCGCTCCCGTGAAGGTTTATCCCGGAGAGAACGAGCTCGCCTCGCTTGCCGAGAACGGCTACATCATCCTTGCCGGAGAAACCAAGATACACACATACAACAAAGACCACTTAATAGAAGACTAAGACCAATAACTATGGAGCAAATCGATTTCACGAAGCGTTCGTTCAACTATTATCCCACGAACGCCATCATCTACGCCAAGTGCGAGGGCGGACGCTGGAGCAAGCCGGCCGTGACAAGCGACTTCAACTTCACCGTCCACTGCTTCGCCGGGGTGTTCCATTACGCACCCTCCTGCTTCGAGGGCCTCAAGGCCTACCGAGGCGCCGACGACAGGGTGCGCCTGTTTCGCCCCGACGAGAACGCCAAGCGCATGGAGAGCAGCGCGCAGTACCTTGACATGCCCTGCCCCAGCATGGAGATGTTTATCGACATGTGCGTCATGTGCGTGCAGGAGAACTGGGAATTCATTCCCTCCTACGAGAGCGGCGCTTCCCTTTATCTGAGACCCGTGCTCTTCGGCATCAACCCCCAGCTTGGCATCAAGTCCGCCAATGACGTGATGTTCGCCGTGATGGCATCGGCCGTCGGCACTTACGGCGGAGGCAAG
>JAEELG010000036.1 GCA_016288775.1 Bacteroidales bacterium | reverse complement strand
TTCAAGAGCCTGCCCATCAAGGCGGAGATCTCCATCGTGAAGCCCGGCACCACGGAGTGCAAGTTCTACGGCCTGGGTTCGGACGGCACCGTGGGCGCCAACAAGAACACCATCAAGATCATCGGCTCGCATACGGACCTCTACAGCCAGGCGTATTTCGACTACGACTCCAAGAAGTCCGGCGGCTACACCTGCTCGCATCTGCGCTTCGGCAAGGCTCCGATCAAGGCCCCTTACCTGGTCGGCACCCCTGACTTCGTCGCCTGCCACGTGCCTTCCTATTTGGAGAAATATGACGTCCTCAAGGGCATCAAGGAGGGTGGCAGCCTGCTGCTCAACAGCCTCTGGGACGAAGAGGAGACGCTCAAGCATATCCCCGATCACGCCAAGGGTGTCATCGGCCGCAAGCACATCCGTCTCTATATCATCAATGCGACCAAGATCGCGGCGGAAATCGGCCTCGGTGGCCGTACCAATACGATCCTCCAGTCCGCGTTCTTCCGCATCACCGGCATCATTCCTGTCGAAGACGCCGTGAAATACATGAAGGATGCCGCCCTAAAGAGCTATGGAAAGAAGGGTGAGAACGTTGTCAACATGAACTATGCGGCCATCGACCGCGGCGGAGAATACACCGAAGTGCAGATCCCTGCCGACTGGGCCGACCTCACCGCCAAGTTCACCAACCCCAACGAGAGCCGTCTCGCACCCGCTTTCGTCAAGGAGATCGCCGACGTAGTGAACGCCCAGTGCGGTGATTCCCTGCCCGTCAGCGCGTTCGTGCCTTGGCAGGACGGTACGATGCCGGCCGGCACCGCAGCTTACGAGAAGCGCGGCGTCGGTGTCAGCGTGCCCGTCTGGGATGCAGAAAAGTGTATCCAATGTAACTCTTGCGCCTTCGTCTGCCCGCACGCTGCAATCCGCCCGTTCCTCCTGACCGAGGAAGAGGCAGCAGCGGCCCCGGCCGGACTCCCGCTGGCCGACGGCAAGGCCAACCTCAAGGCCTACAAGTATGCCCTCTCCGTCTCCGTCGCCGACTGTACCGGTTGCGGCAACTGCGTGGATGTCTGTCTGTCCAAGCCCGAAAAGGCCCTCAAGATGGAGCCTTACACAGAGCACGTCGCCGACCAGGCTTGCTACGACTACCTCAACGCCAAGATCGGCTACAAGGAGGCCTTCGATCCCAAGTCCAACATGAAGAACGCCCAGTTCGCCCAGCCGTTCTTCGAGTTCTCCGGCGCTTGCGCGGGCTGCGGTGAGACCCCGTATATCAAGAACATCACCCAGCTCTTTGGTGACCGCATGATGATCGCCAATGCGACGGGTTGCTCCTCCATCTACGGTGCCTCCTTCCCGGCTTCTCCGTACTGCACCAACGCCAAAGGCCGTGGCCCGGCTTGGCAGAATTCCCTCTTCGAGGACTTCTGCGAATTCGGTCTTGGCATGCGGCTCGGCTCCGAGCGCCTGCGCGATACTGTGGCCGGCTACATGAAGGCCCTAGTCGAAGAGGCTCGCAGCGAGGAGATCGTTGCCCTGGCCCAGGAATGGCTGGACAACCGCGGCAGCTATGAGGTGACCCGCAAGGTCGCCGATCAGCTCGTTCCGCTCCTGAACGCCAAGAAGGACAAGCAGTTGCTGGAACTCAAGAGCTACATCGCCTCCCGCAGCCAGTGGATCTTCGGTGGCGACGGTGCCAGCTACGACATCGGTTACGGTGGTTTGGACCATGTCCTCGCTTCCGGAGAGAATGTCAACATCCTGGTCCTCGATACGGAGGTGTACTCCAACACCGGCGGCCAGTCCTCCAAGGCGACCCCGGTCGGTGCGATCGCGAAATTCGCGGCTTCCGGCAAGAAGATCCGCAAGAAGGATCTCGGCATGATGGCCATGAGCTACGGCTACGTGTATGTGGCTCAGGTTGCCATGGGCGCCAGCCCCGTTCAGTACATGAACGCAATCAAGGAAGCCGAGGCCTATGACGGTCCTTCGCTGATCATTGCCTACGCACCTTGTATCAACCACGGTCTCAAGGCAGGAATGGGCCTTAGCCAGAAGGAAGAGAAACTCGCCGTCGAATGCGGCTACTGGCATCTCTACCGCTTCAATCCTCTCCTCGAAGAGGCAGGCAAGAACCCGTTCAGCCTCGACTCAAAGGAGCCCGACTGGACTAAGTTCCAGGATTTCCTCAAGGGTGAGGTTCGCTTCAGCTCGCTGAGCAAGCTCTATCCCGAAAGCGCAGGAGAGCTTCTTGCAAAGACCGAAGAGTTCGCCAAGATCCGCTACAACACCTACAAGAAGCTTTCGGAATAAGAGTATTCTACTGATTGTGCTTCCGCTGATGACGGACCGGCCTGAAGAAGGTAAGTTCCGAACAGCGGAAGCATTTTTTGTGCCTCGGAAGACCACCATACGAATGTGTTGTCGCTGATCTTGAAACTCACTTTAACCGTTTTTCCTGCAGGAATTGATACCCGTTTCCAGTCGCGGAGGGTGCGGACCGGCCCCTGAGGGTCGTCGGGACGGCTTACGTACAACTGGACCACTTCGTCGGCATCGCGTTTGCCGGTGTTCTTCACGGGAACGACCAGCGAATTACCACGGATAAAGGGTTTGCCGTAACTGAATTCCGTATAGCTGAGGCCGAATCCGAAAGGATATAGCGGATCGCCTCGGAAATACCTGTAGGTATGACCCTCCATATTGTAATCCTCGGCGTCCGGAAGGTCGGCTACGCTTCGGTAGAAGGTAACAGGGAGCTTTCCGGAAGGCGAAACGTTACCCATAAGAACGTTTACAATGGCCGTTCCGCCATCCTGTCCGGGATACCATGCCTGAAGGATGGCGTCGCAACTCTCGGTTTCTGGAACCAGGCCCATGGCAGAACCTGAGAAGTTCACCAGAACCACTTTCTTGCCGGCGTCATGCAGCGCGGCGAGAAGCCTGCGCTGGACGGCCGGGAGCTCTATATCTGTGCGGTCTCCTCCGCTGAATCCGGGAATCTCCACGTTCATCTCCTCCCCTTCCAGACGCGGCGAAATTCCTCCGGCGAACACCACCACATCCACCTCGGCCAGTTCCTGCAGCAACGAATCGATGTCTTCAAGGGCATCGGTGTGCCCGCATCCTTTGATGTACCGGATGTCACCCAAGGCGGTCTTCATGGCATCCAGAAGGGTCACCGTGGTTTTGGGGACAGGATTGTAATTGCCCCACTGCATGCTGGCATAATCGCCGTTCGGCCCCAAAAGGGCAATTCTGGAGTCACCGGACAGAGGCAGGATGTTGCCGCGGTTCTGCAGCAGCACCATCGATTCTTCCGCCATCCTGAGCGAGAGAGCCCTGTGTTCAGGCCCTTCGACAAGCGCTGGATCGAGATTGTCCCAGGGCGACACTCCGTCCATTTCTCCCAGTCTGTAGCGGGCTTCAAGAAGACGCAGTACATTGGCGTCCACCACGCTCTCGTCGACCAGCCCCCTGCGCACCGCTTCGGCGAGTGCCCGGTAGGAAGTGCCGCATTCCAGATTCAGGCCGTTCAACGCCGCAGCAGCTGCAGCTTCACACGGCCCGGCGGAATAATCGTGGCGCCCCGGTTCATAGAAGTCGGAAATGGCCCAGCAGTCGGAAACGACAAGCGCGTCGTAACCCCATTCGCGGCGGAGGATTGTATCCACCAGATACTTGGACGCCGTACAAGGGACTCCGCGGAAACGGTTGTAAGCTGTCATGACCTCCTGCACACCGGCATCCACAAGATCCTTGAAAGCTGGCAGATAGGTTTCGCGCAGGTCGCGTTCCGATATTTCGGCGTTGAAACGGTGGCGGTTCTGCTCGGTACCGGAATGCACCGCAAAGTGCTTGGCACAGGCATGAAGCTTCTGCACGGGAGCGTCGGGATCGCCCTGAAGTCCACGCACCACGGCGGAGCCAAGACGCCCGGTCAGGCAGGGATCTTCGCCGTAAGTTTCCATACCTCTTCCCCAGCGCGGATCGCGGAAGATGTTGATGTTCGGGGTCCAGAATGTGAGGCCGCAGTAAATGTCATGTACGCCGGCGTCATCCGCCAGCTTATGCTTGATTCGCGCTTCGTCGCTGACTGCCGTAAACACCTGTTCCACAAGGGCTTCGTCGAACGATGCAGCCATTCCTACAGGCATGGGGAAAACGGTTGCGCTGCCGTTGCGGCCCACTCCGTGAAGAGCCTCGTTCCACCAGGTATACTGCTTGATGCCGAGCTCCGGAATGGCAGGTGAATCATACAGCGACAGCGCCGCTTTCTGGTCGAGATTCAGCTTCGAGAGCAGTTTTTCCGCACGTTCACGCGCGCTTGGCATCTCATAATCGTACAAAGCTATTTCGCTCAACACCGGACGGGCCAGCGACGAAGTGATGCGGACTCGGATCCTGTCGGTGCAGACGGACTCAAGCAGAAGTATACGTTTATATCCTATGGTTGTGCCGGAGCCTACCGTCTTCCAGTCATCCCCGGTCCAGGCCTGGACATCAAAGGAAGCGACCCTCTGTCCCAGGGCAATGTATTCCTGAAGCGAGATGCAGTTCACACGTTGCTTCTCAGGCAGGCGGATCTCGATTTCAGGCGTCTCGGAAGCCGCGGCCCACCATGTCCGGAAATTGCCGTCAACAAGGTTGCTCCGCTTTGTGCAGTAAGCAGAACGTGCCCGGACAGAAGCCCCGTCGGCAAGGTTGTTGCCGAACACTTTTTCCCGCAGGGCCCGGAATTCCATCAGCACGGTGGAATCTTCGGCAGGAATGCGGCCTCTCGTGTCCGGGGGCACATTAAGCAGCAGCAAAGAATTGCGGCCAACGCTCTCCATCCATATCTTCATGAGTTCCTCTGCGCTTTTGGGGCATTCGGTCTCTTTCCAGAACCAGCCCGGACGTATCGATACATCCGTTTCGGCAGGAACCCAGGCGGATCCGTCCATGTTCCCTTGCTGCAATGCTTCCTTGGGAGGGGCGCCGGCACCAGGGGTAAAACCGGCAGTGTCAAGACGGCTCCAGTTGGTAAGGGCGGCCCTCCCCTTCTCGTTCCCCACCCAGCGGCAGCCGGGGCCCACATCGCTGAACATCACCGCGAAGGGCTGCAACTCGCTTACGGTACGATGGAAGAGCGCCCAGTCATACTCCTGACGCTTGCCGTTCGGGCCCTCTCCGCACGCGCCGTCGAACCACTGCTCAAAGATGGGGCCGTAAGTGCCGTCATGCACGCTCTTCAAGGTACGGGCATACTTTTCATTGTATTCGGGAGTACCGTAGGCAGGGTCATTGCGGTCCCAGGGAGAGATATAAACGCCAAAGTGAAGTCCATACTCGTCGCACGCATCCGACAGTTCCTTCAGAACGTCACCCTTGCCGTCCCGCCACTTGCTCTGGGCAACGGTATGGTTGCTCTCCGGATTGGGCCACAGGCAGAATCCGTCGTGATGCTTGGCAGTAATGACAATGCCTTGCATTCCGGCATCACGGGCTGTGCGCGCCCATTGCCGGCAGTCCAGATCCGTGGGATTGAAGATATCCTCAGGTTCACGGCCGTTTCCCCATTCCTCTCCTGTAAAAGTGTTGGGGCCGAAGTGGCAGAACATGTTGTATTCCAATAATTGCCAGTCCAGCTGGGCAGTATTGGGCACGGGGCCATAAGGCTCCGGCACGCCCGCACAGCAGCACAGGAGCAGCAATGCGGACAGGACGGGGATGCGTTTCATATGAGTAACCAGTTGCGAATCAGTTCGGCGCGCCTTTCCAGAATACCCCAGTCAAGGGTTTCGGCTGTGTCTATGACCTTGTTGGTATTCATGGTGATGCCGGAGGTGAACATCACGGCCGGGATGCCTTTCCGCAGGAACGGCGCCTGGTCGGAAATGCGCGTGTAAAAGTATTCGGTGAAGCTTTTGCTCCGGTAGTAATCGTAATACAGGCGCAGCCTGGGCCCCTCGTTGGCCTTGTCGAACTGCTTTGAGTTCTGCTTTTCAAAATCATTTCCTCCAAGGACGATAAGGAAATCGGGGCGGTATTTGTTGGGAGGTGCAAGGGAGCTTCCGATGGTATCGATGTTCACCACCATCGAGAGTTTGTATGGCATTGTGGCGAACTTCTCTGCGCCCGCAAGCCTTTCGGAATAGGCGTCGAGGGCCACGAAGATGAAATTCCTGCCGCTATTCTTCAATTGCCCGGCCAGATACAGCATCACGGCGACGCCGGAAGCGTTGGTGTCGGCACCAGGATACACATTCCCGTCAATAGTGCCGACTCCGTCGTAATGTGCGCAGACAAGGGTGTAATTGACAGAACGGGGGTTGCCGGTGCAGACTGCATAGACATTGCGGCCCACGCCCCGCTCGGTCCGGAAAAACTGGATACGGGGTTCCAGCCCGATTTGCTGCATACGGCGGATGATATACAGCGACGCCTCCACCGTGCCGCGGGTACCGTGTCCCCTGCCCTCCAGGAGAGGATCGCTGAGATGCTCGGCGTCGTCGCGCAAGCCCGCCCGCGCGGGGAGGCACGCAAGCGCGATAACGACTACCATAAATATTTTGCTTATCCCCTTCAATTCGGCACGATAAATGTTTATCTTTGCAAATGTAGTGAAAAAGTTTCTCCTTTCAATATCGATTCTGCTTCTTGCAGCCTCCCCGGCGCTTGCCCAATACGACAAGGATGTTTTCAGCATGCGCGGCAGGCTGGCGCTGCAGGACGGCAAGTACACCCAGGCAATCGAGCATTTCAACATACTGGCGCGCCTCGACACTACCGATTACTGGTGTTTCTTCTACCGCGGCATAGCCAAATACAATCTTGGCGACATCCGCGGGGCGCAGAAGGATTTCAATACGTCCGTCCGTCTAAACCCCGTCTTTACCAACGGATACCATTACCGTGCCATAACGGAGAGCCGTACCGGCGACTACGAAAAGGCGTTCGACGACTTCGACAAGGCGATAAGCCTGCGTCCTGGCTTCACCGGTCTTTACTACAGCCGCGGCGTGACCAACTTCCTTGCCCAGCGTTTCCCGGAAGCCGTCGATGACTTCGACCGCTACATACGCAAGGAGCCGAAAGACCCGTCAGCCTATCTGAACAGGGGCGCGTCCTATCTGTTCCTCGGCGACACGCTCAAGGCTATGGACGACTACAACAAGGCCATCAAGATCGACCGCTTCGAGCCTGAGTGCTACATTCGCCGAGGGCGCGTTTACGCCGCCAGGCAAATGTATCCGGAAGCCGTCGCCGACATGAGCAAGGCGCTGGAAATCGACAGCACCAACACCTTTGCGTATTTTAACCGCGCGCTGCTCTACTACGAGCTGCACGACTACAACGCCGCCATGCGCGACCTGAACAGGGTGCTCAAGGAAGAGCCCGGAAATGCGCTCACCCTGTACAACCGTTCCCTGATTTATGCTCAGGTAGGCGATTACGAAAGCGCACTCGACGACATGGACCGGGTACTCAACATCAACCCCCGCAACGTGCTCGCCTACTTCAACCGCGCCGCATTCTTCATGGAGATGGGACGCTGGCGCGACGCCCTGCGCGATTATGACCGCGCCATCGAGCTGTATCCCGATTTCGCCAAGGCGTATCTCAACCGTTCCTACGTTGAGAACATGCTCGGCATGACAAAGGAGTCCAAGGCCGATTACAAGACCGCGCTGCGCAAGGTCGGGGAATACCGGGCCAAGAACGCTTCCGGCGAGGCGTCATTCGCCGACACCACCAAAAAGTATAACGCCCTGCTGGCGCTGGACGCCGATTTCGCCAAGAAGGACTTCGACAACGAGCTGCTGCAGCACCGCGACATCGACATTCGCCTCCGCCCCCTGTACAAGTTCAGTCTGGCAGCCAGGCGCGAGGCCCGCAACCTGGCTCTCAGCAGCCGATTCGAGAATCCCCTGCTCGACCGCTTCGTGGACGCCGTTCCGGTGCCGGTGGTGGTATCGAACAGCGACAGTCTCGTAACCCTGAAACTGGTACGCTCGCTGTCGTCCGTACTCGCCGGAGACGCCAGTTCCGGTGCCGGTTCGGTTAAGCTGCCGCCTTCGGAGACCTTCTTCATCATGGGCATATACGAGGTGCAGCAGAAGAATTACACCGGCGCTCTGAACTACTTCGACAAAGCGGTCAACGCCGCCGACAACGACACGGACAAGGATCTTTACTCCCGATACTACAAGGCCTTCTATCTGATGAACCGTGGCGTGCTGCGGGCCGAAATGATAGATTTCATCGCTTCGCTCGAAGGAAACGTGCAGACGCTTTCGATGGACGACAAGGGGGCCACCAGGGCCCGTGTATCCGACCGGGTCGCACGCAGTTACGACTATTCCGAAGCTATCGAGGATATGCAGGCGGCGACCGACCTGGTGCCGGACATCCCTTATCTCTACTTCAACCTTGGCAACCTGTACTGCCTGAGCGGAGAGATGGTGAACGCCATAGACGGCTACTCGCAGGCGATACGGCTCTATCCTTCTATGGGAGACGCTTTCTTTAACCGCGGCCTCGTGCTTATCTATCTGAAAGACAAGGAAAAAGGATGCATTGACCTGTCTCGTGCCGGCGAGCTCGGAGTGCGCGACTCATACAGTGTCATCGACAAATACTGCACCAACGATGAGCAGCGTTAAGTTCAAGTCCTTTTCGTCCGGCAGCTGCGGCAACTGTTATTTCGTAGGTATCTTCGGCGACGAGGGCCACCGCTGCGAGGCGGGCGTGATAATTGACGCCGGCGTCAGTCCAAGGCGCCTGAAGAAGGAGTTGCAAAACGAGGGACTGTGTTTCGATGACTTCGGAGCGGTACTGATTACGCACGACCACATGGACCATATCCGTTCCCTGGGTTCCGTCTGCAAGCATGTCGGCAAGCCTGTATGGGCTACGGCAGAGCTGCACAGGGCCCTGGGTTATCACACAATGACCCGCGACTGGATCGGCAGGCACAGGGTCGTGCTGTCCGAAGGAAAGTGGAACGAGATTGTTCCGGGGCGTATCAGGGCGCGGTCTTTCATTGTTCCCCACGACGCCACGCAGACAGTAGGTTACGCCATACTGCTCGACGATTTCAAGTTCGTGATAATGACCGACATAGGACGCATGACCGAGGAGGCGCTGAACTGGGCGCGGCAGGCGGATACCGTGGTGATCGAGAGCAATTACGACCCGGAAATGCTGCGGCTGGGGCCTTATCCTCCGGAGCTGCAGAAGCGGATACGCGACGGACACGGACATCTATCGAATCCCGAGTGCGCAGAAGCTATACGCGCGTTCCGGCACGATGGTCTGCGACACATCTTTCTGTGTCACCTCAGCGAACACAACAACACTCCGGAACTCGCTTACAGCGAAAGTCTTGACGCCGCCGCCGGTATCGCCCTCACCCCCCTGCCTCGAATGACGGCTTCGCCGCTGTTTAATCTATAGCGCTACGCTACTTATCCGCTACGCGTTCCTATATATAACTAATAGCCAAGCCTCTCCAAAGTGGCGACGGGGTCGGGAACAGACCGGGGAGCGGCGGGATCGGAGCGGAGTCCTTTATCCAACAGGTACTGTATAGTCAGGTCTGAACGGTTGGTGAAGAAGCCGTCGGAGCGGTCGGTCTGTTCTTCCATCTGCTCCAGTGAATCGAAGGAATAGGGATGGTTGAGCATTCCGGCTTTGTGGACCAGGTCCGCCTGCCACTGGTGGTTGAGTTCAGCGTAGTTGTTGGGCTCTCCGGAGATTGAGGGGCCGCTGATGTTGGCGCCGTTTGCCCTTGCCCACTTGAGGATGGCCTTGAAGCCCTGTTTTGTTTCCAGATCGCCCCCGGGGATATTTTCAGGACAAGGAGGCCAGAGCAGGAAGCACATCGGCAGGCGGCCCTTGAAAATGGCGTTGGCTCGCACGAGCGATTCAGTGGAGAAGGTCTGCAGAATGACCTTGCCGCGGGTTTTGCCCACCTGGACTTTGCCGTCCTTGTAGAATTCGGTTTCTTCCGGCTCCTTTGTGATGATGTTCCAGCCGCAGGCGTCAAGGATGTCATACACCCTTTGCTCCATGTCTTCAGGATTCACCTCGGGTTCCTTGAACTCTATGTAAATACCGGGACGGTTGCCACTGTCGGCAGGATCGTCCACATATGCGCTATTGAAGTCGTAATCCAGGAACTCCATGTACTTGCCGTTCTCCTTGGCTCCTTCGCGAATCTCCGCCAGCGTCTTGCCGGCGCAGGACGGTTTCAGCCCGCCCGCCAGAATGCGGTTGCCCAGGGCATCGCGCTTGAGCATACGTCCCTCGGCGTAGGCTATCTGGTCCTGCAGGGCAGAGACGTACTGACTGCCGGCGAAAGCGGGACGGGCCTGCTCCGGGCGCGCCTCGTTGAACCAGGAACCGGCGTCGAGAACCAGCAGCTCAGCATAATAGTAGGATGAAGCGTGGTATGGCACAAAACCCTGCGCATCGAAAACCAGTTGCTCATCAGCATCTTCCGGACTGAATCCCAGGGAAAGGTAGAAATCGCGGCGGGATGCAGGCACGCCGGAACCGAAGACCTCTTCGATATTGGTTGTGCGTGTAAGGTTGACGTCGTGGTTGGCCAGAATGACTCCGTCCTTGGTGCACTGAAGGTCCGATTCAAGGTAGTCGGCGCCCATTTCGCGGGCCCAGCGCCAGGCGATTTCGGTCTCTTCCGGAGCCCAGTATGTGGATCCGCGATGAGCCATCACGGCGTGGCTTGGAATAAAAGAATTTGTCTCCGGTGCCGGCAGCGCGCAGGCTGTCACCAGAGCCGCTGTAGCTATCAGTACATAGTGTTTCATATGGGGTAGATTTTTGCGTCGATGAATTGAATCAGGTCCTGCGGCGCGATACATAATTGCAGGCCACGCACGCCGGCGCTTACATATATGGTGTCGTAAAGCAGGGCGCTCTCATGTATGAAGGTCGGGAACTGTTTCTTCATCCCAATGGGAGAACAACCGCCCCGTATGTATCCCGTCAGGGTCAGCAACTCCTTGACATGCAGCATCTCGCAGTTCTTGTTCTCGGAAATGCGCGCCGCGACCTTCAGGTCCACCTCCAGCGAACCGGGAATCACGCACACGAACGGGCCGCTCTTGTCGCCGCGCAGCACCAGCGTCTTGAATACGCGGTCAATATCTTCGCCCAACTCAGCCGCCACATGCGAAGCCTCCAGATGCTCCTCGTCAACTGCATACTCCACAAGCGAATACGCAATCCCCGCCGCATCCAGCAGCCTTGCAGCATTGGTCTTCTGAATCACAGCTATTCGATATACTCGAGGGCTTCGCGGAGGACCTTGTCGCGGTCGGAAGACTGTTTGAGGCACTCTACGGGAACGCCCAGCGAAGCGACTTTGTAGCTGCCTGCGTCGAACTTGACTGCGGCGGGAACGCGGGAGCCGCCGTAGCGCATCCACACGGAGCCGCGCGAATCGGCATTCTGCAGGCCGTCGCTGTGAGGCACCGCATAGCAATCGGAATTGAGTTCGTCGTAGAAAGGCATGTCGCCAATCATGCCGGTTTCGGTACCATAAGAAGACGCCCAGCGATATCCGAGCACATCCTGGACGAACTTGCGGCCGGCGGTCAGCTCATCAGTATCCACCTCGATATCATATACCGGACACCAGAAATCGGTGGCGATACGCGAGCCGGAAATCAGAATGCCACGCCCGCTGCCGCTCCATATACGGAGGGCGCGCTGCATCGCCGCCGGGAATATCTGATAGCGGTTGGGAACTACTCCCCTGCCGATCTTGGTGGTTAGCTGAGCACCGCAAATCAGATCGAGTGCGCCGTATGACGAAGCCAACGTAGAATCGGCGCAGAACGCCTCGGACGACATTGAGCAGAACGGGCGACCAGCCTTAAGTATGGATGCCCCGTGAACCGCAGGATAGTCGAAACTGTTGCCGGCTACAATCATTCCTGCCTTGTCGATATAAGAACCGCCGAAGCCGGGATTGTCGTCGCTCATCCACGGCAGATTGCGGCGGAACTCGTAATTCTCGCCAATGTACAGGATATCTCGGCGGTCGGGCATACCTGCGTCCAGACGGGCATCAAAGCCCGCATACGTAGGCGTATCGACCCACGCGGGAGCTGCAACCCTGTCGAAGTTGTTGACAACCAGGACAGCAGAGCCGGAGGCTCCGGTGGGACGTCCGACTGCAAGCACTTCCGATGGGAAGCTGACGCCTCCGTCGTTCCAGGCAACCACCTTATAGGAATACACGTGTCCCGGTTCAATCTGCATGACAGCCTCGCAGTCGCTGACAGGCACTCCCTCGTCAAAGGCGCCGTCATCGATACGGGTGTAAACCGTATATCCCTTTGGCACTGCGGTGGGCTCGAGAGGGTCGGCGGTCGCGCTCCAGCGGAGTTTTGCGCCGTCACCGTCGAGTACGGCGGAAAATGCGTGCACCGGCAGGGGCTGTACCACATAGGACGTGCCATAGCGGGCTGCCAGATACTTCAGCATGCCTTTGTATATGGCGCGGCTCACAGTGAAGCGGAAGGACGGATCAAGACCGTACTTCATATCGGCGAGATTCTGATGCGAAAGCAGCTCAAGAAGCATTCCGGGCACATCTGTGGTCCGCGATTCGCTGTAGGAGCGGTCCCACAGCTGGCGGCGCGACCACTTTGGCTCGAAGCCGGAACGGACGTCATCGACAATCTGGGTCTGTACAAAATCGGTAAGCGCACGGGCGGTCATACGGTCTCCGCCGTCGGAATACTCACGCTTGCCGTCACACTTGAGCGTATATATGGCCAGGGTCCCCACGATACTGTCGTTGGGAGTGCTGCCCGCGTCGGTATGGAATGCCAGGGAGCAGTCGAAAGGCACCTTCTTGTCCTTGCGCATCATCTTAGTCCACGAACCGCGGATCGCATAATCGTTGGCATAGTCGCCGTCCCATTCGCGCATGGTGCTGTCGCATCCGGCCCAAGGGAGACAGTACGAAGCGCCCTCGCAGAAAGCGGGAAGGCCCGACAGCTTGCCGCCCCTCTGTATCTTGCCCATACCGCCGCCGAAACGGACCGCGTCGGCGCTGACCACCTGTCCGGAAGTGCCCTTGTTGTCGAGTTCCACGTATCCGCCGTCACCGGCAGCGAACTCGAAGGTCCCCAGGTAAACCCAGGTACCGCCTGCCTTGCGCTGATCGACAAGGAATTCGGTGGTACCACCGAGATGCTTCACGGTATAGCGCGCGGCGGAACTGCTGTTCTTCAGGGATGCATAGCTGACGTAAACGGCATACTCCCCTCTCTCCCGGATAACGGGAGTCCAGCGTGCACACGATGCGGGAGTCACACTGCAGTCGGCGACCCTTGCGGTTCCGGCGGTGAAAGGATTATCGGAGATGTCGTAGACCTCCTTGAGATCGGCGAAACCGCTGCCGGGGGCGTATTTCCAGCTTCCGGTCTCGGAATAGCGGCCGGCGGTGCGGACCATGGGGTCGGCAGAGCGGACGAACGTCGGATCGTTGTCGCACACGACTTCCAGCGGTTGCACGTCGCGCTCGCGCGGGGTCATCACATAGGCTCCTGCATTCTCCAGCATGGGCATCAGGTACGGAATCACGTAACTCTGGGTGTACTGATCCTCCACCGTCCGGTGCAGGGGCGCACGCTGCCAGCGCCAGATGTCCTGGTCGGCATTATAATATATACCATGGCTCTGCCACAGGGCTATGTGCCTTCCCCACAGGCCCTTGGATATCTTGCGGGCATGCGTCCTGCGAACCATGGGAACTGTGCCCGAAGGCTTCTCGGCATATGTGAATGAAACAGGCTTGCCGTTGTTGCCAAGTTTGGGCGTAGCCAGATCCTCCAGCTTGCAGCCGCCGGCCCTGCAGGAGCCGACAGAGTACCCGCTGAGAGCGTCGGAAGCCTCTTTCTTGAGCTGCGACATGAACCACTCCACGTCCTTTTCATGCCATGGATAGTCCACCAGATTGCGGTGGAAATACAAATCCAGGTCGCCACCGCGTACCAGAACCTTCTCAAGACGCACGGAGGAACGCACCGAAAAGCGGCGGTTGCACCGGGCGGTGAGGGTATCGCAGGCGGTTTTGAACTCGGATGGCTTGGGCACCTGTGCGGAAACGGGCAGCACGGACAGGCACAACAGAACGCTGAGGAGGATTCTACGCATATCTTATCTCTTACTGAAGATTCTGATCAGGAAAGCAGCTACGGAGCCGCAGATAAGGCCGATGGCGTCGGCCTGGAAATCCATTGGATCCATGGTGCGGTACGGCAGTTTGCTCTGCACGTATTCCGTCCCCCAGGCGAGCAGGCACCCGACCGCAAAGATACCGACGATAAGCAGCAGCGACTTTACGACTCCGGCTTTCTTCAGAGGGAAGGAGAAGAACGCAACGACCGGGAAAGGAAGGAACATCAGGAAATGCACTATCTTGTCGGTCGGAATGCCGAAGATTGTCAGCGGGACCTCACGGACGCTGCCGAAATTGGCAAAACACAGGACGGCTATGGCAGCCAGATACAATATGGTAAGTATTCTGAATATGGTCGTTCTTTTCATAGCGACTGCATGTCATTGAGTTTTTTATAATAACCGCCAAGGGCGAGAAGCTCATCGTGCCGGCCGCGCTCCACGATGCGGCCTTCATCCATAACTATTATCTCGTCAGCGCCCTTGATGGTACTGAGGCGGTGGGCTATTGCTATGGTGGTGCGGGAGCTCATGAGCTTGTCGAGGGCGTCCTGCACGCTGCGTTCGGATTCGGTGTCGAGCGAAGCTGTGGCCTCGTCGAGAATCAGGATGGGAGGGTTCTTCAGAACCGCACGGGCGATGCTGATGCGCTGCCGCTGGCCACCGCTGAGCTTGACTCCGCGGTCGCCGATGTTGGTGTCGTAGCCTTCCTCCTTCTCCATTATGAAATCGTGGGCGTTGGCAATGCGGGCGGCAGCCTCCACGGAAGCCCTGTCCGCGTTCTCAACCCCGAAGGCTATGTTGTTGAAAATGGTGTCGTTAAACAGTATGGGATCCTGGTTCACATAACCGATCAGGCCGCGCAAGTCGCGCAGCGAGAGATCCTTGACATCGACGCCGTCAACCGTAATGCTGCCGGCGGAGACGTCGTAGAAACGCGGAATCAGGTCGACCATGGTGGACTTGCCGGAACCGGACGCGCCGACTATCGCTACCGTGCGCCCCTTAGGAATCACCAGGTCGATGTCGCGCAGCACTTCCCTGCCGTCCTCGTAATGGAAGCTGACGCCCTTGAATTCGACACCATTCCTGAAGCCTTCCAGGCGCACCGGGGTCTCCGGCTCGGGAATGTTGTTGACGGCGTTCAGTATCGCATCGATGCGGTCCATGCTCGCGAGCCCCTTGGGGATACCGTATGCAGCCTTTGAGAAGTCCTTGATGGGCTGTATGACACTGTACAGGATGACTACGTAGAAGATGAAGGTCGGTGCGTCGATGACGGAACGCTCGCCGATGATGAGCGTGCCTCCGAACCAGAGCACGATGGCGATCATCAGGGTGCCGAGGAATTCGCTCACCGGATGAGCCATGGCCTGGCGGGTGGCCACCTGGTTGTTCTTGCGCTTCATGCCGGTGGTAATGGCTCCGAAGCGGTCGGCCATCTTCTTCTCGGCAAGGAAGGCCTTGACCACGCGCAGGCCACCGAGGGTTTCCTCAACCTGGCTCATGGTGTCGCTCCACATTGCCTGGGCTTCGGCGGACTTGCGCCTGAGCTTGCGTCCCAGCCAGCCCATGAAGAGCATCATGGCCGGGGCAAACAGCAGCACGAACACGGTCAGCTGCCACGAAATGAACACCAGGGTACCGATGTAGAACAGGATCAGGATGGGATTCTTGATGAGCATGTCGAGGGCGCCGGTGACGGAATTCTCCACCTCCTGAACGTCTCCGCTCATGCGGGCCATGATGTCGCCCTTGCGTTCCTGGCTGAAATAGCCGATGGGAAGGCTCAGCAGCTTGCCGTACAGTTCGCAGCGAAGGTCCTTGACTATTCCGTTGCGTATGGGCACCATGACGGCGGAGGAGCCGAAGTAGCAGGCCGTCTTGATTCCGGTAATCAGCGACAGCGAGAGGCACAGGGCCAGCAACACGGTGGGCGCGCCCCATTTGCCCATGGCCTCCGTGACGAACCAGTAAAGGTTGTTGATTGCTATGTCCTTTATACCGACGGCTGCGGAATCCCAGGGAATGAACTCATACTGCATCTCGTTCACGTTGAACAGTATCTGCAGTATGGGTATGAGGAGCGAAAAAGAGAAGACGTTGAAGACGGCGGACAGTATGTTCATCACCACCGAGCCGCCCAGGTAGCCCCTGTACGGCCTTACGTAACGCTTGAGTATCCGCCAGAAATCCTTCATCCTACAACGCCTTCACGGGACATCCGAACCAGTGGACCATTATCAGGTATATGACGCCGCTGACCACGATGACGGCCGGAATCGTGAGAATCCACGCCCACACGATGTTCTTGGCGGTAATCCATTTCACCGACTTGATGCCACGGGTAAGACCGGTACCGATTATGGAACCGGTTATGGTGTGCGTCGTGCTCACGGGAATGCCGAGTACGGCGGTGAGAATCAGGGTGATGGCTCCGGAAGCCTCGGCGCAGAAACCCTGGGTCGGGAAGAGCTTCGAGAGGCCCTCGCTCAGCGTCCGTATCACCGACCAGCCGCCGGTAACGGTACCGAGGGCGATAAGTCCGTAGCAGG
>JAEELG010000035.1 GCA_016288775.1 Bacteroidales bacterium | reverse complement strand
GAGCGAACTCTATGTGAAGGCGCGGATTCACCGCCGCCTTATATGCCGTTTCGCAGGCCGTGGTTACCCCCAGCGCCTCGTAAATGAAGCCAAGGGAGCAGCGCGAAGCCTGCTCTGAATACTTCTCTTTCAGCGAGGCCGGAAGCTCCAGCAGGGCGTCCAGCGCTCCGCTCTTGGCAACCGCCAGGTCGCGAAAATGCGAGCTCAGCGCCGCCACGAAATGCAGCGCGTTGAAGCCCTTTGCCAGCACCTCGTCGAAACGCCGCAGTGCCGACGCATAATCCCCCGCCAGGAAACTTTCCACCATCTGGAAACTGTATTCGTAGTCCAGGACGTTCAGATTGCGGATAACATCCTCGTAATGCACGTCCGTGCCGCAGAATGCCACCGTCTGGTCGAAGATGGTGAGGGCGTCGCGCATGGCGCCATCGGCCTTCTGGGCTATTACGTGAAGGGATTCGTCATCGATTGTGACACCCTCCTTCGCCGCTATGTCCCGGAGGTTCCGCACCATATCCGGAATGCCGATGCGGTTGAAGTCGTAGGTCTGGCACCTGGACAGAATCGTGGGCAGAATTTTGTGCTTCTCCGTCGTTGCCAGGATGAAAATCGCGTGTGCCGGTGGCTCTTCCAGTGTTTTCAGGAATGCATTGAAGGCCGATTGCGACAGCATGTGCACCTCGTCGATGATGTACACGCTGTACTTTCCAACCTGGGGCGGCACCTGCACCTGCTCCATCAGGGCCTTGATATCGTCCACCGAATTGTTGGACGCCGCATCCAGCTCGTGGATGCAGTATGAGCGACCTTCGCTGAACGACACGCAGGATTCGCATTCCCCGCAGGGTTCCATATCGGCCCCCGGATTGGCGCAGTTGATCATCTTCGCGAAGATTCGCGCGGTGGTTGTCTTGCCCACTCCGCGAGGCCCGCAGAACAGATAGGCGTGCGCCAGCTGCCCCCTCTTGATGGAGTTGGATAGGGTCCTTGCTATGTTGTCCTGGCCCAGCAGGGTGCCGAAGGAATCCGGACGGTACTTCCTTGCCGATACTATATAGTCGCTCATACTTTTAAAATGCCTTATGGGCGCTGATTACTTGTAGTACTCTGAACCCAGATTGTAGAGGGTTGTCGGCACAGGATAATCAACATCGTCGGGTTTGGTCCAGCCTGAAGATTTGTACTGAACACCGTTCACGGTAAGGTTATACCCTGTTGCGCGGGAGCAATGAGCTTCGCAGAACGCAGCGCTTGTGAGAGTGGTCAGGTCCGACTTGGTGAGATTGCTGGCTGCGGTGGTGCCGTCTGCTGCAGTCTGGTTGTTAACGGAGACAAGATAGTAACAATGGACGAGAGCGCCAAGATACTGGCCGGCAAAACCGCCTGTCTGGGATGTTGTAGGAGTAACGTTGAAGTTGCTGTCTTCCACAAGAGAGATGCAGTTACGCACCCTTGCCCTGTCATTGTTAGTCTTGACGCCGGCCAGATTTCCGATAAATGCTCCGGCGTAAGGCATGGATGAGGTTATAGTCTTGTTCAGGCCGATGCAGTTGTCGACTGCGACATACTGGTTGGTGTAACTATTGCCCCTTATAACACGTCCCACGACACCGCCGATATTTGCTGCACCCTCGGACCTTGTACAAGTAACATCGTTTGCCGCAATGCAATCATAAACGTACGGACGGTTATAAACAGCGCTTGTCCCGTTAGCATAAACCTGCCCTGCTATGCCGCCGACATCGTAGGAATTGGAGCTTACACTACCTTTCGCAAAGCAAGTGTTCAGGACACCATCCTGTACGCAGCCCGCTATTCCACCTGCGCACTGATTGGTTTTACCTGTAATATCGGCATCAACCCGGCATTTCTCCACGTGAACGAAAGCGGAAGATGCCGCGGACATAAGGCCAACGATACCACCAACGTTACCAAGTCCGGATACGTCTCCGGTATTTACACATTCGCTGATGCTTCCCTTGGTCAGAAGACCGGTTATACCGCCGGTAGAGTTCACCAACAGGTTGCTGATACTCGCTCCGTTAGTGCATCCTTTTATCTCGCCGGTGCTGTCAAATTTCCCTACAATACCGCCACGGGCAGTACCGGAAGCGGTACCGGTAAACAGTATGTCTCCGGACGTAGAGCAGTTGATGATTGACGGGTTTCCGTTGCCGGCCCATCCAACGATACCGCCCTGGTTATTGGCGTCTGAACTGCCGGTTGCGGCTGTAACAATAGTGAAGTCCTTAACGGAGCATCCCTTTACTTCAATGCTACCATTACCGCTGAGGTGAGCGATGAAGCCGACAGAGTTGCGACCGATAAGTTGCCCTCCGTCAAGAGAACAGTTTTCAATCTTGGTGGCACCAATGCAACGACCCGCAAGCAGTCCGGCTGTATTGGTAGCTTCTATTCTTGCGTTAACAAGGTTAATTCCCGTGAGTTTGGCTCCGTCCAGGTATTCGAACAGACCAGCACTTCCATCAACTCGTGCGGTTATGGAGAAATTCTTTAATTTAAAACCGCCGCCGTTATATATACCCTGGAAGGCATTTGTATTATAAACACCAATAGCGGTGAGGGGATCGTCATTATTGAATTCAATATCAGCAGTCTGCTCATAATGCACACCTGTGCTTCCGAAGAAAGTGCGCTTGGCAGTAGCGTCATAACCGTTGCCGTCGGCCTCGGCTGTTGCGTTAGCAAGCGTGGCGATGGCCTTGAAGTCATCGGCAGTAGCAATCTGGTAAGGATAATTCTCGCTGCCGTCGCCGCCGGAGAAAAAGCCCTTAAGGGTCTTCTGTACCTTATATATCTTGTTCCTTTCGAGGTTCATCGGAGAGGTACGGGAAATTGTCTCTGAAGGCTCGAAGCCACCTTCCTTGCCGTAGATGGCCTTTACGGTCATGGTGCTGAGAGTGCCGCTTGCAGGCAGGAAGAAGTAGAATTCCTTGTAAGCCGAATTTGTAAGATGGCCGTCGGAAACATCTATTTTGAGGCTGTTGCCACCACCTTCAAGGGCGGCAACGCTGGGCTCGGCTGCATCCGTATCTCCGGACCAGCTGATTTTTCCGGAGCCGGTAATATTTGCACCGGTAACGCTAAGCTCCACGGCAGTAATGGTTTCGCCTTGTGCAGCACTACTGTTGAAACGGACACGGAGGATGGAACCCAGATTCTTGAACGTTACCTGAGGATATCCTTCACCGTCGCGGGCATCAACGGGGATGATTCCCGCCATGGGCACTTTCGTACCGAGATCTGTCAAGTCCCCGACCTTTGCATAGTAATCGGGCAAGTAAAAATAAACATTTGCATTATCCTGCGAATACTCGCTCATGGGATAATACACATAGGCCACATTGGAACCCACGGCAATCGGCTCGACGGTAGGGACGAAGTATGTCCCGTCATATTCATAAGTAGCAGAGGTCTCCGTTGCCGGTACTGATACCAGCACCTTGTCGCCAATTTCAAAGCCAAGCGACCCGTTATCTACGTCAATCGACACTTTGCTGTCGACCTTCTCCAGATCGGCCCCGAAGCCAAGAAGATACTCGGACGGGTCGTATTCCCCGGGATTGACAGGAGTTACGTTTTCCTCTTCCTGGGGCTTTTCCGTATCAATTGTATTATTTTCCTTCGTGCAGGAAAAAGCTGCAACAGCAGAGATGGCAATATAGAGTAGTGTACGTTTCATAGTCTTAGTTCCAGTTAATAGAATCATCATCCGTGTCAAAACTTTCTATGCTCACAGATTTGTATGTATGGGAGTTAGTCAGCAGTCCTGACTCGAATTCAATTGCAGCCACCGTACACTGCGGCGCTTCGTAAGGTTTGATCATCAGTCTTTTCATTTGTGCGTTATTAAGTGTTTATATTACATAATCTTTTACATCCTGAGCGCTTACGGGGCTTCCGCCAAGGATAAGGAGCCTCTCCACAACGTTGCGGAGCTCGCGGATATTTCCCGTCCAGCTCTTCTCCACCAGCAGTTTCACGGCCTCCGGTGAGAAATCCTTGCGTGGCATCGCCGTCTCTGATGCAATCTGGTCCCTGAAGAACTCGATGAGCTCCGGAATGTCCTCCTTGCGCTCGTCCAGGCTGGGAACCTTAATCACTATCACGCTGAGGCGGTGGTACAGGTCCTCCCTGAAACGGCCCGCCGCAATCTCTTCGGGGATATTTTTATTGGTGGCCGATACCACCCTCACGTTCACGGTGATGTCCTTGTCGCTTCCCACGCGGGAAATCTTCCTCTCCTGCAGCACGCGCAGCACCTTTGCTTGAGCCGCCAGCGACATGTCGCCGATTTCGTCCAGGAAGAGCGTTCCGCCATCGGCCTGCTCGAATTTTCCCTTATG
>JAEELG010000034.1 GCA_016288775.1 Bacteroidales bacterium | reverse complement strand
TCACCCGCTACGGTGTCCTCGTCGACCTCGGCGGCGTGGATGCTCTCATCCACATCACCGACCTCAGCTTGGGCCGCATCTCCCATCCGAAAGAGATGATCGCCCTGGACCAGAAGATCAACGTGGTCGTCCTCGACTTCAACGAGCAGCAGAAGCGTATCGCCCTCGGTCTCAAGCAGCTCACTCCTCATCCTTGGGACAAGCTCGACCCGAACCTCAAGGTCGGCGACAAGGTGAAGGGCAAGGTCATCCTCCTCGCAGACTACGGCGCATTCATCGAGATCGAGCCGGGCGTGGAAGGACTCGTCCATGTCAGCGAAATGTCCTGGAGCCCCCGTCTCCACAGCGCTCAGGAGTTCCTGAAGCAGGGCGACGAGGTTGAGGCACAGGTTCTCAGCATCGACCGCGAGGCCCGCAAGATCTCCCTCGGTCTGAAGCAGCTCACCCCCAACCCTTGGGAGAACATCCGCGAGAAGTATCCCGTCGGCAGCCGTCATACCGCCACCGTGCGCAACGTCACCAACTTCGGTGTGTTCGCAGAGCTCGAAGACGGCGTGGAGGGTCTGGTTCACATCAGCGACCTCAGCTGGAACAAGATCAAGCATCCTTCAGAGGTTGTGAACGCAGGCGACACCATCGACGTTCAGATTCTCGACTTCGACGAGGCAAACCACAAGCTCAGCCTCGGCCACAAGCAGCTCACCACCAATCCTTGGGATGAGATCGAGGCCAAGTTCCCCGTCGGCTCCGTGGTGGAAGGCACCGTTGCCTCCGTCACCGACAAGGGCGCTATGATTACCCTCGACGGCGAGGTCGAAGGATTCGCCTTCAACCGCGAGATCGTCAAGGAAGACGGCAAGCCCGCCGCAGCAGGCGAGACCCTTCCGTTCAAGGTTGTCGAGCTCCGTCGCAGCACCCGCCGCATCATCCTCAGCCACCTGCGTACCTACCAGGAGATCAAGGAGAAGGCCGCTGCTTCCGAAGCAGAGTCCACCAAGAAGGCTGTCAAGAAGGTCAACTCCAACGTGGAGAAGGCCACCCTCGGCGACATCGACGCCCTGGCAGCCCTCAAGGAGAAACTCGAGAAGAGCTCCAAGTAATGCTTTTTACGGTCACGACAATGGGCACGGCTTCGGCCATGCCCATTTCTGACAGGAATCCAAGCGCCCAGATGCTGAATGCGAACGGGCGCTTGTTTCTTATCGATTGCGGCGAAGGCACCCAGCAGCAGATGCGCCGCTGTCATTTTTCGTTCGTGAGGGTGGAGGCCATCTTTATTTCCCACATTCACGGCGACCATCTGTTCGGGCTGTTCGGCCTCCTGAATTCGATGGCAATGTACGGACGCGTGGCGCCTCTCGACATCTACGGCCCGCAGGCTCTCGGCTCCGTGCTCAATTTCTACTCCGCGTTCTTTGGCTCCGACGACAATTTCGAAATCCGATTCCATGCACTCTCGTGCAAGGAGCCCGAAGTTGTGCACACGTCAAAGTGCCTGACGGTCAGCGCATTCCCTCTGAACCACAAGATCGAGTGCTACGGGTTCCGCTTCGACGAAACCGTGACAGACCGCCATGCAGAAGCCAATCCGGAATATAAGGGGAAGTCGTATGCTTATTGTTCAGATACGGCTCCGTTCCCTGAGCTTCCGTCATGGGTGAAAGGTGTAAACGTGCTGTATCATGAGGCGACCTATCCCCGCGAAATGGCCGACAAGGCTGAGCACCGCTTTCACTCCACCTCCGAGCAGGCGGCCCGCTGTGCGCTGAAGGCCGGTGCCGGAAAGCTGATAATAGGCCATTATTCGTCGAGAATCACTGATTTCGACGCCCTTCTGGAAGAGTGCCGTTCCGTCTTCCCTGAAACGGTTGCGGCTTCGGACGGGGACTCCTTCGAATTTTAGCATAAAATTTGCATGGGTCTTGCTTTGTTACTAAATTCGCATTTGTGAAAAGAATAGTTGCAATAGCATTGACCCTGGTTTTGTTCGTGGCCGCTGCAGATGGCCCGTATAAAACATATATAGAAAAGTATTCCTCCACGGCAAAAGCTGAAATGCAGCGCTCCGGCGTGCCTGCGTCCATTACGCTTGCGCAGGGCCTTGTGGAGTCCGCTGCCGGGCAGTCTACGCTGGCAGTCAAGGCCAACAACCATTTCGGTATCAAATGCCACTCCGACTGGAAAGGCAAGAAAATCTACAAGGACGACGACAAGGCAGGCGAGTGCTTCCGGGTATACGCCAACGCCGCTGCCTCGTTCCGCGACCATTCCGACTTCCTACGTTATCAGGATCGCTACAAGAGTCTGTTCGAACTCGAGCCCACCGACTACAAGGGCTGGGCGAAGGGGCTCAAGAAGGCAGGATACGCCACAGACCCCAAGTACGCCGACAAGCTCATCAAGGTAATAGAAGACTATCAGCTGTACCGCTACGACATTGCCGAAACCATTCCCGAGGCGCCGCTTGAGATTGAAAAGCCCGTCGAGGTGACTGTCAACAAGGCTTCCGAGGTATACCGTTTCCAGCTGTCCCGTGACGTTTACGAAATCAACGGCGTTCCCTGCGTATATGCAGTCGAGGGCGACACATATTCTTCCCTGGCCCTTGCCTACGGCCTATTCAAGGGCGAAATCCTGAGTTTCAACGACCTTCGCAGCGAAGAGGATCTCAACCCCGGCGATATCGTTTACCTGAAGCGCAAGAAGGCCCATGGCGCCAGGGGGCTTGAAAAATACATAGCCTCAGGCAACGGCGAGACTCTCCGCGACATCTCGCAGCGTTTCGGCATCCGGCTTTCGTCGCTGCGCCGTTTCAACAAGCTCCAGGCCGACAGCGTTCCCCTGGAAGGTGACACCATAGTCCTGCGCCGCCGATGAAGACACTTGTCAAACTGCTTGCCCTCATCCTCGGCCTGGTGGGTATCTTTGTGGTATACGACTGGCTGAGAGACAACAAGATTCCCAATTTCGCCGGAACTGCCGACCTGTACGTCACCGAAGATATGGGGCCGGAAGATGTGGTGTCCTCCCTGGAGAGCCAGCTCACCGTCCTCAGTTCCAACCGTCTTCGCAAGGTATTCCGCAACAAGGACGTGGCTTCGTTTATGAAACCCGGGCATTACAGGGTAACGACATCCTGCACCAGCGTTTACGTCGCCAGGATGCTGAACAACGGCTGGCAGTCTCCTGTCTCCCTTACCCTTGCGGGCTCGCTGCGTACACGACAGGAAATCGCCCGCAAGATTTCGCGCCAGATACGCCTGGATTCGCTTTCCGTTTACAGGGCCCTCGAGGATTCCGCATTCCTCGCGCCCTACGGAGTGACGCCGGAGACAGTGTTCGCGGCGTTTTTCCCTGCCACATACGATATTTATTGGACCGCATCCCTCGAAGACGTGCTGGACCGCTGCCGAAAGGCGTCCGACGCCTTCTGGACCGACGACAGGCTGTCTGCCGCCGCCAGGCAGGGGCTGAGCCGCTGGCAGGCAATCACCCTCGCATCGATAGTGAAAGGGGAGTCCAACTACAAGCCGGAACTCCGCAAGATCGCCGGCGTCTATCTCAACCGCATCGACAGGGGAATGCTGCTCCAGGCCGACCCTACAGTTGCATTCTGCTACGACTACGAGCTCAAGCGGGTCCTTTTCCGGCATCTGGAATTCGACTCACCTTATAATACATATAAATATGCCGGGCTGCCTCCAGGGCCCATCAACGTTCCCGACGACTATTACATAGAAGCCGTGCTCAATGCCGACAGGGGCGGCGGCAACCTTTATTTCTGTGCAAGTCCCAATTTCGACGGCACGCATGTATTTGCGAAAACCGCTGATGGTCACGCACGTAACGCATCGGCTTTCAGAAAAGCGTTAAATAATCGAGGGTAGATATTGTTTTTCAATAAATATTTTATATATTTGCATAAATTTTTATGTTTTACAATATGAAAAAAGTATTAATTATTGTTGCGGCCCTCTTTGGGGCGGCCATCATGGGAAGCGCACAGAACGTTCTCCCCAACGATCCTGCTGTGAAAGTGGGCAAGCTGGACAACGGCATGACCTACTACATCAGGCATAACGACAAACCCGCCCAGAGGGCAGAGTTCTATCTGGCAACTCACGTGGGTGCAATCCAGGAAACCCCCGACCAGGACGGTCTGGCCCATTTCCTCGAGCACATGTGCTTCAACGGCCTCAAGAATCTCCCCGGCAAGCAGATGCTGGAGTATCTTCAGAGCATCGGCGCCGAGTTCGGCCGCAACATCAACGCCTCCACCGGCGTGGAATACACCCAGTACATGCTTAACAACATGCCCGTCACACGCGAGGGCATCGTCGATACCTGCCTTCTCGTCATGCACGACTATTCCCATTTCGTGCTCAACGAGCAGAAGGAGATCGACGACGAGAGGGGAGTCATCATCGAGGAGCGCCGTACCCGCCGCAACGCCAGCTGGCGTATGTACGAGCAGGCAAAGCAGTACATTTACAAGGGCTCCAAGTACGCCGACTGCACGATTATCGGCAGCCAGGAGAACCTGGAGACCTTCAAGCGCGAGAGCCTCGTGAACTTCTATGAGACCTGGTACCGTCCCGACAATCAGGCCCTCATCGTGGTCGGCGACATCGATCCCGACGTGATCCTGGCCAAGATCAAGACTCTCTTCGCCGACATACCGGCACCCGTGAATCCCAAGGCCAAGGACGTCATCAAGGTTCCCGACAACGCCGAGCCTATCGTGGGCGTCATCACCGATCCCGAGATGCCCAACAGCGAGATCGAAATTCTCTGGAAGAGCGAGCCCATACCCGTGGAGTACAACAATACCGACCTGGCTCTTGTCACCGACCTTCTCAAGGATGTCATCTCCAACGTAATGTACGAGCGCTTCCAGGACATCACCTCCAAGCCTGACGCACCGTTCCTCAGCGGTTCACTCATGTGCTCCGAAATCTGCGAGACCTGCGACGTCGTCTACGGCGACGTGGCTTTCAAGGAGGGCGATGCATTCCCCGCTCTCGAGGCATTCTACACCGAGATCGAGAAGATGAAGCGCCACGGATTCACCGACAGCGAGATCCAGCGCGCCAAGGACGACGTCATCAGCCGCTACGAGAAGCGCGCCGAGGGTGCCGACAGCCGCAAGAATCCCGAGTTCGTGCGTCCGCTCATCAACAACTTCTTCCACAACAAGCCTTATATGGAGCCCGCTACCGAGGCTCAGCTCGTGAAGCAGCTGCTCCAGATGATTCCTGCGCAGGTTTACAACCAGACCGTGGCGCAGCTCATCACCGACAACAATATGGTGGTGATCTACAACGGTCCCGAGAAGGAAGGCCTTGTCAATCCCACCGAGGCCCAGCTGCTTGAGGTCATAGGCAAGGTGAAGGGCTCCGAGATCGCAGCCAACGCCGAGGAGAAGATCGACAGCGAGTTCGTGAATCCCGCATCCCTCAAGGGCTCTAAGGTCAAGAAGAGCCGCGAACTGGTGAAGGGCTTCACCGAGTGGACCCTTGCCAACGGCGTGAAGGTCGCATGGCTGCCTACCGATTACAAGAAAGACCAGGTGATGTTCCGTCTGGTGAAGGATGGCGGTACCTCCCTCATCTCCACCGAGGACCTCGTTTCCTTCGAGAACAATATCTGGAGCCTGTTCGTCAACAACGGCGGCGTGTCCAAGTATCCCAACTCCACCGTTTCCAAGATGCTCGCCGGCAAGCAGCTTAGCGTGAGCCCTTATCTTGAGAGCATGACCCACGGAATCAGCGGCAACTGCCAGCCCAAGGACCTTGAGACCGCACTGCAGCTGGTGTACCTGTATTTCACCGATCCCCGTTTCGATCCTGACGAGTGGAACGTCGGCAAGCAGCAGATTCAGGCAGTTCTGCCCAACCTGCTCCAGACTCCCAACTTCAAGTTCCAGCAGGAACTCCAGAGGACCGTCTCCGGCGGCAACCCCCGCACCGTCATCCTGGATGAGGACGTGCTGAACAAGGCCGACCTTGCGGTCGTGGAGCGCAACTACCGCAAGCTCTTCAAGGATGCCGCCGGCGCGGTGGTGTACATTGTCGGCAATGTCGACGAAGCCACCCTCAAGCCGCTGGTGGAGAAATATCTCGGTTCACTGCCTAAGGGCAGGAAGGCCCTCAAGTGGGTCGACGACGGCCAGCGCATTCCTTCCGGGCATGTCCTGAACGAGTTCAAGGTTGACATGCAGACCCCAAAGACCACTGTGTTCCAGTTCTATGTTACCTATGACGTGAAGTACAGCGTGGCCGAGAAGGTTAACCTGATGGCTGCCAACAACATCATCGACATGATCTACACCGAGACTCTCCGTGAGGAGGAAGGCGGTACCTATGGCGCCCAGTCCATGACCTCCACCAACAAGTACCCTGTGGACCGTGCCATGATCCAGGTTTACTTCGACACCAACCCCAGTTCTGCTGACAAGCTCCGCGAACTTGCAGTAGCCGGCCTCAAGAAACTTGCTACCGAAGGCCCCACCGCCGAGCAGCTCACCCGCGTGAAGGAGAACTTCAAGAAGAACGTTCCCGAGAAGCGTATACAGAACAGTTACTGGATGGATGTGGTCAATCACTGGTACCGCTTCGGCAATACCGATTACGATGCCGAATATGAGGCTGCAGTGAATGCTCTGAATGCAGAGGGAATCCGCGACGCAGTTGCAAAGATTCTGGCCTCCGGCAACTTCGGCGAAGTGGTGATGTCTCCGGACAAAACCGCGGAGCGCGAATAAAAAGAAAGAGGGCTAGTTTTTAGCCCTCTTTCCTTTATATGAAACGCCTTTTACGTGAAGGATTACCGGACGTTCAACGCCGGATAGATAAACAGCGAGGGTCTTGTCGAAAGGATAAGGCCCTTCGTCGTTCGTATAGGTGACGTCGATGGTGCCGGATGCGCCGGGAGCGATGTCCTCCCTGGTCCATTTTGCAGTCGTGCAGCTGCAGGAAGAGGTAACGGCGAAGATGTTGATAGGCTCTTCGCCTATATTGGTTACCAGGAAGCTGCAGCTCACGGCGCCGTCCCTGATGTTGACTTTTCCCATGTCAATGACGGTGGCGTCGAACCTAGCCACGCCGCCGAATTCTTTCTGCGCCGCTGCGGGCAGCGCCATCAGCAGAGCGAGTATCAATATGGACAAACGGTTTTTCATGCTTGCAAATATATTAAAAAATCATTCATCAAATCTTGATTATTCAAATTTAAGGCCGTAAATTTGTGCACTATTAAATTTTAACACTATTATGGCTTACAAAATTTCTGCAGACACCTGCGTAGCTTGCGGCACTTGCCAGGGCGAATGCCCTACCGGCGCCATCAAGGAAGGCGATGTTTACACCATCGATCCCGAGGTTTGTATTGATTGCGGCACTTGCGCCGACGCATGCCCTATGGGCGCTATCTCGCCGGGCGAGTAATATGCATAATTGAACATGGGGGCCCTTGCGGCCCTTTTTGTTTTTATAGGGGCTATATCTAAACACTGATAACCAATGAACCGTATCGTAATTATCGGCAGTTCGAATGTCGACCTGACTGCGATGGTGAAATCCCTGCCCCGTCCAGGCGAGACCGTCGGCGGAGCCAAACTTATCCAGGCCAATGGCGGAAAGGGCGCAAACCAGGCCGTCGCCGCCGCCCGTCTCGGGGCTGAGGTGCTCCTGCTGACCTGCCTTGGCAAAGACGCCAACGGGGAGTCGCTCGCAAAGCACCTTACCGCTGAAGGGATAGACACGTCCAAGATCAAGTACTCGTCATCGCCCACCGGCACAGCCCTTATTTTCGTGGACGACAATGCCGAGAACTGTATAGCGGTGGCCCCTGGATCCAATATGGACCTGATGCCGGCCGACGTGAACGAGATCAGCGAGGAACTGAAAGGCGCCGCTTATCTGCTGCTGCAGATGGAGCTGCCCATGGCTACTGTCGAATGGGCCGTGAAGCTGTCCGACACCCTTGGTACCAAGGTGGTATTGAATCCCGCACCTATGTCTCCTGTTTCCGACGAGCTGCTGTCACATGTCTGGCTGCTTACCCCGAATGAGACGGAGGCCGAGAAGCTGACCGGAATCACCATCCATTCCGAAGACGACGCCAGGCTTGCGGCTGACAAGCTGTTCGCAAAGGGCGTGAAGAACGTAATAATCACCATGGGCAGCAAGGGGTCGCTCGTATGTACCCGCGAGCGCAGCGAATTCGTTCCTTCCCGCAAGGTGAAAGCTATAGACACCACCGGTGCCGGAGACTGTTATAACGGCACGCTGGTAGCGGCGCTGGCGGAAGGGAAGGACCTTTTTGACGCAGCCCGTATCGCAACCGCCGCCGCTGCAATCGCTGTGACGCGCATGGGAGCGCAGACCGCCGCACCTTACCGGAAAGAAATCGACATCATCTGATATATCATGAAGCGCATTTTTGTGTGCATGGCGGCAGCCGCTTTGCTGTTCGCCGCTTGCACTGCGGGGCCTGAGTTCAAGTATCCCGTGAAGATGATAATCGAGACCGACATGGGCAACGACATCGACGATGCGCTTGCTCTGGCTCTCGCTTTGCGAGGCGTGGATGAGAGCAGGGTGGAGTTGCTTGCCGTAGGTTGCCATAAGAACTGTCCTACAGCTGCTGCATACGTCGACGCCGTCTGTACATTCTATGGCCACCCCGAGGTGCCGGTTGCCATGAGCGTAACGCCGGTGCAGGAGTTCTCGAATTACGTTGACTACACCGCCATTGAGAAGGACTTCCCGAAATCGCATCCAGCATCGGCGGCGGCAGATGCCGCCACCTCCGGATATCCGGAACCGGTGGCACTCTATCGTAGGATTCTGGAGGCGCAGCCCGACCACAGCGTGGTCTTTGTGAGCCTGGGATTCGGTACCACTCTGGCGCAGTTGCTGGACGCAGACCGCGATCTGGTGGCCCGCAAAACCATCGGTCTGTCGGTGATGGCCGGCAGCTACGGGGAGAAAAAGCGCGCCGAATACAACGTCGTGAACGACATTCCGGCAATGCGGAAGGTATTCGACGAATGGCCTACAAAGATATGGCAGAATCCATTCGAGATAGGCACAAAGACTATGTATCCCGGTGCCTTGATAGAGGAGAACCTGGGTTTCGACCGCCCCAATCCGGTTGTGGAAGGGTATAAGGCATACAAGACCATGCCTTACGACCGTCCGAGCTGGGATATCCTAAGCGTGCTGTATCCGCTGCGTCCGGATCTGTTCACCGTCAGCGGGTCCGGCAGGGTTACGGTCGATGACGAGGGATACACTTATTTCGAGCCTTGCAAGGACGGACGCCATTACGTGCTCAGCGCCACAATCGACCAGCCTCAGGCTCTTTTGGATGCGGAGAAGGCGATGACGGTGAGTTCCAAGGCGTCTTTATGATATCTCTACTTTCAGCCCCTTGGCGGCCTCAAGCAGGCTGCTGATGGCGCTTTGGTAGTTCTTCTGTCTCACGTTCATCTGAATCGTCGCGACGGAGCCTGTGACGGAGAACGAATGAATGTCCATTCCGCTGGCCTTCATCGTTTCCATCAACTGGAAGAGCTGTTCCGAAGTGACGGGGGAGATTGTGATGTTCAGTGATTTCTCACCGTAGCGGCGGGTAATCAGGTGCATGGCTTCCAGGCAGGCCAGAGTCATCAGCGAGGCCGCAATGGCCACTGCATACATCCCGGCGCCGCATGCCAGACCGATTGCGGCTGCAACCCACAGGCCGGCCGCGGTGGTGACTCCACGAACCACGTTCTTCTGGAAGATGATGACGCCGGCACCGATGAAACCTATGCCAGATACCACCTGCGCGGCGACGCGGGCCGCATCGAACCTGCCGGTGAAGGCGTATTGAGAGATGATCATGAACAGGGCGCTGCCGAGCGCAACGATGAAGTGTGTGCGGAGTCCGGCTTCCTTGGCCCTGAATTCACGCTCGAAGCCTATCAGGCCTCCGAGCAGTCCTGCTATGAAAATTCGCAGTATGTAATTCCACTCAATTTCCATTTTCGTATAAACTAAAAATTCTGTCGGCTGCCGGTAGTACCCCGGCGCCCAAAAAACTTGGGGAAAAGGGCGCCGGGGGACTACCGGC
>JAEELG010000033.1 GCA_016288775.1 Bacteroidales bacterium | reverse complement strand
TGGAGATGATGTCCTGGCCGGCGTAGGTCTCGTGGTTGACACCATAGACGAACATAGGGGTAGTGTCCTTGGAAGGCGCGGACATGATAACTTTCTTCGCACCCGCCTCGATATGCTTGCGGGCCTTGTCATCGGTAAGGAAGAGACCGGTGGATTCGACCACGACCTCTGCGCCGACCTCGTTCCACTTGAGGTTTGCAGGATCCATCTCAGCGGTGAGGCGGATCTTCTTGCCATCGACGATAAGGGTGCTGCCCTCGACTGCGATGTCGCCCTGGAAAGTGCCATGTACGGAATCGTACTTGAGCATGTAGGCGAGATAATCGGGATCGAGAAGGTCGTTTATACCTACAACCTCGATGTCATTGGGGAAATTCTCAACTGCGGCGCGGAAAACCATGCGGCCGATACGGCCAAATCCGTTAATACCAAGTTTTACCATTTTTTTCGATATAAAAGTTTAACAAAAATAATCTCGAATTGCGGCGCAAATTTATTAAAAATTTGCTTAAATTCAATTATATTTGCAGATATATTTACGAAAAAAATATATGAGAATCCTTGTTACGAACGACGACGGCTTTCAGGCCAGGGGGCTCCGCAGCCTGGTATGGGCTCTGCGCCCTTTCGGCGACCTGACTATAGTATCTCCCAAAACCGCCCAGAGCGGTATGTCGATGGCCGTAAGCATGGGGTTCCGTCCAATAGCCGTAAAGCACATCGAAAAGCTTCCCGGCGAAGACTGGTGGTACCTTGACGGAACGCCTGCCAGTTGCGTCAAGTTCGGCATAGACAATATCTTTTACCCGGAAAAACCCGATCTTGTAGTTTCCGGAATCAATCACGGCAACAACGCCGCAACCGCAACCCTGTATTCCGGAACCATAGGCGCGGCCATGGAAGGCACGCTGAACGGAGTTCCGTCCGTGGGCGTAAGCCTCGACACCTTTGCCGATGACGCCGATTTCTCCGCCGTGGAGAAAATGTTCCCTGATATACTCCGCAAGCTGCTGGCCAATTTCACCTCAAAGAAAGGTTCGTTCTATAATGTGAATTTCCCTAACCTGCCCCTTTCCGAAATCAAGGGTATCAGGCCGGCACGTGTGGGATATGCCCACTGGGAGAGGGAATACGTGAATTACGAGACCGATTTCCTTGCTTCCAGAGGCCTGGGTCAGTCATTCGCCGCAAGGGCTTATGCCGACTCGAAACTCCCCGACGAAGATCTATACGTGATGGCGGGGGACTTTGTCAGCGAGCCCGACAACCTGCCCGACGCCGACCATCTGCTGATGGCACAGGGATATGTGACAATTACGCCTCAGAACATATACAATACCGATTTGGACGAACTCAAGCGCTTATGCGATATTATCTGATAGCGGGCGAAGCATCCGGCGACTTGCACGGAGGCAACCTGATCAGGAGCCTGGCGGCCGAAGATCCGGCTGCCGAGTTCCGTTTCTGGGGCGGTGACCAGATGGCGGCAGCCTGCGGACACGCCCCGGTCGTCCACTATTCGGAGTGCGCAGTAATGGGCCTTGGAGACATCCTGAAGAAACTGGGCAAGCTTGCCGGTAACGTCCGGCGCTGCAAGAAGGATATCGCGGAATGGAGGCCCGACGTGGTCATACCCATCGATTATCCGGGTATGAACCTCAGGATTGCGCATTTCTGCCACGACTCCGGGTTCAAGGTGTTTTATTATATAGCGCCCAAGACCTGGGCGTCCAGGCCCCGGCGGAACCGCAGTATCAAGGCATGGGTTGACAGGCTGTTCATCGTTTTTCCTTTTGAAGTGCCGTATTTTACCAAAGCCGGCATTCCGGTGACGTATAAGGGCAATCCACTTCTGGATGCCATCGATGCACATCGCTGGATGCGACCGTGCGAAGGTGAGTATGTAGCATTGCTGCCGGGTTCCAGAAAGAGCGAGATCAGCCATACGCTTCCTGTTTGTATGGAGGCTTTTGACCGCCTTGGAATGGATGTGGTGATAGCCGGAGCGCCGTCGATGCATCCTTCCGAGTATGAGCCTCTCATCGGCGGAAGGAAGAATGTCCGGCTGGTCTTCGGAAGAACCTACGACGTCCTCAAGTATGCACGGTGCGCTGTGGTCAATTCCGGTACCGCTTCGCTTGAAGCGGCAATTATCGGTACGCCTCAGGTTGTCTGCTGGAGTACCGATGCGCTGACGTATTTCGGCATGAGACGCATCTCGAAAGTGCAGAATCACGTGAAATACATATCCCTTGGCAATCTCTGCCTCGACAGACTTGCTTTCAGGGAGTTGATACAGGATGCATTCACCCCCGATGCCGTGTGCGACGAAGTCAGGCGGCTCTGGCTCGATGAGGAGTACAGGGCTGCGATGCAGAACGACTATGCCCGAATCCGAGAAACCCTGGGACAACCCGGCGCATCCCGCGACATCGCCAGGGCCATGATTGAAGAATTACAAAAACCCATTATATGAAAAGGTTAATACTCATCACCATTGCAGCGCTGTCACTGTGCAGCTGCTCCATCCTGTCCGGCATCAACTGGAATCCGGACGGACTTGCTTCCGCGGCCGGCAAGGCCATTACCGCTGCCAGCATCTCCGATGAACAGATCGTGGAACTGAGCCGCCAGACCGTTCTCTCTCTGGACAGCCAGAACATCCTTGCAGGCAACGAGTACCAGAACCGTCTCGCGCGTCTGCTCAAGGGTATCGACAACATCAACGGCATGCCCGTCAACTTCAAGGTCTACAAGACAGACGAGATCAATGCATTCGCCTGCGGCGACGGTTCCATCCGCGTTTATTCGGCGCTTATGGACGTGATGAGCGACGACGAGCTGATCGCCATCATCGGGCATGAACTTGGCCATGTCAAGCATCAGGACACCAAGAAAGCGTTGAAGAACGCCTATCTTGCATCAGCAGCCCGCGACGTGGTCGGTTCCGCCGGTTCTTATGGAGCCATGATCTCCGCGCTTCTCGGCGACATGGGCGAGGCGCTCGCAAGCGCGCAGTTCTCGCAGGCCCAGGAGTACAGGGCCGACGAAAGCGGTTTTGAATTCGCCCTCGAAAGGGGATTCGGCCCTCACAGCATGGAGAATGCATTAAACAAACTGCTCTCCATGTCGGGGAGCAGTTCGAATTCGGTTGTGGCCCATATGTTCGCGTCTCATCCTCAGACCGAGAAGCGCATCGAAAAGATGAAGAAGGCAGCGGAAAGCTACGAGTCTAGATCTTCAAAATAGCGTATACCAGATTCTTGAGGATATAGCCTGCGAGGCTGAGCAGAACGATAAGCGACCATTTCAGCCCGCAGAGTACCACTACAAGGATGGCGGCAAGCACCAGAAATGCGAACGCCATCCTTTTGTTTTTCAATACCTGTGCATCGTCTTTGTGGAATTTGAGGGAGAACACCGGAATCTCGCTGAGCAGCAAGGCTGAAAGGACAATGCTGAGAACGGGAACGAATACGGGACCGGCGCACCAGGTTGCCAGGAAGGTGGAAGGATCACTGGCCACGAAATGGCAGAGTGATCCGACCAGCAGCGCGGCGGCGGGAGTGGGGAGCCCCAGGAAGGAATCGGTCTGCCTGCTGTCCACGTTGAATTTTGCCAGGCGAAGGCCGCTTGCAACGGTAATCAGCAGGGGAGTCCAGCATATCCAGCTCTCACCGAACATGCAGGCCTTGGAAACGTTGTAAAGCATAACGGAAGGCAAGACTCCGAAAGAAACCAGGTCGGACAGAGAATCCAGTTCCTTGCCCATGTCCGAATATGCGCCGATCAAACGGGCGGCAAAGCCATCCAGAAAGTCGGCAAGCGAGGCGGCCAGCATGAGTATGAAGGCTATGTCGACCCTTCCCTTGAATGCAAAAACAACCCCGATGATCCCGCAGGCGAGATTCATCGAGGTTATACAGTCGGGTATATACTTCTTCATGGATTATTTGATGCCGAGCTTTGCCTTGAGGTCCTTGGGAAGAGCGTCCTTGTGAATCATGAAGTCGATGCTCTGGCCCTTCACGAACTGCTCGGTGGCATACCAGATACCCTTGTATTTGCCGGTTACGCCCCAGGAATTCTTGACGAGATAGTACTTCTTGCCGTCCTGGTCCTTGGCGATACCGTAAATCTGCATGCCATGGTCGTCGGTGACGGTCTTGTTCTCGAAGTCTACCTGGCGGGATTCCTGAGTGACGGTCTTTTCGACAACGATAACGGGAGCGGGTTTGCCTTCTTCTTTGCCTACCCAGTGCTCCTGGTCTGAACCGGAGCTCGCAGGGGCATTGGCATCAAGGAAGATTGCGACGCCGTCGCGGGTGAATCCGGGATGGCTCACATCTGCGCCCCATGCCACGGTGTAACCGTTGTTGAGAGCGTTGTCGAGAACGGACATGAACTCATCGATAGGCACGTTGTATGCCTGATCCCAGCGCCAGTTGTCGCAGATTTCGATGGCGAACTTGGTGTAGAAGGGATGATGGGTGAAACTGGTCAGGGTCACGTAGTCGGCGGGATTGATCTTGAGCGCGTCGCGGTAAGAGGCGGGAGTGTATTCCTTTCCGTCAACCACGAAGGTCTCGGGGCACTTGCCGAGATACTCGTCGATAATTGCCTTGTAAGCCCTCTTCCATGCGGTGCTGAGGGTTTTGTTGGGGTTCTTCGCAATGACCTCCACAAAGCTCCTGAGAACTCCGTCGAGCTCGGCCTGAACGGGAAGCTCTGTGCCGTAATTCATACCGCTCATTGCGCTCTGGGGGACAATTCCATGGTCGCGTATGACATCCAGTACGTCATCGGCCTCGGAGCCTGCGCCGAAGGTGAGATGCCCGTCGAGCATGACATACTTGAGACCCCTTTCATAATAGGAATTGCTCACCACGTAGAACTCGGAGAAATCGGGGTACTTGAGCGTGTCGGTGATCTTGTTGATGCGGATGGCCTCGGACTCGAAGAAACCGATGGTCGAATATGCCCAGCAGGTGCCGCTGCGGTACTGGTTCTTAACCGGCGTGACAGGGTTCGCCTTGACGGTGGTGAACTCATACTTGGGCAGCTTGGGTGTCGGCCTGGGCTGGGCGTTGGCGCTGGCTGCGATGGCTGCGACAGCGAGGATAATCAATAACTTCTTCATAATTATTCTGGTTTTTACAAATATAAGCTTTTTTTGCCTCAATTCATTCGGGATTGGAAAAAACTCTGGTTTCAAGAGTCGTTTCCGAGATTCCGTCAGCCTTAAGTATATCCCTGAGGCGGGAGGCCACTTCGTCGCGGTCGGAATCCCCATCCACCGTAACGACGGCGGTCAATGCCGTCTCCGTGGTGCTCACGGGCCACACATGCAGGCGGTCGATATTGCGCACGCCGGGAGTGGAAAGAAGGTCGCTTTCAACCTTGGTCATGTCGACATTCTCAGGAACTGCGTCTATGCTGAGCCTGAAGCTCTCAACCAACACGCTGAACATGTTCGCAATTATGAATCCTGCGATGCAGAGACTGATGATGGGGTCGAGCATGACGAAGCCTGTCCACTTGATGATGAATCCTCCGATAACGACCCCGAACGAAAGCAGGCAGTCGGTAAGGGCGTGAAGGAATGCACCGCGGGTGTTGACGTCGTGGCGGCGGTGATATGACAGCAGCGCTACGATGAGAAAGTTCACCACAATGCCCACGCCGGCTGTAAGGCTGATTACTTCAGGGTCGGGGGACAGCGCGGCAGGGTCGGACATCTTCTCGATGCTCTCGTATATGATGGTGCCGGAAACGGCCATGACGAACAGTGCGTTGAACAGGGAAATGATGACCGTAAGCTTGCGGTAGCCGAAAGTGAACTTTCCGGCGGGCTTGCTGGACGACAGATAAAAAGCCAGCAGGGTAAGCCCCATGGAAAGCAGGTCGACCAGCTTGTGACCGGCGTCGGATACCAGGGACATGGCGTCGGACCGTAGTCCCATCCATGCTTCGAAAGCGATGAACAGAGCGGTCAGGACAATGGCGCAGATATAGGCTTTCTTCAGGTCGCCGGTAATGCTTTCGGCGTGGTGGTGATGGTGATGATGATTATGTTCCATAATCTATCTCGTTTTGAGTATGCAAAGATATGGATTTTTTGTATTTTTGTGCAATTATTGTGAATTGATATGTACAGACTCATAGGAGCGGGACTTGCCGCACTGATGCTGCTTGTTTCCTGCAACCGCCCCGTTCAGGGCGGCCGCGACACCATAGAACTGGTAAAAGCCATCGCAGCAGACAGCAGCAGCCCGGAGCACGTTATGCTTTCCGGCTTCCGGAAGCCGCTGAACGGAGGCGGTATTTACATCATAGGCTCGCCGGCAAGCTGCGTCCAGCTCGGGAGCAAGTTCCTGGAGTGCGACATGTTCGAGAATGCCCGCGGTAATGCCTGGGGCGACGGCCTCAAGGACTTCGCAGGTGAAGAATTCGACTACATAGCCGACACTGCATTCGCACCCTATGAAGCCTTTGCCGCCAAGTATGGTGCCGACAAACTGAGGGAAGCCACGGTACGTCTGTGTCTCTCCGCCCTGAAGCCCAATTGCAATGTGAGCATCTACGATCTGGACGGCAATCAGGAAAAGACTCCTGCTAAGCTCATAATCCTTGCAGATCCCTGGCTGCTTGGGCACGGCAAGGCCGACGTCGACACCCTGTTCACCATGACAGGCTGCAACGTGCCGGTGTTCTCGCCGCAGGAACTGATGTTCGACCAGGTACTTGGAGGAGATAAGAAGAATTTCAGGATCGGTGTAATGAGCGATTCGACTTATGCGGCCAAAGGCCTTTATACTGCATTGTTCGATGCCAAGGTGAAGCAATACGATGTCGTCGGGGCCCGGTGTTTCGAAGCTGCCGCCGAAACTGAAGGAGGAACTTTACTGGCCTTCCTCGACAGATATGCCGAATCAGGAGGCACAGAACCGCTGGAAGCCCTGCTTGTGGACGATCTGACGATCGACATCCACCAGCTTCAGGCAGAGCTTAAGGCGATACGCGATTTCAACAAAGAAGAATTCATGCGGTACGGCAAGCTGGTATCGCCTGATTTCAAAATCATCAGTTCTTCCGAATTGACCATGACCGCATGCTACCGCGAAATGCGGAGCAGCAACTTGTTTACCCACAGGATTGCACGTCCTGTCAGCCGCGAATTCACGGTGCGGCCCATGCTGGACGGCAACGAGATGCAATACCTGCTGATTCCATCTGAGAATGTTCAAAATTAGCATAGAGCCGTCGGATATTGAAAACCTGCCCCAGGGTTCATTCCCCGGGGAAATAAAAGTCATCGATAAAGCGGGCCTCGAATACGAAAAGGCCATATTCTATCTGCGCCGCCAGAAACTGCTGGGCTTCGATACCGAGAGCCGCCCGGTCTTTTCGCCCGGCCAGCGCAATAACGGAGTCGCCCTTCTCCAGCTTTCAGGGCCCAAACGCGCATACCTGTTCAGGATCCAGACCCTTGGGATGCGCCGTTCGCTCTGCTCAATACTGGCAGACAAGAACATAGTGAAAGTCGGTGCCGCCGTCCAGGATGACGTCCGCGGTCTTCAGAGATACCGCAGATTCAGTCCTGCAGGCTTCATAGACCTGCAGAAGATAGCCTGGGAATGGGGGATTCGGGACAAGAGCGTGAAGAAGCTTGCCGCCAACATACTTGGCGTACGCATCTCCAAAGCTCAGCAGTTGTCTAACTGGGAAGCGCAGGAGCTGAATCCCGCGCAGTGCATGTACGCGGCTACAGACGCCTGGATTTGCAGGGAGATATACCTCAAGCTGCAGGACAGCGAGAAGCATCCGCTGACTCCCGACGAACTGTTGCCTCCACAGGACCTGCTGGCCCATAAGGCAGCGGTTGAACGCAAGGAGGCAAACATTGCCGCCGAAAAACTCAGGGCAGGCACATCCAAACGCAAGAGACACCGTCGCAAAAAGAAATCAAATGGTCAAAATAATACTGAAAAAGAACAGGGATGAGTCGCTGAGGCGTTTCCACCCGTGGGTGTTTTCCGGGGCAATAGCGCAAATACAGGGCAATCCCGCCGAGGGCGACCTTGTAGCCGTTCATGACTGCGACGGCCGTTATCTCGCATGCGGTCACTATCAGATTGGCTCCATCGCGGTGAGGATACTGAGTTTCTCCGGCGACCCCCAGGATCCTTCTTTCTGGTCGGACGCCATTCAGGCCGCCCGTGAAGAGCGCCTGGCCATTAGCCTTCCGTCGGCTGCGACCAACTGTTTCCGTCTCGTTCACGGCGAGGGTGACGGCCTTCCCGGCCTGATCATCGACTGGTACGACGGAGTATGCGTAATGCAGGCTCACAGCGTAGGCATGTTCCGGGCCAAATCCCGCATCTGCGAAGCGCTCAAGACGGTTTTCGGCGATGAACTTAAGGCGGTATACGACAAAAGCTCCGGTACGGCTCCTTTCAAAGCCGGACTTGAGCTCATAGACGGTTATCTGTACAAGGCCCCGGACTTTGTTCCGGGCCCCGTTACGGTGCTCGAAAACGGCCGCCGTTTCATCGTGGACTGGGAGGAAGGGCAGAAGACCGGGTTCTTCCTGGATCAGCGCGATAACCGCCGCCTCGTAGGAGAGTATGCCTCCGGTCGCAGAGTGCTGAACCTGTTCTGCTATACCGGCGGATTCAGCGTCTATGCCCTTGCGGGCGGAGCGGAATCTGTGGATAGCGTTGACTCTTCGGCCAAGGCCATGGCGTTGGTAGACAGGAATGTCGCCCTGAACGGATTCGGAGAAAGCCACCATTCGTATTGCTGCGACGCAATTGAGTTCCTCGGAAAAGCAGAAGAAGACCGATACGACCTGATCATTGTAGACCCTCCGGCATTTGCAAAACACAGGGGCGTTCTGAAGAACGCTTTGCGCGCCTACCAGCGCCTGAATGCAGCCGCAATCTCGCGCGTCGCTCCCGGCGGCCTGGTATTCACTTTCAGCTGTTCTCAGGTGGTGGATAAAACGGCTTTCGCCGAGCTTGTTTTCAGCGCCGCGGCCCAGACAGGGCGCAGCGTACGCATAGTCGACCGCCTCTGCCAGGGCGGCGACCATCCGGTCAACATTTATCACCCT
>JAEELG010000032.1 GCA_016288775.1 Bacteroidales bacterium | reverse complement strand
TTGACCTCGATCTGAGGGGTCACATTCTCGAGAGCCTTCCTCCAAATATCGAGAGGAGCCTTGTCAGAATCTTTCATCTTCTCGCCTACCAGATCAATGGCATCGTAAAAAATAGAATACGCGATACTCTTCTTCCCCTGCAACATCAGGTTGTTCACGAAACGAGTAACCATCGTGTCGTGGAACTTGGGATCAGGAAGTAGAATCCTCTTCTTAGGCTTTGACTTTCTCATTTTTGTGAAAAATTAAGATTAAAACACTTCGCGGACTACTTCTTGGGCCTCTTGGCACCATAGAGGGAGCGGGACTGGGTCCTGCCCTCTACGCCAGCGGTATCCAAAGCGCCACGAAGGATGTGGTAACGTACACCCGGAAGGTCCTTCACACGGCCTCCGCGAACGAGCACGATGGAGTGCTCCTGGAGGTTGTGACCCTCGCCGGGGATGTAGGCATTGACCTCTTTGGTGTTCGTGAGACGTACACGGGCAACCTTACGCATTGCTGAGTTAGGTTTCTTAGGGGTGGTTGTGTAAACCCTAAGGCATACGCCACGCTTCTGAGGACAAGCATCCAACGCGCGGGACTTGCTCTTTACTTCGACAGTCTCGCGTCCTTTGCGGACCAATTGTTGAATTGTTGGCATAAGTGTTTGTTAATAAATAAAATAAACGGTCCCTTGAATGGAAAAATCCAAAAAAGGGACCGCAAAGATACGAAAAATTATTTAATTGGCAAGCGCAGCGAACTCAATATCATTGATGGAGCGCTCTTTAAGGGCGGAATCTGCAGCGCATGCGGCGTCCAGAAGCTTGCGGGCCTCGGAGACCTCGCCCTTACGGGCGGCGATGATGGCGCGGAGGTAGTCGGTGCGGGCACCGTCACCCTCGAGTGCCGCGGCCGCTGCCTTGAGGTCACCGTTGAGGATGTTGGCGATGGCGGCGTTGTCGCCCTTGAGGCCGCTGAACGACTTGGCTGCGGTGGCATAGTCGCCGCGGATGATGTTCATGATGCCGAAGTTCTCGCGGGAGCGGGTGTCGCCAGCCTTCTGGAAGCACTTGGATGCGAGGTCCCAGTCGCCGTTGCGCATGGCAACCACGCCGGTGGCGTTCATCACGTCGGCGTCGGGCTCCTTGATCTTGCCCAGGTAGGCGCCGCCGAGGGAGGTCTTGCCCTGCTCGAGGTAGAGCAGTGCGAGGTTGTAGCGGGCGGTGTCGGAATTGAAGTTGGAGATGGCGTACTTGTAGAGCGTCTCCTTGCTCTCGGGGGTCTTGGCTATCGCGGCCAGGCGCAGCACGGAGGGCTCGTCGAAGCGGTCGAGGCCCTTCTTCTCCGCCATCTCGACGAGCTCGTCGTCATCGTAGTTGCGGAATTCGGTGCTGGTGACCAGGCGCGCCCTGCGGAGCTCGGGGAACACGCGCTTGTTGATCTCGGAGTAGATCTGCGACATGTTGCGGATCTCGCTTTCGCGCACGGCCGGGTCGCTGTACATGGAGAGGACGCGCAGGATGAGGTCCTTGTCTTCGATGTTCGACTTGGCGACGGCCTCCTGGAAGCCCTCCCAGTCCTGTCCGACGCTCTTCACCTCCATGCCGGTGAACTCGATGTCCTCGGCCACGGTGTCGAGGGCCTTCTTGGCGGTGACGGAACGCTTGTCGGAGAGCTTGGCGTTGTATTCCTGGCCGCCCTCGGGTGATGCGTAGGCCACGATCTGGGTGCCCTTGATGGTGGTGCGCTCGTCTTCCTTGAGGTAGTCGAGGGAGTTCTTGTAGTTGACCATGGAGTTGGTCTCGAACTGGTCCTTGCGCACCTTGTCGGAGTTCACGTCGTAGAGGATGCGGCCCTCGGTGGTGCGCTGGAGCACCGCCTGGTAGCCGTCGGGCTTGGGATCGTACAGGCCGCCCATGTCGGCGAGCTGGTAGGTGGCGATGCATCCATCGGCGACCTTGACCGGGTCGACGGGATAGTCCTTGTTCTTGAAATGTATTACGCTGCGAAGCTCCAGATGGGCCTTTTCGCAACCCTCCTTATACGGGAAGCTGAGGCGCTCGGTGACTGTGGTTCCGGCCTCGGACACCACCTTGAAATTGTCCTTGACCTTGTCGCCCTGGTACTGCAGGGTGCCGAACACGGACTCGCCGCCCTCGTACACGAGCACGGGCACCACGTCCATGGTGGCCTTGGGATGGAAGTAGCCCTTGGGCACGGTGACGGTGACGGTTGCGGGAATCACTCCCCCCTTGATTTCAAGCACTTCGGGGTTGCACTGGATACCCACGTTCTCGGCGAGTTTCATCTGCTCGATCCTGGATTTAGCGCAGGAGGCGGAGAGCAGTGTGAGCGCGGCAAGCGCGGTGATTGTAAGAATTCTCTTCATATTTTGTTTTATAAATGTTTGTTGCCAGAATTACAAAGATAAGATTTTTTCATAACTTTGCATGGAAATGGACGCACAAGAGCTTCAAACCTTAAAGAACAGATACGATATAATCGGCAATGATCCGGCCCTCAACAGGGCCCTGGAGACGGCCGTCGCAATAGCGCCCACCGACCTCACCGTACTCATAGAAGGCGAGAGCGGCACGGGCAAGGAGAACATTCCCCACATCATCCACCAGTACAGCCGCCGCAAGACCGGCAAGTACCTGGCAGTCAACTGCGGAGCCATTCCCGAGGGCACCATAAACGCCGAGCTTTTCGGCCACGAGAAGGGGGCCTTCACGGGCGCCGTAGGCGAGCGCAAGGGCTACTTCGAAGAGGCCAACGGCGGCACGCTGTTCCTCGACGAGATAGGCGAACTGCCCAAGGAGACGCAGGCCATGCTGCTCCGCGTGCTCCAGAACGGCGAATACATGAAAGTGGGCTCCTCCAAGGTTGAAAAGACCGACGTGCGAGTGATCTGCGCCACCAACGTGAACCTGTCGTACGCGGTGGCCACCGGCAAGTTCCGCCAGGACCTCTACTACAGAATCAACTCCATCCAGATACAGATGCCCCCTCTGCGCGAGCGCAAGAGCGACATTTACCTGCTGTTCCGCAAGTTCTCGAGCGACTTCTCCCAGAAGTACGGCACCTGCCGCGTGACGCTCGACCTCGGCGCCATCCAGCGCCTGAGCGCCTACCGCTGGCCGGGCAACATCCGCCAGCTGAAGAATGTGGCGGAGACGGTGACGGCCATCGAGAGCCGGCCGCTGCGGGGCGGCGACGACCGCGTTGAACTGGGCTCCGAGGTGATAGGCCGCTACCTGCCGGACGAGCAGGATTCGCTGCTGCCGGCGCATGCCTCGGGAGCTCCGGCGGGCGGAGCCACTCCCTTCAGCGACACCGACAAGCAAATGATCATCAAGGCGATACTCGACCTCAAGCAGGAGGTCGACGCCCTTAAGGTGCGGGTCGACGGGCAGGCTCCCGCGGTAGCGGCGGAGCCGCATCACGGCTACATCGCCCAGCCCGTGGCCGATGAGCCGGAGGAGCAGTTCGCAGCCTACGAGGAAACGCATCTGCCGGAAGTCAACATGCGCCAGATGAGCGACGAGCTGATCGAGCGCGCGCTGGCCCGCCACGGCGGCAAGGTGAAGCCGGCGGCCGCCGAGCTCGGCATCTCGGAGCGCACCATCTACCGCAAACTCGCCGAAAAGAAAAAGAAAGGATGAAAAAGCTTCTGACCATACTGGCGGCGACACTGTGCCTGGGAGCCTGCGGGATCTATTCGTTCTCGGGGACTTCCATCCAGCCCGACGTCAACAGCATAACCATCAACCTGTTCGAATACAGGGCGATGAGGGTGAACCCCGCGCTCAGCAACGACCTCACCGAGGCTCTCCGCTCGCAGTTCCGCCGCATGACTCGCCTGGAGCAGGTGGAGATGGACGGCGACATGGAGCTCTCCGGCGAGATTACCGGATACGACATCGCCGCTGCGGCTGTGACCGCCGACGAGGTGGCGGCGCGCAACAAGCTCACCGTTACCGTGAAAGTGAGTTTCACCGACAAGAAGCACCCGGAGGAGGACTTCGAAAAGAGCTTCTCGTCGTACGCCGAATACGATTCGTCCAACACTATCGACGCAGTTGAGAGTTCGCTCTGCGCGGAAATCATCGAAAAGCTGGTGGAGGACATTTTCAACGCAGCCGTGGCCCAATGGTAGGAAGCATCGACATAAAGCGCCTGAACATGGAGGAGTTGCTGGGGGTGGTGAACATCTATCCCTGGTACGCCGGAGCGCATATGGAGCTGTGTTCGCGGATGGCGGCGTCCGGCGGCCTGAGCGGGCAGCAGCTGTCTCAGGCGGCGCTCTACGTGGGTTCGCGGCGCCTTCTGTCTGCGCTGATGAGGCGCAAGGCCGATTATTCAGACAGCCAGGCGGGCGAGTTGCTGCGGCGCGTGAACGAGCCGGCGGCTCCGAAAGAGCCGGAAGCAGAGTCCCCCGCCGAAATGGCCCCTGCCGAGGCTGCGAGGCGCATCTTCGTGGTGGGCGGGGATTATTTCTCCTCGTCGCAGTACAAGGAGGTGCGGCACGACGACGACAACATTTTCTCGGGATTCGCCACATCCGAGCGCGAAGACGTGCCTTCGGAGATGCCGGAGGAGGTCTTCGATTTCTGCACGGAAACGCTGGCTGAAATCTATGCCGAACAGGGTTATCTCGATGAGGCAAAGCAAATTTATTCCAAGCTAAGTTTGCGATATCCGGAAAAAAGTGTTTACTTTGCAGCCCTTATTGAAAAATTAGACAAAAATTAATATGAACGCATTATTCACAGTATTGACCGTGCTTATCGTTATCGCAGCTGTCCTCCTCATTCTGGTTGTGCTGCTTCAGAACGGTAAGGGACAGGGTATGGCCAGCAATTTCGTCGCCGGCAACCAGACCTTCGGTGTGCGCCAGACCGCCGATATCCTCGAGAAAATCACCTGGGGCCTCGTGGCCTTCATCATCGTCGTTTCCATCGTGGCTTCCTTCACCACCGGAACCAACGGCACCGGCATCGACGTGACCGACCGTCTCGAGAACGTGACCACCGACGAAGCTCCCGCCTTCCCGTCCGCACCCGTCGAGCAGACCGCTCCGGCCACGGAAGTTCCTACCGAGTAATCACTACATCGGACACATAAAACCGGCCTCGGAGCAACCCCGAGGCCGGTTTTTTATTGTCTGAACGGCTATTTCTGCGAGAAATAGGAGAGCAAGGCGTTCTGGTAGTCGCGGAGGGCCCTGGCGCCGCGGGACGTGATGCGGCAGACGGTGTGGGAGCCGCGGCCCTCGCCGCTGCGGGCGACCTTGATGTAGCCGGCCTCCTCCAGGTTGGTGAGCTGTACGCTGAGATTCCCCGACGTGGCCTTCGTGAGCCCCTTGAGGTACACGAAGTCGGCGTCGTCCAGCGAGTCGAGGGCTGCCATAATCTTGAGCCTCAACTCGTTGTGGAGAATGGGATCCAGGTCTTTAAACTCCATCTTTGACTCTCTTTTCGTACATGTGTCCGGGAACGATCAGCGCCACTACGGCAACCAGAACGATGGCAAGCAGCTGCCAGGTCCAGAGTTCTCCCTGCAGGACGAAGGAGCAGATGCCGATGGCCGCACCGGCCAGGCCCCCGACTATCATCGGACGAAAGCGGGCCAGTTCACCGGTGATGAAGGCTCCTATGCCTACGAGCAGGCAGATCATCGGGTTCTCCACCGTCTCGTACAGGCCGGTAAAGCCGAACAGGAAGCCCCCTATTCCGATGGCGCACGCCGCGAATATCCAGTAGTCCAGCACCAGTTTTGAACGGTGCGTGCGGATGTGCGTGCGCTCGTGGTCCTTGCGGAGGAAGACAGTCATCAAGGGGAAACCCACCACCGGAATTCCTATCCACAGCCAGAGGCCCCAGGCCTGGTGCAGGCAATGTGAGACCACAAACTCCAGCGAATAGAAAACGACCGTGAGCCAGCCCCAAAGGGGGAAAAGCCTCCCACCTGTGGGCGTGCTGTCCATATCCACTTTGCCCCTGGTACGGGCAATGACTTCCAATGCGTCGAATTGTTCCATAACAGGGGCAAAGATAATCATTTTATTCCGAAGGCTTCAGCGTTATCTTCATGCTGGCCTTTACGCTGTGGTTGCTCTTAAGGCGGAAAGTAAGCGTTTCCGTGCCATACACGGGATTGCTCTGCTTCCACATGTAGAGGCTGCCGTATGTTCCGTAATAACTGCTGCCTATGTAGTGGTAGTTGTTGTTCTTGTTGGAATCCGGGTCGATCTCGATTGCCGCGGGATCCCATGCCTCGGAGGACGGCTCCCACTGGACCGAGAACTGCATGCCGCTGTACGGCGTGATCTCCTGCTCCGCCGGACTGATGGTGAACGACGTGTACGGCCAGCCCGGGCCCACGCAGATGGAATGGTGCATACAGGTAACGCTTGGCCTGCTCTTGAGAGAGAACTTCAGGTAAATTGGATAGACGTTGCTGTAAGCCTTCAGGGCCGTAAGGGTGTGAGTTGCGGCATCCCAGCTGAAGTAGCCTTCGTCCTTGTTGTCTGCCCAATCGCTGTACTCTCCGGCCTGGGCAACGAGCTGCACGTCGTTCCAGTCCCATGGAGCCTCTTCCTCGCTGTAATATTCAAGTTCTACCGTATATTTGTCGCCCACCTTCATGAAGGTATCTTCTTCCTTGAGATGGAAGTACGATATCACCGGAACATGCTCGTGCATGGTTCCCTTGCCGTAAACGATGTAGTCTTCGCCGTCGAACTGGTTGGTGAACTCATAATAGAAGAGGAACTGGAGGTCTCCTGTATACTCTGCCGCCCTGCGGGGAGTGCGGCGGGGACTGGGGGTCCAAGTACCTTTGGTCTTGACCATGAACTTGCTGCTTTCTTTCATGTTGCCGGGATGGGCGAACAGCTGCCTGTTTTTCTTGTAGCTCTCGAAGTTCATCTTAGGGTAGAGGGTGGGGTCGACAGTGATGGGGGTATTTCTCATGGCCCACGGGCAATATCCATAGCACATGCTGGCCGTGCTGCCGTACTCATCGGGCTCATACAGCATGACGGATACCTCACCTTTCTTGATGGACCACTCGTTGTGCTTCGGGTCGAAGGCGCCCTCTTCCTCCTTGCCGTTCTTGTCCACTACCACATACGTGTTGTCTTTCAGCAAGTTGGCCTTGTCGATGCCTTCCTTGGGCAGGCCGACGACGGTGCCTTCTGTCTTGACGTGCGGCTTGTCTTTTACGGTCTTGCCGTTTATGGTGCCGTCGAAGGCTCCGGTGACTTTTCCTTCCGTGAAGTTCTCCACGTCGTTCGTCTGGAAGACTACGGTGGCTTTGCCCTCGTCGTTGGTAAGGCCGGAGGCAGGTGAGACGGAACCGTCACTGGAAGAGAAAGCGATGAGCGCCCTGGACGGCCAACGCTTGACGTGTCCTTCAGTGGGATGGTCGGTTTCCGCTATGACCTCAAAGTCGAGCGATGCCTTGCCTTGCTCGTCGATGGCCTGCCCGGAGTTGGTGCATGCAACTGTGTAGGTCCAGTCGACGCCCTTCACAATGCCCTGGGCGGAAGCCGTCTTGCCATCACTGCTTTCGAAAGTGGCGGTAACGGTTGCCCCTTCGAAGCAGTATAAGTCGTCGTCGGGGTAGAAATCGGCAGCCATTTGGCCGTCATCGTCGGTGTATATCGACATTGAGGACGACTCGACCTTGCCATTGGTGGCGGTAAAGCCAAAGGTTCTGTGCTTGAGCGGCTTGGTGATGGAGCCCGACGTGGCCGTGAGCCTGAACCAAATAGTGGCTTTGCTCATATATTTAGCGCTGATAGTCTGCTGAGCGTCGAGGCATTCGACCTTGTACGTCCACTCCAATCCGGACACCGCTCCCTCGCCGGAGTATGCCTTGCCGTCGTAGGTGCAAGTTGCCGTTATGGTGGCCTTGTCGAAGTCCTCAATACTGATTTCGCCTGTATTGAACGCCACCTTTACGGCGCCGTTGGAGTCTGTGGTGCCTTCAGCGTCGCATTTTCCCTTTGTGGCGGTGAATGCGACTTTGGTATTGGCTATGGGCTCCCTGGAGGCGCCGTTGACCTTTGTCAGTGTGAAGGAGAGGGACGCCTTGCAGTCTGCGTCGATGGTCTGGGGCGAATTGGTGCACGCAACATCGACATATTCGAGCGGATCTATCGGTGCCGTGCAGGTGAGTGCCTGGCCCTCGACCGTGGCGGTGGCGATTACGGAACCTCCGGTAAATTTCTTGATGTCGTCGCCGCTGAACTTGAACTGGGCCGTCGTCTCGCCGCGGCCGTCGGTGGTGGCGGACTCCGGCGTGACCGTTCCGTTTTCTGCGGTAAAGCTTACCGCCGCCCCATAGACAGGGGCCGTAACCTCCATTCCCTCAACGGCTTTGCTGATCTTGAACGTGAGAGTGTTCTGGTCCGCGTTCACCACCTGGGGAAGATTGGTGCAGGCAAGGGTGTAGGTTATCTTCTTGTTGGGCTCGACCCGGACCGTGGTTTCCACCGGAACGTTGCCGTCGGAATACCGGACATCCGCCTTGGCGGTGACTTCAGCACCTTCGAAGGACTCCTTGTCCTTGGCCTCCATTTCGACCGACACCTGGCCCTTTTCGTCGGTCACAGCCTTCTCGGGCGTTACGGTGACCTTGTCGGGCTTGTTGCTTTCGATCTTCACCTCCGTGCCCGGGACGGCACGCTCGGCAGCCTCGCCCTCCACCTTCTCGGAAACTTCGAAGATGAGCTTGCTCTTGCCGTTGTCCCCTATTACGGGTTTCTCGTCTCCAATGATTTTTATTTTGGGCTTGGCCTTTTCCTTGGACGGGCGCTCCCCCGGGAGGATCTCTCCCACGGCGGTTGCTGTAGAGATCGCGTATTCTTCCCTTCCTGTACCGTCACGGAAGAACCTTTCTACGGTCGCGGTCACGGTGCCGCCTTCGAAGGTTGCAAGGTTCGACGCCTCGAAGACGCAGGTCACAAGGCCGTTTCGATCCGTTGTGGCGCGCTCCGTACATGTGCCGCCGACGGCAGTGAATGTAACGGGGATTTCAATCACGGGCTGGTTTTTCCGTTCGCTATCGGGGTTGGCTTCCCAGTCCCAGTAGCAATAGAACGTGAGGGTGGCCGTACCGTCGGCGCCGAGGGTCTGCGGCGAATTCTGGCAGGCAAGCCTGTTGAATGCAGTTACCGTTTCGTCCTTGCAGGAAGCCATAAGCGCGAGGCCGGCAAGCAGAGGAAGGAACAATTTAATCCGGGAGTAGAGTTTCGTGAACATATGATTATAGTTTTGGTTTATTCCGTAAACTATACAAATATAATTAAGTTTATCGAATAAACAATACGGCATTTACAGCAGCCAGAAGTCCGGTGCCGGGCGACTTTGAAAATGCTTGCATTTTTGTAGTAGGAGCCCGGCGCCGAACTTCTGGCTGCCGTTTGGATTATTTCGGCTAATTCCGTAGATTTGTGTCTATGAAAAGATTGATTCTTTTGCTGGGCATTCTGACGGCGGCGGCACCGCTGGCCACAGCCCAGACATCCGAGGTCCAGAAGGCTGACGGAATTGACGGAAGCGGCACCCACGTGGACGAGATCTGGTTCGACACCCGCGCCTCCTTCCACCAGCAGACCGAGGCCGGCGTTTACGGCTCCCACTTCCAGGGCGAGTACCTCAACCTCCACGTGACCGGCCGCATCGCCGACAACCTCACCTTCCGCGTGCGCCAGCGCCTCAACCGCAAGATCGACGACGACAACCCCTTCAGCGCCACCGACTTCCTCTGGCTCACCTGGCACGCCACGCCCAAGTGGTCGTTCACCGCGGGCAAGCAGCCCATCATGGTCGGCGGTTACGAAATCGACTCCGCCCCCATCGACGTGTACTACTACGGTGCCTTCAGCAACCGCCTCTACCAGTACTACGCCTTCGGTGCCAGCGCCACCTTCTCGCCCGCGCCCGGACAGGCAGTGTCGGTGCAGTTCATACCGTCCCCCGTATCCCCGGTATCGCAGGACGCCTACTCATACAACCTCTACTGGAACGGCCACATCTGGCCCTGGTGGAAGACCATCTGGAGCTATAACCTCGTGGAGGACGAACTGCACCGGAAGATGAACTGGTTGGTGCTGGGCAACAAATTCGACATGGGCAAGCTGGTGGTTGACGTGGACTTTATCGACCGCTTCGGCTTCGGCCAGAAGAACCTGCTCTCCGACTGGTCCGCCATCCTCAAGGCCATCCTCACGCTGGGCAAGTGGAACATCTGCACCAAGATAGGCTACGAGCGCAATGACGCGGCCAACGTGGACCCCAACTGGAACCACGCATGGGACGCTCTGGTGCCGGCGTCACACATCGGCTCCTACGACCTCGTGCTGCCGGCCGGCAACGACTTTTTCTACTACGGCGCCGGACTCGAATTCTTCCCGCTGGGCAACGACAACCTCCGCATCCACGCCGCCTACTTCGGCGACAACCACGACGACATCCACAACTTCGACGTGGGCATCACCTGGCGCTTCTGGGCATACAAACGCAAAAAATCCAACTGATATGGTCAAGCGAATAGCCGCCGGCCTGGGCTCCCTGGCAGCACTTGCGGGCTGCACCTCCAACCAGCAGCCCTCCAAACCCAACATCGTTTTCTTTTTCGCCGACGACATAGGCGCCGAGTGCTTCGGCTGCTACGGCAGCGTGGAGTACGAAACCCCGCACATCGACGCGCTCGCGCAGCAGGGCATACGCTACACCAACATGAACGCGCAGCCCCTCAGCTCCCCCTCGCGCGTGCAGGTGATGACTGGCCTCTACAACGACCGCAACTACGTGGCATTCGGATACATGAACGAAGACGAGCACACCTTCGCCCAGCTCGCCAAGGAAGGCGGATACAACACCGCCATCGTTGGCAAGTGGCAGCTCGGACGCAGCCGCGCCATGCTTCCCAAGGCCGGATTCGACGAGTCGTTCTGCAGTCAGGTGGAGATGTACCTTGAGAGCCGCGGCGAGCGCCAGACCGACCGCTACGCCAACAGCATGTGGGACAACAACGGCAAGCGCTACGAATTCGCGATCTACGGCCCCGACGCCATGCAGGACTACGCCTTCGACTACATCGACCGCAAGGTTGACGCCGGCGAGCGCTTCATGCTTTACTACACCGAGCCGCTGGTCCACACACCGCACACCACCACCCCTGACGACGCCGAATGGGACGACTGCTACAACAGCCGCTTCTCCTCCGGCGCCGACACGGCATACTTCAAATCCATGGTCAAATACCTCGACAAGCAGGTTGGCGCCATGGTGCAGAAGCTCAAGGACAAGGGCGTCTGGGACAACACGGTGTTCATTTTCGCCACCGACAACGGCACATCCACCCGCATCCTGTCCAAGACTGCCGACGGCCACGAGTGGCGCGGCGGAAAGGGTGAGCCCACCTACCTCGGCACCCACGTGCCCCTCATCATCACATGGGGAGACAAGATCGCACCGCGCGTGAGCGACCATCTGGTAGACCTCACCGACATTTTCCCCACCATCGCCGACATAGCCGGCGTAAAGATTCCGGAGGAGTGGGACATCGACGGCGTGAGCCTGTACCCGGAGATCTGCGGCCGCGAGCCCAACACCAAGCCGCTGGTGCTGGTGCACTTCAATCCGCTGTGGCCCACCACCCCTTCGCCCAAGGCGTCACGCTACGCGATGGACGACGACTACGCTTACTTCTGGGACGGCCGCATCTACAACTACCGCGAGGACCCGGAGTTCCTGAAGCCCCTGAAGTGGGATGACGCCCCCGCCGAACTGCAGGAGAGGCTGGCGCCACTGAAGGCCCGCGTGGACGAGATGCCCGACTTCTATCCCGACAAGCCCGGCGCTCCCCGCCGCTTCCCGTACAAGACTTTCTACGACTTCGCACCACCTCAGAATCCTTTTTGATCATGAAAATGATGCACCTTGCCTGGATGGCAGTAGCCGCCGCACTGCTGGCCTGCGGCCCCAACGTCGACGACCCCAACGACAACCCCGTAGATCCGGGCGAAACCCCCGTGACCCCCGTAGATCCACCGGCACCGTCAAACGTTGTCGGCCCCCTCAGCGTAGAGGGAAGCTTTGCCGGGGAGATAGTCTCCGGCCTGCCCGCATGGGCGCAGGGCGACGCCATCAGCTGCTGGGGCGCAGGCGGGACCCACGCAAAACTGACGCTCAAGTCGGTGGCCGGAGGCAAGGCCACGTTCGAAGGCGAGGGCGATTCGCTGGGCCCGTATTATGCCGTGTACCCTTACAGGGAAAACAATGAATTGAAATCCGGTAAACTGCTCCTGGATGTTCCTTCGGAGCAGAAGATTGCCGGAGGGACTGTTGCGCCCGGAGCCATTGCCGCCGTTGCCGTTTCCGACGGCAAGAGCCTGTCTTTCAGGAACGTATGCGGACTGCTGAGGATCAATATCGATGTGGAGGGAGTTTCACGCATTCAGATCACCGGCCCCATGATGGCAGGCCGCGCCACGGTCGATCCCGCCACCGGCAAATGCGCTTCGGTTGACTCTCCGCACTCTGAAATCGACCTGCTGCCGGAAGGCGCTTCGTTCGCCCCGGGCACCTATTATGCAGCCGTGCTCCCTGTCGAGCGGTCGGCCCTGTCTTTCAATATTACCGGCTCTTCCGGAGTCAAGAAATGCACTTTCTCCATTGAAAGCGCCGATATTCCCGCAGGAGGTTGCTTCAGCGCGGGAGACGTAGGGAAACAGAATGTCTCGTGGGCTTACCGCATAGGAAGTTATGACGACCTGAAAGCCTGGGTGGCAGACAAGCCCAACTGGAATCCCGAAGGCGACGAGGTCGAACTCACCGCCGACATAGACATGAAAGACGAGCCCTGGACCCCGCTCACGGACAGCTATCCCGGCGTGTTCGACGGCAAAGGCCACTGCATCAGCCACATAAACATCCAGTCGTCGTCGCTTGCGCACACCGGATTCTTCGGAAAGGGGTACGCCAAGACGATTAAGAACCTCGTGCTCGGATCCGCCGACGGCAAGACCTACGACGGCACTTCGTGCATCAAGTGCGGATTCACGACCACCAGCGCCAGCTCCTACTGGTGCTACGCCGCACCCATTACCCAACCGGAGGCCGATGTCGAAAACGTCACCAACTTCATCCCGGTCACCGTAACTAAGGAGACCAACCGCAGCAGCCGCGCCGGCGGCATCGTTTCCTGGGTCACAGGAAAGGTTTCCATCACCGGCTGCAGGAATTACGGCGACGTGACCATCGAGGAACATGAAATCACAACCGGCAGTTCCTACAAATACGTTACGGCCGGAGGCATCATCGGAGGCCAGAATACAGAGAACTCCGATGTCACCGTCAAGGACTGCGTGAACTACGGCAAGGTGTCCGCCAGCAACCACAGCTGCTATGGCCTGGGCGGCATCGTGGGCCTGATTTACAGCACCGCAAAGCAGCTGACGATAGACAACTGCGCCAACGAGGGCGGCGTAGAGCTGCTGTATTCCGCAACGCAGAACGACATGTTCGCCGCGGGCGGCATAATAGGCAAGGTGGCCTGCAAGGCCGGCGCCACCGTACCCGTGATTCGCGGATGCACCAACAAGGGACACGTACGCAGCGAAGCGGTGCACCAGCACTACGTGGGTGGCATCGCCGGGCGCGCGGACGGCGTTTCGATTACCGGCTGCCGCAACGAGGGCAAGGTGGAAATCGACCACTCCGCCCACAACTCGACCCGCTTCCAGAACGTCGGCGGCATACTTGCAGCGGCGATGAGCGACGGCGGGGCCAACGAGATCAAGGACAATGTGAACACGGGCGAAGTAACCATGCTTGTTACCTCCTCGGGGCACAACAAGACGCCGTCGTCGTCGACCACCTTCTACGGGGTGAACGCCGGAGGCATACTCGGCATGGGAGGCGGAGTCACCGCGCTCAGCGGCAACCGCTGCGAGGGCAAAGTCTCCGCAACCAACGCCTTCTCCAACGGAACATATCCCGCCGTGGTGCACGCCGGCGGCATACTTGGCTACGATTACGGTGCGGTGGACGGATTCTCCGGGAACGAATTCACCGGGACCGTCGAGGCCGTCGCCACGGCATCAGGCGTCCCTTCCGAGGTTTACGCCGGAGGCATCGCGGGCAGGCTGCGCGCCGCATCGCTCACCGGCAGCAAGGGCGCTGGAACGGTCAGCGCTTCCGGGCCGGGCTCCGTCTATGCGGGCTCAGTCGCCGGGTACAACGGGGGCTCTGTCGGCTCCTGCACTTATGGCGGCACGGTCAACGGCGCCGCGGCGGACGGCGGCAATATCGTCGGCGGCGGGAATCCCGTCCAGGGCGGCGACACGCCGGGGCCGAGCGGCAAGTTCGGGGTGGACCGCACATCCATCGAGTTCGAGGGAACCGGATTCGCATCCGTTCCGCTGGTGATTTCCGCTGGCGACAAGAACGTGAGCATCTCGCTCAGCGGGCTGGAGTGGCTCAAGACGGACAACATCCCCGCCACGATTGCCGCCGGGCAGTCGCAGACCGTGTCTATCCTGCCGCGCACGGGCAACGTGGACCAGGTGCGGAACGGCACGCTTACCGTTACCGAGGCGGGCGGGAACAGCGTGTCCGTGGCCATCAGCCAGAATGACCTGTACGCCTCCGTCGACGGCTTCCCGGCACGTTGGGAAATCGAGAAGGGGGTTACGTACACCGAGGGCAACGCCGCCGGGCAGCGCTGGCTCAACGAGGGCGTGGCGGCTACGGTGGCCGCTTCCGATGCGCCTTCCAACGCTCCGGGAGTGGGATATATCTCCGCCGGCAGCACCGTCGGGCGCAACCTGGTGTATTCGGTGGCGCCTTCCGGCACGCAGAATATCAGCATAGGCAATCTGGGCGAGGGCGACTACATCCAGTTCAGCGTTCCCGTGGTGAGCCTGCCCGCAGGCACCGACGTGGACTTCATGGTCACCATCAACACGAACAACAACAAGACTCCCAAATACTGGCTGTTCGAGTACTGGGACGACGGCAAGTGGAACGCCCAGCCGCGGTACACGGCGAGCGAAGACGCTTCCGTGAAGTATTCCCTGGACGTATACGACTACGACAGCAAGAACCACCGGACGTACATCACCACTTTCCGGCTCTTGAAAGCTGTGTCGGGACAATTCGTGAAGATGCGCCTGCGCGCCGTGGGCAACATAAACTGCAACGGGGCCGCGCTGACTCCGACTCCCAATGCATACATGAATTTCCCTTGCACTACTTACCGCTCCTGTGAGATAGTGGCCTACCCGGGCGTGCCCGCCAAGGAGAGCAAGCCGGTGAAGATCCTGCAGCTGGGCAACAGCTTTACGTATTACCACGGCTCGGCCTTCAAACTGAAGCAGATATGCCGCGCCGAGGGTCACGCCACCGACGTGCGCATCAACGTGAAGGGCTCGCAGGAGTTCGCGGAGCACCTGGACGCTCTGCCCTTCTCACAGCGGCTGGTAGCCGAAGGCGGCTACGACGTGGCTATCCTCCAGGACGGCTCATACTATCATGCGGAGTACGCCCTGGGAAGCAAGGACGCGCTGCAGGACGTGACTCCGGAATACACTCCGGAGCAGATTCTCGACTATACCAAGCGGCTGTCGGCGGCGATAAAGGAGAAGTCGCCATCGGCACGCGTGGTGCTGGAGAGCGTGTGGTCGTATCCCTACAAGAGCACGGGGCGCTATCTGGGTTTCGGCAGCTTCGAGCAGTTCGACGCCATGCAGTGGGCGGGCTCGTGCGCCATAGCCGAGGCCGACCCGAACGTGGACCTGGTCTCGCCCATAGGCAAGGCTTTCGCCCTCGCCCGCAGCGCGGATTACGGGTTCACCGACAGCTATAACTGGTTGCTGTACACCGACAATTATCACCCGCACCGATACGGTTCCTATCTCAAGGCCTGTGTCAATTACCTTCTGATATTCGGCGAACCGTTCGGAGCCCATCCCGCCGACTGTGACGTGCCGCCCGCGGTGGCCGCCAAACTGAGGGAGGTCGCGATGAAAATAGTGCTGAATTAAGGACGCGCCTCAAGTATGTCGCCGTGGTCTTTGGCCACGGCTTCTTTCCATTTGTCGGTGTAGCCGGGCTGGGTAAGGCCCTCGGGAATGCCGGAGGAATACTTGGTGTGCAGGAACTCGCCGTCGGCGCTCTGGGCCTTCACGTTGCCGTCGATGAACTTGACGGTGAGCATCTCCTCGAGCTCAACCCAGTGACGGAACTGCTTCATGGCGTTGTCCACGCTGAAGCGGGTGAGCTTGCGCACGATGCGGCGGTCGCCGCGGAGCTTGAGCATTTTGTCGTCCATCTGCTTGACTTCCGTCATCATGCGGTTCTCGTAGGCGTCGACCTCGGCGCGCACCACGGGCTCCATAGCATCGTACATGCGGTAGCAGGCATTGGTGACGCGGTTGTTGATCCAGAACTGCGAGGTGGCGCTGTAGTGCAGCAGGTCACCGTTGCCCTCGCGGAGGCACTCGGGCACCTCGCGCGTGTTCACGTAAATCGGTGTGAGGTAGGAAGTTGCGGCATCGTCGCAGCCGAACCAGAGGAGGGCGCCGATGGTGTCGGGGAGCCATCCGCGGGCCTGGCCCACGAACCAGAATCCCGTCTGCTGGGTTGCGATGGCGCGCTCGTTCACGTAGGTCTTGCCGTCTACCTTGAAGTTCATGGGACGCCAGCGGTAGGGGCAGGCGTTGCCGCCGGCTCCGATATCGGTGCGCATGTCCATGGGGGTGCCTTCGAAGTGGTCGCGCATCACGTCGGCTATGTCCTTCACGCTCAGCTTGCGGGAGGGCTTGACGAACAGCGGCATCTCGCCCTTCATGTCGTAGCCCATCGCGTACTCCAGCCAGTCGGAGGCGGGGCGGGTGACCTCGGCGCCGTTCTCCTCGTAGGTGAACTGACCGTCGCAGAGGATGTTGAAGGCCGCCCAGGCGCGGGCGTCGCAGGCTCGGGCGCCGCCGAAGTCGAGCGGGTTATATGCATCGCGGAAGCTGAAGTCCTCGTCGGAGCCGCTGTACCAGCCCTTGCTGCGGGCGAATTCGGCCACGTCGGGGGCGTACAGGCAGTTCTCAGGGTCGTTCCAGGGGAAGCGCGTGATGCGGCACTGGTTGGCGTGCGCGCAGATGTATCCGTCGGGAACGCGGCGCGCCACCCAAACGATGCCCTTGTTGTCGGAGCCCTTGCCCACCAGGTCCATCACCCAGGCCTCTTTGGGGTCGGCGATGGAGAAGGATTCGCCCTCGGAGGGGTAGCCGTACTCGTTGGCCAGGTCCACTATGACCTGGATGGCCTCGCGCGCCGTGGAGGCACGCTGGAGCGCTATGTATATGAGGGAACCGTAGTCCATGACGCCGTTGGTGTCGACCTGCTCCTCGCGGCCGCCCCAGGTGGTTTCGCCGATGATCAGCTGGTGTACGTTCATGTTGCCCACCGTCTGGAAGGTGCTGCGGACCTGTGCAATGTCGCCCAGGGGTTTGTTGGAGTCCCATTCGTAGATGGCCAGGCGCGAACCCGGCTTCCAGTTTCCGGCCTTGCGGAAATACAGCTCGCCGAAGAGCCAGTGGGAATCGGCGGCGTACGACACCATGGAGGAGCCGTCGACGCTGGCGCCGGGGCTGACAATAATGTTGGAACAGGCATCGGCCCTGAAAGAGAGCGCCAGCGCGGCTGTCGCGAGCGCAATAACAAGTTGATAAGCTTTCATAAGTACAAACTTACGGCTTTTTTGCTAACTTTGCAATTCATATGAGAAAGTATATCGTTATCATCGCGCTGTTCCTCATGCCCGTGCTGTGCGCGGCGCAGGAGAACAAGACGCCCGAACAAAAGGAAAAGGAGTTCTACGAGGCCATCCAGTCGCAGATCGACCGCATGACCGAGCAGCTGAAGCTGGAAGACTGGCAGATCTTCTATGTAGACAGCATCTACACCCATGACTACAAGGCGATGCAGGACGAATTCGCCTCCATGTCCGCGGCCAAGATGTCCAACCCCGACCTGTTCTACGACGTGCAGGACAAGTGGATGGAGCAGATGTACAACGCCCTGCACAAGGTGTTCACCGAGGAGCAGTGGAACAAATACCTCAAGTCCGGCGCCGCCCGCGACAAGAAGATGCGCGAGAAGCGCGCAGCCAAGAAGAACAAATAGCGTATGAAAAGAGAAGACATAGACAGGATACTGGGCGAGCTTGAAGCGCTCAAGTGCAAAACGCAGAAGGAAGTCGAAGAGGCCCGCGTGCGCTTCCTCGGCAAAAAGGGTGAACTCACCGCGCTGTTCGACGAGTTCCGCACCATCGACAAGGCCCAGAAGGCCGAATTCGGCAAGGCCCTCAACGAGCTGAAGCAGAAGGCTCAGGCCCGCATCGAGGAGCTCAAGGCAACCCTCACCGACACCGGCGCATCAGACGGCCCCAAGGCCGACCTGAGCATGCCCGGCGACCCCTTCGAGCTGGGCAGCCGCCACCCTGTCAGCATCGTGCGCCAGGAGATCGTCGACATCTTCCGCAAATTCGGATACGATGTCGCCGAAGGCCCCGAAATCGAAGACGACTATCACGTGTTCGAGGCCCTCAACTTCCCTGCGAACCACCCCGCCCGCGACATGCAGGACACCTTCTTCGTGTCCGCCGGACACCTCAACCCGCTTCTCCTCCGCACCCACACCTCCAGCGTGCAGGTGCGCACCATGGAGAAGATGGACGTGCCCATCCGCGTGATCTGCCCGGGCCGCGTGTTCCGCAACGAGGCCATCAGCGCCCGCGCCCACTGCATCTTCCATCAGGTGGAGGGTCTCTACATCGACGAAGGCGTGACCTTCGCCGACCTCAAGCAGGCCATCCTCCTCTTCGCCCGCGAGATGTTCGGCCCCGACACCCAGATCCGCATGCGTCCCAGCTACTTCCCCTTCACCGAGCCTTCGGCCGAGGTTGACGTGAGCTGCAACATATGCCACGGCAAGGGATGCAACATCTGCAAGGGCACCGGCTGGCTGGAGATTCTGGGTTGCGGTATGGTCGACCCCAACGTACTGGAAGCCAGCGGCATAGACTCCAAGCGCTACAGCGGCTTCGCCTTCGGCATGGGTCTGGAGCGCATCGCCATGCTCAAGTGGAGGGTCAACGACCTCCGTCATTATTTCGAGAACGACATGCGGTTCCTGCACGAGTTTGCGACCGCACCAGAAGTGTAAGAAATGAGAACTACCGAACAAGATTCCAACTACGCCCATCTCGACGAGATGAGCACTTCCGAGCTGCTGCACGGCATCAATTCCGAAGACCGCGGCGTTACCGAGGCGGTCAACAAGGCAATTCCCCAGATAGAGAAACTGGTCGACGGCATCGTGGAGCGCATGCGCCGCGGAGGCCGCGTGTTCTACACCGGAGCCGGCACCAGCGGGCGCCTGGGCATCGTGGATGCATCCGAAATCCCTCCCACCTACGGCGTGCGTGACGCCTTCATCGGCCTGATAGCCGGCGGCGACGGAGCCATCCGCACCGCGGTCGAAGGCGCCGAAGACGACGCCGAGCTCGGCTGGAACGACGTGGCGGCCTTCAACCCCACTCCCGACGACACTGTGGTGGGCATCGCCGCATCCGGCACCACCCCGTACGTCATCGGCTCCGTGAAGGAGGCCCGAAAGCGCGGACTTCTCACCGGATGCATCACCTGCAACGAGAACTCCCCGGTGGCCGAAGCCGCCGAATGCCCCATCGTGGCCGTGGTCGGTCCCGAATTCGTGACCGGCAGCACCCGCATGAAGGCCGGCACCGCCACTAAACTCATACTCAACATGATATCCACCTGCGCCATGATACGCCTGGGCCATGTGAAGGGCAGCAAGATGGTGGACATGCAGCTCAGCAACAAGAAACTGGTCGACCGCGGCACCCGCATGATCATGGACGCCACCGGCATGACCGATTACGAAGAGGCCAAGGCGCTCCTGCTCCGCTACGGGCACGTGCGCGAGGCCGTCGAAGCATTCAAGCAAGGCAAATGATAATTCTGGTAGAAAGCGGCGCCACCAAGAGCGACTGGCGCCTTCTTGCCGGCGACGGCAGCGAAGTCCGCAGGGAACTCTTCCCCGGCATGAACGTCTCCACCGTGTCGATGGAGCACAATCTGGAAACCCTCACCACCGCGCTCAAGGCGTTCGGGTGCCCGGAGCTTGACGGCTTCTACCTGTACACCGCAGGCATCGTCACCCCCGAGGTGCGGCAGACGCTGGAGGGGCGCATCCGCGAACTGATTAAGGTCGGAGAGATTGACATCAACGACGACCTGGTCGCCGCGGCGCGCGCCGTGTGCGGACGCGAGAAGGGCATCGTGGCCATCATCGGCACCGGCTCCAACACATGCTTCTACGACGGCGTGTCGGTGAGCCAGAAGGTGCGCTCCGGCGGATACATCATCGGCGACGAGGGCGGCGGAGCTGTGCTCGGCAAGCTCTTCCTGGCTGATTTCATCAAGGGCCTCATCCCTCAGGACGTGGCCGACGACTTCGCAGGCAAGTTCGACGCTTCCTACATGGGAATCGTGCAGAACGTGTACCGCAGCGCGGCGCCCGCCGGCTTCCTCGGCAGCCTGGCTCCGTTCATCCTGTCGCACTACGACAACCCTTATATCAAGGGTCTGGTGGACGGGAATTTCCGCTCATTCATCGTGCGCGCCCTCAAGAAATACGACACCGCCACCTATCCGGTGGGGGTGGTGGGCGGTCTCGCTTATGCCTGCAAGGATATTTTTATCCGAATCTGCGAAGAGGAGGGCGTCAAGGTCGGCGGCTTCCTGCCCGAGCCCATCTCGGGCCTGATCAAATATCACACGGCTCTGTAGCCGGCTGGCTTTAACGCTTGTTGAAAGTCAGCTCGCGGCCGGAGTACAGCAGCAGGAATGCGCGCTGGTCTAGCTTCATCTGCTTACCGCTGATGCTCAGCACCTTGTAATAACTTACACCGTCAAGGAAGATGGTGCCGTTTTCGTACTTGAAATCGTAGTCGGAAACGGCGCGGCCGCTCTTGTTGTAGGTGGTGAAAGTATCCTCGGTAATCACCACGTATTCGCCTGTATTGCTGTGGGTGGTGGTGGAACCGTCGAGGGCGGTGATGGTCTCTTCGGCCAGATCCCACGTTCCGACGAAATTCTTGGTCTGGGGGTTCTTGATCTCCATGTTGCAGGAGCACAGCGATGCCGCCACGACGACGGCTGCGATTGCATAAAAGAACTTTTTCATATTGCCTTATTAATTAGCCGCTGCAAAGATAGTTCTTTTTTTTGTTTCCGCTTGCAAAACTCGCCGGAGGATTCAAGATGCCGTTCTACGGCGCCTATATCTCTTTCAACTCCGGCAGCAAGGAGGTTACCTATACCGCCAGGAATTTCGGATTCTCCGTCCGTCCAGTCTCCGACTAGCCACGGGCCTTATTTCTGCCTCACTTCGATGCCGTCCTTGCCGGCGTCGACGACGATGGCTGAGTCCTTGTGGATACGGCCCTCGAGTATCTCGCGGGCGAGGCGGTTCACCAGTTCACGCTGGATGAGCCGCTTCACCGGACGGGCGCCGAAGTCGGGGTCGTAGCCGTTGCGGACTACGTAGTCCTCGAACGCGGGGGTGTATTCCAGCGTCACGTTGTCGTCCTCCAACTTCTTCTGCAGCAGCGACATCTGTATGCGGACGATCTGCCTGATGTCCTCCGGAGTGAGGGAATCGAACTTTACGATTTCGTCGATACGGTTGATGAATTCCGGCCGCATGCGGAGGCGCAGTTCCTCCTCCTTCAGGTTGGAGGTCATGATGAGGATAGTGTTCTTGAAGTCCACCGTGCGCCCCTTGTTGTCGGTGAGGCGGCCGTCGTCGAGCACCTGCAGGAGGGTGTTGAAGACGTCGGAGTGGGCCTTTTCGATCTCGTCGAGCAGAACCACGGAGTAGGGTTTGCGGCGTACGGCCTCGGTGAGCTGGCCGCCCTCGTCGTAGCCCACGTATCCCGGAGGCGCGCCCACCAGACGCGATACGGTGTGGGCCTCCTGGTACTCGCTCATGTCGATTCGGGTCATCATGCTCTCGTCGTTGAAGAGGAATTCCGCGAGAGCTTTGGCGAGCTCGGTCTTGCCCACGCCTGTGGTGCCCAGGAAGAGGAACGATCCGATGGGACGGTGCTCGTTGCTCAGGCCGGCACGCGAACGGCGGACGGCGTCGGCGACGGCCTTGATGGCCTTGTCCTGCCCCACCACGCGCTTGTGCAGCTGCTCCTCCATGTGCAGGAGCTTCTCCTTTTCGCTCTCCAGCATGCGGTTCACCGGTATGCCGGTCCAGCGGGCTACAACTTCTGCTATGTCCTCAGGAGTGACGGCTTCCGTGATGATTGGGTTCTTGATGGCCGCCTGCTTGTCGGCGAGCTCCTTGAGCCTCTGCTGGGCGGCGGCGAGCTTGCCGTAGCGTATTTCGGCCACTTTGCCGTAGTCTCCTGAACGTTCGGCGATGGCTGCGTCGCGCTTGTAGTCCTCGATGCTCGAACGCAGGTTGTTGAGCTCCGTGACAATGCCCTTTTCCTCGTTCCAGCGGGCCTCCAGCGCCGCTTTCTGCTCCTTCGCCTCCTTCAGCTCGGTATCGATTTTCTCCGATTTCAGCGAGGTACCCTCGCGTTTGATGGCCTCCTTTTCTATCTCCAGCTGGCGAATCCTGCTGTTGAGGTCATCGATGGGCTCCGGTACCGAATTCATCTCCAGACGGAGTTTCGATGCCGCTTCGTCCACCAGGTCGATGGCCTTGTCGGGCAGGAAACGGTTGTTGATGTAGCGGTGGCTGAGATTCACGGCGGCGATGAGCGCGTCGTCTTCGATGCTCACGCGGTGGTGGGTCTCATATTTCTCTTTTAGGCCACGGAGGATGGCGATGCTCTCGGCGGGCGAAGGCTCGTCCACCATTACCTTCTGGAAACGGCGTTCGAGGGCCTTGTCCTGCTCGAAGTATTTCTGGTACTCGTCGAGGGTGGTGCTGCCGATGGTGCGCAGCTCGCCGCGGGCCAGCGCCGGCTTGAGGATGTTGGAGGCGTCCATGGCGCCCGAGGTGCGGCCTGCGCCCACCAGGGTGTGGATTTCATCGATGAAAAGGATGATCTCGCCGTCGGACTCGACCACCTCCTTCACCACGCCCTTGAGCCGCTCCTCGAACTCGCCCTGGTATTTGGCGCCGGCTATGAGGGCGCCCATGTCGAGCGAGAAGACCTTGCGGTTCTTGAGGTTTTCAGGCACCTCCCCGTTGACGATTTTCATGGCGATGCCTTCCGAGATGGCGGTCTTGCCGACACCCGGTTCGCCCACGAGGATAGGATTGTTCTTGGTCCTGCGGCTCAGAATCTGCAGGACGCGTCGTATTTCGTCGTCACGGCCGATGACCGGATCGAGCTTGCCTTTTGCCGCGGCCTCGTTGAGGTCGATGGCGTATTTGCTTAAGAATTCGTATTTGTTTTCCATAATTTTCCCCGGGCCCCTTTTGTGCTGAGCCCGTGGACATTGCGGTCAAATAGCATTCCAGTGACAAAATGTCAGAGGGCCTTACAACACCAAAGAAAGATGAGCGACGATGGTAATAGCGCTCAGAGTTTCTCGAACTTGTAGCCGAGGCGGCAGAGTTCGATGGCGGCGCCGATGCGGTACATGACTTCGACGGTGGCGAGGAATTTCCGGTAGGCGTCGGCGGTGCCGGGTTCTGGCGACTCGCGCATAAGGAAGTGGTGCGCTTCGAGGGCGCAGGTCTGCATCGCAGCGACGCTGTGACGCGTCTCGTGGAGGATGCATTCGGTGATGTGGTCGTCCATGTCGTCGAAGCCGCGCTTGCCGAGGAAATGCGAATAGGGGGCGTTGGAGTAGTGGGCCCAGTCTTTGTCCCACAGGTTCGCCACGGCCATGCCGAGGTAGCCGGCGCATCCCAGGCAGAATTCGGGGTAGGCGTTGAAATTGCGGACGGCGTCGCCGTAGAACGACGGAGCGTACCGCAGCCACGCCTCCTCCAGGTCGGGGGTTTCCAGCAGCGCGCCCTTTAGATATCCCGCCGACGTGCACACCTGCAGCAGGTGGTCGGTCAGTCTTTCCTTATATTCAGTCATACCGGACGGTTTCTGATTTGTTTGCAAGATACGGATTTTTTGGCGGATAATTGCAGGGTTGTTTTTAAACGGCGAAATCTGTATTTTTGCGAAAAACCTATTACCATATGCGTACACTCCTGACCAACGGAAAGATTTACGACGGAACCGGCAGCGACCCCTTTACCGGTGACGTTCTGGTAGACGGCGAACGCATCGTCGCCGTCGGCCCGTCGCTTAAGGAAGAAGCCGACAAAGTCATTGACCTCAAGGGCCTCAGCATCTCCTCCGGATTCTTCGACGCCCACTCCCACAACGACTGGTTCTGCATCAAGAAGGAACCCCGGAAATACCTGGAGCCGTTCATCCGGCAGGGCATCACGTCCTTCATCACCGGCAACTGCGGCCTTTCGGCGGTGGGCTTCGAGCCCGACACCCCGAACGTCGACAAGGTCGGCGGCGGCCTCTTCGGCTACCGCGGCGGCACCACCACAGGCGTTTATCCTACCGTCAAGTCGTTCTTCGAGGCCATCGACCGCAACAATCCGTGCAACATAGCGGTGCTGGTGGGTCATTGTACCGCACGCACCAGCGTGATGGGCAACGAGAACCGCGAGCCCTCGCCGGAGGAGAAGGAGCGCATGCTCGGCATCATGGAGCAGGGCCTGAAAGACGGCGCCTGCGGCCTCTCGCTCGGCATGATGTACGAGCCCGGACGTTACGCCAGCGTTGCCGAAACCCGCGACGTGGCGCTGTTGGCGGAGAAGTACAATCTGCCGCTGACCGTCCACGCCCGCGCGCTGTCGGCAATCACTCTGGACTACCCGATGCTGGGCAAGGCCCACAACCTCCGCGCGCTGGACGAGCTGGTGGAGATGTCGCGCGGTACGCACCTCAAGCTGCAGTACTCGCACGCCATCTTCGTGGGCACGAGTTCATTCAAGACAAAGGACGCCCTGCACCGCACCCTCGATGACCTTCGCGAGCAAGGCGTCGATGCATGGTTCGATATCTACAACGAACTCCTCGGCGTCTCCGTCATCACCGTGTTCCTGCCCGGCTGGTTCCAGTCGCTGTCTGCCGCCGACCGCCGCAAGCCCCTCACCAAAATCCGCTTCGCCATCCTGGCAAACATGTCCATGATGATGCTTGGCTTCGGCTGGAAGACCATCGTCATAGCCTACCTCGGCCCCGGAATGGAGCAGTACGAGGGCAAGACGGTGGCGCAGATCGCGAAGGAATGGGGCAAGTCCTGCGTCGATACGTACATGGACCTCTGCGAGATGTCCAATTTCAACGGCCGCGTGAACATGGGTCCGTACAGCACCCCCGAAATCATAGAATGGCAGTCCAAGCGCGACAACGTGCTTTATATGACGGACGCCTGGGTCGAGGACTACGGCGTACAGAATCCTGCGATCTACGACTGCTTCCCCAAGTTCATCCGCGACTCCCTGCTCGGCAAGGGCGACACCATGCCCCGCACCATACGCAAGATGACCGGAGGCGTGGCCGACCGCTTCTCGATTCCCGAGCGCGGCTACCTGAAGCCGGGATACTTTGCCGATCTGACCGTGTTCGACGAGGCCGAGATGACCGCCGCCACGCCCGACCAGGAGAAGGCGTTCGGCATCAAACGAGTGTTCATCAACGGCAACGAGGTGCTCACCGACGGCGTGCTTGACGCAGAGGCCATAAAGACCTCCGGCCACGCGATGAAGGCCGCCGCGTAAAGTGGTTCTGAAAATCTTCTGATATGAAAAAAGTTCTTTTATGGATCGTCGGCATAATCGCCGCGCTGTGTATTGCCGTCCTGTGCGTCTGGGGCGGGGAGATTGCCACCGTGCGCTCCATCGAACAGGTGGGCGGCAACAAATACCTGTACAAGATGGAGTACAAGGCCGCGTACGACCTTGACGACCTGATTTCCAAGGATATAGACTGCAACGCCAAACTGCTGGACTACGTTATCGGCCGAATCGGAAAGGGCCTGCCGCTCAAAATCAAGAGCGCGCAGGTGGCCGACGAGAACGGCGAGATGAAGACCATGAACTGCACCAGCTTCCAGGCCGCCAAGGCCGACGGCAGCGGCTTCTGGTACGGACGCAATTACGACTTTTTCAAGAATCCCACGATGGTAACCATCTCGCGCCCGAAGGACGGATACGCATCCATCGGCGTGAGCGACATGTCGCACTTCGGCTACTCGCTTGAGAAGCTGCCGGAGTCGCTCGTATCCGGGCTCAGCTGCCTGGCGGCGGTGTACGCTCCGGTCGACGGCATCAACGAGAAGGGGCTGTGCACTTCGATCATGGCCCTTCCGAAGCAGGCCGCCCAACAGGAGACCGGCAAACACAAGGTGGGCACAACCATCATTATGCGACTGTGGCTGGACCGCTGCGCCACCGTGCAGGAGGCCCTCGACCTCGCCGCGACGCTCGACATCCGCCACGACGCCACCGTGGGCTCCGGCTACCACTACATGATTGCAGATGCCAATGGCGACTGCGCGGTGCTGGAGTTCGACAAGGAAGACGGATGGAAATCGATGGTGGTGCGGAAGGCGCCCGGAGACAAGTCCATGCTGGTGACGAACCACCTGCTGTCGGAGAAGTACTACACCACCGAGCCCGACGAGGCGGTGGGCAATCCGCACAGCAAGAGCTGGTGGCGTTATGAGACGGCGGGCGATTATCTCCGCGCTCACGACGGAACGCTCACGCTGGAACAGGCCCGCGAGTGCCTGGCCCTGGTGCACTGGAAAGACCTGGTGTGGGACAACGGTATGGTGGAGGATACGCAGTACAGCAACGTGTACGACCAGTCCGCCATCACCCTTGACCTGCGCAACTGGAACGATTACGACAATCCCGTATCCTTCTCGCTGGAATAGGCTAAAACGTGAGCTTCAGGCCCAGGCCGAGCGTGGGGTTCATGCCGTAGTCCGTGCCGACCGCAGGCGCCAGGACAATCACCGGATGCCTGCGGACATCCTGGTAGTACATGTTCTTGACCTTGGCCACGCGGACGGCGTCGAAGATATTCCAGATGTTGAGCGTCGCGGCGCCCGCCACAGTGACAAGCAGGGCGGCGGCGCTTGCCCCCATAATCAGGTTTGAATCCGCGTCCGGAGTTCCATATTTCCGGTAATTGTCCGAGCCTTTCACGGCTTCGTAGAACATCAGGGACGTTTCCGCACCGCCCAGAAGGGCAAAAGCGACGTTTGCGCCGAAGATTCCGAGCCCTCGGCCCCATTCATCGCAGTAGCACTGGCCCAGGCCGGGGAGGAAGAACGAGGCTACGCCGGCGACGCCGGGAATGTAGCAGTCACCGACCCACGCCGAGTATTCGCGATGGTTGTAATAGCCCTTGATGTCCCGGTAGCGAACGTCGTTGACGCCCTGTTCCATGAAAGCGGATTCGTGGTATGCCGTCGTCTGCGAGAAGCAGCAGACGGGTAAAAGCGTCATGAACAAGCCGGCGACCACTGAGATGTACGACAGTTTCATGCCGTAAAGGTAGTTAATTTTTCGTATCGCGCCCGTTTTCTTTCGCGAAGTCCACCACGGGTGCTTCTCGTGTACTTCGCATCCGGAAAAACGTCTGTTTCTGCCTGTTTCCGTCCGCGAGGTATATCTGAAGGCCTCACGGTGTATTTCGCGCAAGAAAATCAGCTCGTTTTTGGGGGATTAAGGCTTTGAGAAACGGCTTTCCGCCGCCATAAACTACTGTTTTTTCAATTAAGCGTTTTTAATAGGATTTAAACGGATAGCTATTTGTATCTTGCAGCCGGAAACAGTCCAAATGGATTGATATATAAAAACCGTTTATAACTGTAACTGCTATGAAAAAGATTCTTGAAGTACTGGAGTATTCCGATACAGAGATCCGTTTCAACACGGATTTGGATTTCACAAAACAACCACAATCAGTATTGGAACTCGTTCCCAAAATGATGATGGCTATGTCAGCAACGCTGTTTGGGAAAACGGAAATTAATGTATTTGCTGTGATTCGCGCCCTTGCCGTATCGGATTTGGCCCTTTCCAACAACCGTGAAGAGTTGCTTGTGAATCTGGATTTGACTTCGGAAGCACATGGGGTAGCTTTCAGAGAGACAATCGACATAATGGTCAATGCCGGGAAAGCCGTAAAGATTGCTCCGGGCGCTTCTGCGTCTCCTAATCTCAGTTGACCATGAGACGGACATATCATTTATGCTGGTCTTCACATCGGGAAGTCATATACAGGAATGAAGCCGATTTGATCATGGGCTTTAATTGCCTTGCGCTTGCCGTACTCGAGACGGAGTCCCGACTGCTCGCCGAGGGGTTTATTCCGACGCACACCCATAAGCTTGTTCAAACAGATGATTATAAGGAACTTATGCGTCGCGAGCGATACTCTTATTCTCGTTATTTCAATGCGAAGTATTCCCGTAAAGGGCGTATTGGCGAAAAAGAATACTTCAGGCTGGAAACAGAAGGCTTGTTTCATACTCAGACTGCCCTCAGTTACGTTATCCGGCAGGGCTTGCATCATGGACTCGCAAATACCCCTTTTGCGTATGACCATTGCTCCGCCAACGCGTTTTTTAGAAAAGACCTCGGCAAAGCGTTCCTGCCGGATCTGTGTGACAAGGGCCAACGGTATAAATACCTTCCGCACGGAAAAAAGCTTCCGGAATCTTTCCGGATGGCAAAGAATGGGTTAATCCTTAGGGAGCAGGTGTTGGACACTGCTTATGTGGAAGAAATCTATATAACGCCAAGGAATTACCTCTATCAAATGAACCGCATCACAGATGAGCGGATAGTCAAAGACCAGAAGGAAGAGAATAATCTGCCTCCGGTTACTTTGGATATAATAGAACAAGGCGTTCCCGATTTTGACGTCCGCGCTGCGCTTATCTCGGAGCAAGGAAGGGTCAACAAATCTGTGCTGACGGATCTTGAGTTGTGTTATATTATTGATAGTGAGCTGATTCCGCAATATTTGAGAGCCCCAAAAGATTGCTCGATTTACCATTTGAGTGAGTCAAAGCGTCAAGAGCTTGCCAATCTGCTCTTTCGGGAAGCGCAAAACTCTTATAACAAAAAGAGCCTGCTTTCCGGCAGGACTACTGACGCCAAACAGATTCGCCGCTGCCTGGCGCTATAACCTGCCACGTCAGGCTGGTTGGTTTGGCGGGGTTTACTATGCGGTGCAGACATGTTTGGGTGGTATGGGGGGCCGGTCAAGCTTGCTGGCTTGCCACTACCATTGACATAAATGTTGTCGCCGTCACTGGTGTTGCCATTGAATGCGCTGTCGCAGCCGTTGATTGCACGGCGAAGTCCACCACGGGTGCTTCTCGTGTACTTCGCATCACGAAAAAGCACGCTTTTGGCTATTTTGCTGCCGCGAAATCAATGAGAAGGGCTCACGATGGATTTCGTGGCAAAAAAACGAGCGCAACATAAGGCGGGTACTGGTGGGGAGGGCTGGTGTTGACGGGATTCCGCTGCGCCGCTGCGCGGCTCGCGCTATCCCGAGGGGGGAGGAGGTCAAGCAGTTGCAGCCAGCGGGGCAAAGCCCCGCGCAGGCTGTCTTTTTGAGGCCGACGGCAAACGCGTGTTTGCCACAGGCCTCAAAAAGACAGCCCCGGCGAAATCGCCGGAGCTGCAACTGCTTGAGCGGAAAACGGGATTCGGACCCGCGACCTCAACCTTGGCAAGGTTGCGCTCTACCAACTGAGCTATTTCCGCAATTGGGACTGCAAATATACAACGAAAAATCATTTCTCCAAAATTTTTCACCAAAAAAGCTTATCTTTGCAAATCAGCAACACCAAAGACACACTTTAGCCGGAATGAAACACAACCGCAACAATACCACGGCCAAACCTGCGTACACACCTCCGGAGATATGCGACAGCCTCTCCCTGGAGCCGCAGTACATGCTGGCCGAATCAGAAATGATAGACCCGGGAACAGACGATCCCTGGGGAGACTTTTAAACGATCGGGAGCCATGAAAAAGAACACATTCAAACACATTGCGCTCCTCGCGGCAGCAGCCCTGGCATTCGCCGGCTGCCGCATCGTCACCGAACAGGAGCAGTCCCCCAGGCAGCCGTCCGACTACAGGACCATACTTTTCCATGCCTGCGAGATATCCACGAAAACCGCCTTCGGACAGGGCCAGGACGGAGTTTACCCCACCCTCTGGACATCCAACGACCAGGCCGTGAAGCTCGCCCTCAACTTCACCGAGGCCGCGGAAGTGACCGTCACTCCCGACGAGAGTTTCCGCACCGCCAGCTTCTCCGCCGACATTGACGGAACCATCACGGAGGCCCCCTACACCTTCTACGCAGTGAGCCCCGCCTCCGCTGCAAGGGCGCTGAGTCCCAGCCGCGAAGCGTGGAGCATCAGCATCCCGGCGGTGCAGACGCCACTCGAGGGCTCAGTCGACGAGTCGGCGCAGATCCTCGCCGCCGCCAGCATCGCATCCAGCGAGCTGCCCGCCAGCGTCGACCTCCACTTCAACCATCTTACCGCGTACGGGCGCATGACGCTCAAGAACCTTGAGCTCGGCGATGCCACGATAGAGCGCATCGACATCACCGCCACCACCCCGTTCGTGGGCGACTGGTACTGGGAGTGCGCCGACGGCCACACCATCACCGACAACGGCGCCTCCTCCACCCTCACTCTGATCACTTCTGCGACGGAGGATATCTGGTTCGCCTGCGCTCCCGTGGACATGTCCGGCCAGATCGCCGTCTTCACCATTTATACCAATAAGGGCGCCTTAGTGAAGGAGGTCGAGTTCCCGCAGGGCCGCAAGTTCACCTCCGGCCGCATCGCTGTGTTCGGCGTCGACATGAGCGGGATCGTCTTGGATGAAAACGATGATTTCCAGCTGGTTACCGACGCATCATCACTCCACGTCGGCGACCAGGTAATCATCGCCAACCAGGAAGGGACCTACGCCCTCGGCGGGCAATCCGACGGCTCCAAGCAATACAGGATCCCCGAAGCGGTCACCATCGCCAACGGTGTGGTCACCAATCCCGGGAACGCCGAAATCCTCACCCTGGCTTACGGCACAGAAGAAGGCACCTGGGCGCTTGTGGCCTCCGACGGCTGCCTTTGCACCCTCGCGCTGGGCAACTACCTCTCCGTTGAATCGTCGGTAACCGGCAACAGCAGCTGGACAATCAGCCTCGCCTCCGGCGGAGCCGCCACCATAACGGCATTGAGCGGCTCGTCCAACATCATGCGCTACAATTCCCAGAACCCCAGATTCAGCGCGTACGGATCCAACTCCAACCTCAAGGATCCGCTGGCAATCTACCGCAAGGGCGGCTCAGGCTCGAGTTCCGTAGTCACGGACGACCCCATTACGGACAACTACGATTACGGTTGCTACCTCGGCACCGACACCCGCACCTACACGGCCGGCACAGACCAGATAAGCCGCCAGTATTCGGCCGACGGCGTGCAGACCTTCACCCTCATCAACCCTGACGCCAAAGAGCAGATGGAAATCACCGGCTACAGGAGGTCCCTCGTAAAAGGCGATGAAGTCACCATCACCGTGAACTGGAGAGAGGGGCGCAACACGATAGTGTCCGACTATACCGCCAGGGTCAGGGTGGTTAAAGAAGACGGCCCCAGGGTCTGGCTCGGCAACGGAAGCGGTAACGGATTCATTATCAAAAAGTAAACGGCTATGAAAAAGTTGACTGCAATTATCGTTTTGGCCCTGATTGCCGGCGCTGCGGCTTTCGCCGTCCCGGCATGGCGCGGCTATTTGAAATACACCCAGCCCGACGGGTCTGTAATCACCATACAGAAACACGGCGACGAATTCCATCACTGGACCACCGACTCTTCCGGGCGCCTGGTCGCCAGGGACGCGGATGGATTCTTCCGCCCGATAGAAGCTTCCAGGAACGAGGCGGGACGCCGTGCCGCCCAGGCCGTAAGGCAGCAGCGCAACGCAGAGCGGAGGGCCGGGGAACACGTCGCCGTAGGCCAGAAGCACTTCCTTGTGATTCTCGTGGAATTCAGCGACCTGTCCTTCTCCAGCGCCACCGCAAACGAAGACTTCTCCCGCATGCTTAACCAGGAAGGTTACAGCGAGAACGGCGCCACCGGCTCCGCCAGGGACTTCTACTACGAGAATTCCCACCAGTATTTCGAGCCCATATTCGATGTCTACGGTCCTGTCAAGCTTTCACAGCCGATGGCTTACTACGGAGGCAACGTCACGGTCGACAACGACGAGATGGACAAAGCTCCGGAAGAAGCCGTGGCCGACGGTTGCCGTGGCCTGGACGAACAGATCGATTTTTCCATGTTCGACAACGACAACGACGGACAGGTGGACCTGGTGTTCATGTATTATGCCGGTTACGGAGAAGCCGATTCTGACGTCGAAGACTCGATCTGGCCTCACCAGTGGGAGCTCAGGTGGGCTGGCATAAACCTGATCCTCGACGGCAAAAGGATAAACAGATACGCCTGTTCCAACGAGCTTGACGGATACGGCAGCAACAAGGGCAAAATGGGTGGTATCGGTACTGTCTGCCACGAATTCGGCCATGCTATGGGACTGCCCGACTTCTACGACACCGATTACACGACCAACGGCGAAGCCGGAGGACTGTACTCTTACTCCATCATGTGCGGCGGATCCTACAATAACAACGGACGTACTCCTCCTTATTTCAACATAGAGGAGCGCATACTGCTTGGATGGATCGACGAGAGCGTTTATCAGGAATTCCCGGAATCGGGCAACTACGCACTCCCCGGCGTCGACAACAACGTCGCCTGGAAAACGGCCACGGAAATGGACGGAGAGTATTTCGTTTACGAATGCCGCAACAAATCCGGATGGGATAAGTATATCCCTGAGGCCGGAATGATCGTATACCACGTAGACAAGTCCGACCGGTCCGTATCCACCCCATATGGATCCATCACCGCATACGCGCAATGGGCCCAGTGGCACACTTACAACTCCATTAACGAAAACGGCTCGCACCCGTGCTTTTATATAGTACCTGCCGGCAGCCAGTCCAACCTCAACTACTCCGGCTCCAATTTCGCGTTCCCCGGCAGGGCCAACGCCACCACCTTTACGGCGAAGAGCTGGGACGGAGTTACGTCCATCTACTCTTTTGAGAACATAAGTTACGACGGCTCCCAGGTGTCCGTAAGGATGAACATCCCTTCCGACAAGCCGGACTACAACGTGATAGCCAATCCCGGCAACGGGGTCTACCAGGCAGGCGAAGAGTTCGCGCTGACCCTGGTCGAGTCGGAGTCGCGCCCGGTGGCGTCAGTGCAGTGGTTCTTCGACGACGAGCCGGTGGACGGCAGCTCCGTCACCCTCCGCTCTGGAGAGCACACGGTAGAAGCCGCCATCACCCTCACCGACGGCGGCACCAAGACTGTCTCCTTGGAGATTACTGTGAATTAATTCTCCTTGTGGGTCATTATGTCGAGGACCATCTTGTCGGTCTCCCGCATGCCCACGGACCCGAGGCGCGTCATGTTGTGGATGCAACGGTCGACGTCGTCCTCGATCAGGCCCTCGTAGCTGGAGACGGAATGATTCTGCACCGCGAGCATGGCGCTCAGCACGGCGGTTGACACGCCGCTGCTGACCTTGAGCGCGCAGCTCGGCTTGGCGCCGTCGCACACCATTCCCGCCAGGTTGGCAATCATGTTCTTGACGCTCGCGGCTACCTGCTCGTAGCCTCCTCCCATCAGATAGGTGAGGCCGCAGCTGCTGCCTGTGGATGCCACAACACATCCGCAGAGTGCGCTCAGGCGCCCGAGGCTCTGCTTGATGTAGATTGCAGTCAGGTGGCTGAGTATCAGCGCGCGGGTGAGTTCCTCCTCGGTGTTATGGTTCTCGCTGGCGAACACCACCACCGGCATGGTGGCGGCGATGCCCTGGTTGCCGCTGCCGGAGTTGCTCATCACGGGCACCATCGCTCCCGCCATGCGGGCGTCGCAGGCACTGGAAGTGGCGCTGATGATGTGGCTGAAGATGGTGTCGCCGAAGATGCCCTTGCCCAGCGGACGCGACATGGTCTTGCCCAGCTGGTGGCCGTAATTGCCCTTCAGCGACTCTTCCGCGGCGTGCTCGTTGAGGCGGCGCGCCTCGTTGATGAACTCCAGGTCTTCAAGCGGAGCGGTGGTGGCGAAATCGAACACCCGGCGAAGCGTGAGGCCTTCCTCCCCCTCTTCCTCCGCCTCCGGAACCGCCAACCTGGAACGGCAGTCGACAGTGGACACCGCGGGGCCTTCCTGATACACCAGACCTGTGTGCTCGCGGGCTATCACCGCCTGCGAATGCTGCTCCCCTGCGCTGCAGCGAACGTCGATGTAGAGCATCTCGTCGCTGTCGCGGGTGAGCCCGATATGGATGCGCCCGCCGGCGATGAAGGCCTTGGCGGCGGCTACGGCGGCGGGGTTGCAGTCTTTCAGCACCTGCAGGCTGTAGGCGCTCTTGCCTATCAGCGCGCCCAGCGCCACGGCGATCGGGAGGCCGGTCATGCCTGTGCCCGGAATGCCCACGCCCATGGCGTTCTTGAGTATGTTGCCGCTGAGCAGCACTTCAATTTTTTCGGGCCTGCAGCCCAGGGCTTCGGTGGCGTATGCGGTGCAGAGAGCAACCGCGACGGGCTCGGTGCAGCCTATGGCCGGAACCACTTCCCGTTTGATGAGATCGATGATTTGCGCGTTGTCCATACGATACAAAAATAAGCATTATTTGAGGAAAATACCTATATTTGCGAGTTAAAGTATTAATACCTTACCTATAAGATGCAAAAGTTGTTGAACAAGGTCTGCGCCAAATACACTTTGGCGGAAGAGGTAAAAGCCAAAGGCATATACCCTTACTACAGGCCGATTTCCTCCGGACAGGACCCGCTCGTCACCATGGCCGACGGCAGCAAGGTGCTCATGTTCGGATCCAATTCTTACCTGGGACTTTCCGACGACCCACGACTCAAGGAAGCTGCAATTGCAGCAATCAAGAAATACGGTACCAGCTGCTCTGGCAGCCGTTTCCTCAACGGAACCCTCGACATTCACGAAGAACTCGAAGCCAAGCTCGCCAAATTCGTGGGCAAGGAAGAGGCTGTGACCTACAGCACCGGATTCCAGGTGAACCTGGGCGTGGTGAGCTGCCTGGCCTTCCGCGGCGGATTCGTGTTCCTCGACGCCCTCGACCATGCCTGCATCATCGACGGCAGCCGCCTCGGATTCAGCGAGGTGCGCAAGTTCCGCCACAACGACATGGGCGACCTCGAGAAGAAACTCTGGCTCACCCCCAGGAACGCCAACAAGCTCATAGTGGTGGACGGCGTGTACTCCATGGAGGGCGACCTCGCCCCCGTTCCAAAGCTCGTGGAGCTCTGCAAGAAATACAACGCCTCCCTGATGATCGACGACGCCCACGGCCTCGGCGTGGTGGGCGAGAACGGCTCCGGCACCGCCAGCCACTTCGGCCTCACCAAGGACGTGGACCTCATCATGGGCACCTTCTCCAAGAGCTTCGGCTCGCTCGGCGGCTTCATCGCCGGCGACAGGACCGTGATCGAATACCTCAAGCACAACTCCCGCACCCTGATCTTCAGCGCCTCCATGACTCCGGCGGCAGTGGCTGCGGCCAGCAAGGCCCTCGACATCATGATCGAGGAGCCCGAGCGCCGCGAGCACCTCTGGAAACTCACGAATCACGCACACGAGGCCTTCAGGGCCGCCGGATTCGATATCGGCCGCACCGAGTCCCCCATCATCCCGCTCTTCGTGCGTGACACCTTCAAGGCCATGACCATAGTCAAGCTGGCCTACGAGGCGGGCGTCTTTATCACCCCCGTCATCGCTCCCGCGGTGCCCGAGAAGGACGTGCTGATCCGCTTTGCGCTCATGGCAACCCACAGCATCGAGCAGGTCGACGAGGCGGTCGAGAAACTCACCAAAATATTCAAGGAACTCGGCGTAATATGATTATCCTGATTACGGGTATCACCTCCGGATTCGGCCGCGCCATGGCCGAGAGGCTTTCCTCCGAGGGCCACGTGGTTTACGGCACGCACCGCAAGGAATCTGAACCGATCAAGGGAGTCACATACATCAAGGCCGACGTTCAGAACGAGGAGGAATGCAAAGCCGCCGTGCAGCGCGTGGTGGACGAGCAGGGCCGGATCGACGTGTTCATCAGCAACGCCGGAATGGGAATCGGCGGGCCGCTGGAATTCAGCACCACCGCCCAGGCCGAGAAGCAGATGGACGTGAACTGGATGGGAATGGTGCGCTTCCTGCACTACGTCCTGCCGGTGATGCGCAGGCAGCGCAGCGGCCGCATCATCTGCTTCAGCTCCATCGGAGGCCTCATGGGGCTCCCGTTCCAGGGGCTGTACTCCGCCAGCAAATTCGCCATCGAGGGCTACTGCGAGGCGCTCCGCATGGAGACTCGCGCCTTCGGCATCAAGGTGGTGGTGATCGAACCGGGCGACTTCGCCACGGGCTTCACCGCCAGCCGCGCATCGGTCGCCAACCCCGAGGCCTACGAGGCATACCCCTCCTACAAGCGCTCGCTGGAGAGCATCGAGCACGACGAGACCACCGGCCTCAAGCCCGAATTCCTCGCCGCCCGCATCAGCAAGATCGTGAACGCAAAGAATCCCCGGTACAGTTATATAGTCGCCACGCTTGAGCAGCGCCTGTCCGTGCTGCTGAAGGCAATACTGCCCGCGAGCTGGTTCTCCGCAATCCTCAGAAGTTACTACAAACTATAGTGAAAACCACATTCAGAATACACTACCGTACGCATTGGGGCGAGAGCCTCAGCGTCGTGCTGCAGGACAAGAAGGTCCCCATGACCTGGAACGAAGGCGCCGTGTGGACGGCCACCGCGAACGTGTCTGCAGCCGCCCTGAAAGACTACTGGTACGTGGTGATGCGCGACGGCATCATCGTACGCAGCGAATGGGCCCACCACAGCGGAACCCCCGCTCCCGAGATCAACGACAACTGGAACGACTGCGCCATCCCCGGCAGCCCCTTCGTGCGCAAGCACTCCGTGGAGCTGTTCGACCGTCCCGGATTCAGGGGCGCCGGCACCGCGGTTCCCGTGTTCTCGCTCCGCGGCGAGGGCGACTTCGGAATCGGCGACTTCCGCGACCTGAGGCCGCTGGTCGACTGGGCCGCAGCCACCGGGCAGTGCATCATCCAGCTGCTCCCCGTAGGCGATACCACCCGCAAGGGAACCTGGAAGGACTCCTACCCCTACAGCCCCATCTCCTCCTTCGCCCTGCACCCGCTGTACCTGCGCCTGCAGGAGATCGGAGTGAAGGAAGACGCCGCCTTCAAGCGTGCGCAGAAGGAGCTCAACGAACTCCCGGAAATCGACTATCCGCGCGTGTTCAAAAAGAAGATGGCGCTTGTTCGCAAGGCATGGGAGGATCACGGCGCAAAGGACTGCGCCACAGCCGCTTACAAGCACTTCACCAAAGCCAACGCCTACTGGCTCGACGAGTATGCGGAGTTCTGCGCAAAGCGCGACTCCAACGAGCCCGACTACTGGCGCTGGATCCAGTGGCACCTCGACAGGCAGTTCGCCGACGAGGTGAAGTACGCGCGCTCCAAGGGCGTGTATTTCAAGGGCGACCTCCCCATCGGCGTGAGCTCCGACAGCGCCGACGCGTTCTTCCATCCCGAGCTCTTCAACCTCGACTCGAGCGCCGGCGCCCCGCCGGATTTCTTCAGCGCCGAGGGCCAGAACTGGGGTTTCCCCACCTACAACTGGGACGCCATGGCCAAGGACGGATACGCATGGTGGAAGGCCCGCCTCCGCAAGATGAGCGAGTACTTCGACGCCTTCCGCATCGACCATATCCTGGGATTCTTCCGTATCTGGGAGATCCCTCTGGAGTACCGCAGCGGCTCCATGGGGCACTTCAACCCCGCCATCCCCTACCGCCGCGAGGAAATCGAGGCCATGGGACTCCCCATCGAGGGCCTGTTCCTGCCCGATCCGCGCAACGAGGGCTGCGTGCAGCCGCGCATCCTGCCCGAATCGTCCGGCCTGCCTCAGTGGCAGCAGGAGGCGTTCGGCGCCATATACAACGACTTCTTCTTCCACCGCAACGACGGCCTCTGGCGCTGGAACGCCGAGCGCAAGCTCCCCGAACTGCTTGACGTCACCGGCATGCTCGCCTGCGGCGAAGACCTCGGCATGGTGCCCGACTGCGTGACGGGCGTGATGGCGCGCGAGACCATCCTCTCGCTGGAGATGGCCAACATGGACAAGGGGCGCCCCTGGCCGTACCTGGCGGTGTGCGCAACGTCTTCCCACGACATGGCCACGCTGCGCATGCAGCACGCCGAGGAGACCGGCTCCGACATGGAGCCCTGGGAGGTGCGCCGCACCCTCTGGGACCATCTGGCATCGGCCCCCATGCTGGCTATCTTCCCCCTGCAGGACTGGATCGCCATCGACGGAAAGCTGCGCCGCAAGGACTTCGAGAACGAGCGCGTCAACCAGCCTGCCGATCCCGACCACCACTGGCGCTTCCGCCTCCACATCGACGTGGCGGAACTGAACAAGGCCACCGGCCTTACCGCCGATATCACCGGAATGCTTAAAGATTCAAACCGATACAACAAATGACACAGGACGAATTATTCAAGGTGCTCGTAGCACATTGCAAGGAATACGGATTCATTTTTCCTTCGAGCGAGATTTATGACGGCCTGGCTGCCGTGTACGACTACGGCCAGATGGGCGTCGAGCTCAAGAACAACATAAAGCAGTACTGGTGGAATGCGATGACCCGCCTCAACGAGAATATCGTGGGCATCGACTCCTGCATCTTCATGCACCCCCGCATCTGGGAGGCCTCGGGCCACGTGAGCGCCTTCAACGACCCGCTCATCGACAACAAGGACTCCAAGAAGCGCTACCGCGCCGACGTCCTCATCGAGGATTACCTGGGCAAGATCGAGGAGAAGATCAACAAGGAAGTCGAGAAGGGCCGCAAGAAATTCGGCGCCGGCTTCGACGAGGCGCAGTTCCGCGCCACCAACCCCAACGTCCTGCGCGAGCAGGCCAAGTGGGACGAGGTACACAACCGCTACGTGGCCGCCGAGCAGGCGTCCGATTTCGCGGAATACCGCCAGATCATCATCGACTGCGGCATCGTCTGCCCGATCAGCGGCACCTGCAACTGGAC
>JAEELG010000031.1 GCA_016288775.1 Bacteroidales bacterium | reverse complement strand
TTAATCGTCGGAACCAAAAGCAAAATGTCCTTATCTCATACCTAAGGGCACCAAAAACGCCAAATCTATCTCCCCTGCCGGTGTTGGTTTTTCATAAAAGTGGTGTGCTCTTGCTACTTCGGATTCCGAAGTTTCAAAGTTAGTTTTTTCTTCGCTTTAAAGCAAGACAAAGGCTAAAAGATTTCTCTACTTTTTTATCAACAATCTCAAAACCAACTTCTCATGAATTCCACCACAAACTTCGCCACCGTCGCCGCACTTTGGAAGGCCGACAAGAAACAGTATGTAAAAACCTCAACCTACGCAACCTACTGCCTGTTGGTGCGGTGCCACCTGGTGCCGGAGCTGGGCGGAAGGACCGACGTCACGGAGGAGGATGCGCAGGCGCTCGTGAACCGGAAACTGGCCGCCGGGCTCAGCCGGAAGACGGTGCGCGACATCGTCACGGTGCTCCGGATGATCCTGCGGTTCGCCGCCAGGCGCAACCTGATGCCGGCACGGCGGATCGAGGTCACCTTCCCCACTGAGCGCGAGAGGAGGGAGCCGGAGGTGCTGACGCTCGCCGACCAGCGGCGGCTGATGACCTACGTGCGCGAGCACTTCAGCTTCCGCAACCTGGGCATCTGCATCTGCCTGAGCGCGGGTCTGCGGATAGGGGAGGTGTGCGCCCTGCAGTGGGAGGATATCGACACCGCGTCGGGAGTCATCCGCGTGCGGAAGACGCTCCAGCGCATCTGGCTGGCGGACGGCAGCGAGAGGATCAACGCGCTCGTGCTGGACAGCCCCAAAACGCGCAACTCCATCCGGGAGGTGCCGATGACCCGCGAGCTGCTCGCCCTCGTGCGCCCGCTGAAGAAGGTGGTCCGGGGCGATTTCTTCGTGCTCACCAACGACGCCGCGCCGATGGAGCCCCGCACCTACCGCGCCTGGTTCGACCGTCTGCAGCGGCAGCTGGGCCTCCCGCGGATGCGCTTCCACGGCCTGCGGCACAGTTTCGCCACCCGCTGCATCGAGAGCCGCTGCGACTGCAAGACGGTGAGCGTGCTGCTCGGGCACTCCAGCGTCAGCACCACCCTCAACCTCTACGTACACCCCAACCTCGACCAGAAGCGCAAGTGCATCGACGCCATGGGGCGGTTGTGCAGGTAAGGGTTGAAATTATTTTCGATTTTTTCCTGCAGGTTTGCAAGAGTTTGCGATTTTTTACCGACCTTCGTAGGCTATAGTGAATTAGATATAGAATCTTAATAGTGTATATACCCATGGAAGCAAGTAAGAACGTACTCTATGAGGCTCCCTCCACAACCGTGGTGGAGGTGAAGACTGTAGGGATTGTGTGCACTTCCCCGTATGGAATGCAGGATTACCAGTTTGGCGGACTGGATGAAGGTTAGGAGGGCCGGAGTATGAGACAGAACACCAAATCAATGAAAGGAATCCTCACCGCCGTGCTGATAATAGCAGCACTTGCCACGGGGCAGAAGGCATGGGCATCCAACTGGACAATAACCCATTCCAACGGCAACTTTATCGTCACCCGCGACCAGAGCGGTTTCGCCGAGACGGTGAAATACCGAACGGTGAGCCTGTCGGCTATGGCGGGCAAGCACTTTCCCGAAAAGAGCGGGAGCCTTAGCTTTGGCATAAACGAGACGTCCAAGTCAATCAGTGTCGAGGAAACGGCATTGGCGGAAGTTCCGCTTCAGTATCGCTATTATGAAAACGACCGTTTATATTACAGATTCGAAGTGACCGATCAGGGGGGCGCCGTACTCGCCGACTATTCGCAGCAGATATGGATCGGCGACTTGAACGTCCCATATCATCTGGGCGCCAACTGGCTCAACGTGAGCACAATGAAGTGGCTTGCCTATTTTAACGAGGGTTCGCTCAGCAGCGGAAAGTCTTGCAAGTACTGGGACGTTTCATATACGCCTCCCTCCTCCGACGTTCAGACCAGCGGCACGCTTAATGGATATGTGCTTATTGACGACAGCTACGACTACTCCCAAAAGGCGGCGACAGTCAAGCCCGACGGCCTGTTCGTTGCAAACAGGGCGGCCGGATCCGGCGCCTACCATAAACTCATAGGTAACAAGCTATACGCCAGCGTTTATTTTACCGAGAAGGAACAGGACGACGGCTATGCCTACATCCAGATTCTGGCTGGCGACTCCAACGCCGCTTACGACGAGGGCTACGATCCCAACGGTGAGGTCAACACCCCCGTGAACAGCCTTTACAAGGCTTGCTTCGAGCTTAAAAAAGGCAGTGGCGCTTACAGCGGCGCCGGCAAGAATATTTTCCCCCATTCCGCAGACTGCCACAACCAAACCGAAGAATACCAACAACTGAATCAATCGAACGACTGCTCCGCATTTTATATGACGGACAGTTACCTATGGCAGCAGAAATTCCGTTCCGAATCCAACCGGGACGGCAACTTCAACAACGCGCTGGTGCTTGATCCGGACATTGGCGCCCTTACCATTCGCTTCGACTGCGGCGGCTCCAACGACGACACCTTCGGATACAAGGACCTCTACGTCCGTTGGGCCCTGGTCGACGACACGGCCCCGACCGTTCTCACAAGCGACATCGCCGTTTCGCCAGGTCTTTACACCAAGGGTAACCCGGTCACCGTCACCGTACCTTTCAGCGAACCGGTTATCGTTGAGCACGAAACCCTGTACGTTCTCAAAACCAGCTGGGGAGACCTCATCCTGGACCAGAATTGCAGCGGCTGCAACGTACTCTCGTTCACCGGAGACATAACCGCAGATGCAGGCACGGTTCTCAAAATCAACAGCCTCGAACTTCAAGCCATAGACAACATTGCCTCCAAGATTCCTATCAAGGACCTGATCGGCAATACATTCACCGGTACCATTTCCAAGACTTTCTCCAACGACGTCACCGTTGATGCGGTTTACACGCTCAGTTACTCCCTAAACGGCGGTAGCATAGCCGGAGGCAATCCTTCCAAGTATACCCCCAATAGCGACGAGTTCACCCTCGTCAACCCCACACGCACCGGTTATGTCTTCACAGGTTGGACAGGCACTGACCTCAACGGGGCGACGATGACCGTCACCGTCCCCGCAGGCTCGACCGGCAACCGCTCGTATTCGGCCACATGGACCCGCGGGGTTATTCCCGAGTGGGGTGGAAACGACGGCGCCAACGGCACTTCCGCACATCCTTTCATCATCAGCGACCCCGAAGGCCTCGTCCTGCTGAGCAACTTGACCGGCAGCAACGAGCACTTCTATAATTGCTACTTCAGGCTTGCCAACGATATCGACATGGAGGGTGTTGCCATGACTCCGATCGGCCTTGGCGATGCTACCAAATTCCAGGGTTATTTCTATGGCGAAAACCATGTAATACGTAACTTGACAATCAGCAGCACCAGCCGTGCCAACAATGGTCTCTTCGGCAATCTTGGCGGCACCGTAAAGGACCTTGTCATAGACAGTTCCTCTTTCAGCGGCAACGACTATGCCGGCGCCATCACAGCCTACAACAACGGTACCATACGCAACTGCTTTGTGCTGAACAGTTCCACTGCAGGCAGAAGCGACCGGGTTAGTGTCATCATGGGCATAAACTACGGCTCCGTAAGCGGTTGCCATTATCACAACTGCACGGTGAACGGCACTACCAAGAGCGATATGTATGTGGTTTCCGTACCGCAAGGAGCAACGGTCTCCGGCGACGCCACGTTCAGCTACGCAGGGATCAACTATTATCTTAAAAACACTGCGATTACGGTCGGCGCTGCCACGGGCTATACGGTTAGCGCCGTGAGCTATACGCCCGAGGGCGGGGAGGCCGTAGATGCGACCGACAATGGTGACGGGACATGGAGCTTTGCCTTCCCGGCGGCCGACGTGACTGTTTCGGCCACTGTCTCCCCTGCAGCATCGCTGAGCCTTACGGCCAACCTCGCCACAGTTCTTGGCGAAGACAAATACGTCACCACCTTCTACCACGGCACGCTGGATTATCAGCTGCCGGAGGGAGCCCTGGCCTACACGGCGTCGCTGGTTGGCGGCGAGGTCGTGTTCCACCGCATCGGCGAGAACAGCGACATCATCCCGCACGGGACGGCAGTTATCGTGGTGGCCGGCATAGCCGACGTCACCCTCACCGTGCTGAATTCCACCCCTGGCGTAACTGCTCACGCAGGCAATATCCTGGAGGGCTCCGACACGGAAATCGCCACGCCTTCGGGTAACGTGTATGTGCTGGGGGTCGCCGGAGAACCCGCCGCGTTGGGCTTCTTCAAGTACACAGGTGCCACCATTCCTGCCGGAAAGGCTTATTATGTTGCAGAATAGTATGAAAAAGAATATATTGTTGATCACGGCCCTGGCGGGCGCGATGGCATTTGCCGGTTGCCAGATAGTGGCGGAAGAAACTATCGGAACTATTCCTGAGAATTCCGATTCAAACTCCGTGTGGACACTGTCGATTCAGGCGACAAAAATCGACAGGCCGGAGACGAAGGGCCTCGAAATTGAAGGCGACGAGGCCACTACGACCGCTTTGAAATCCATCTGGAAGGACAATGAGCCGGTGAAAGTGTATCTGGGCACGGAATGCATCGGCACGCTCACTGCTACGCCGGACGGAGAGGATCCCCACAAGGCAACGCTTTCGGGCGAAGTCATCACTTCAGGCCTGGAAGTCGGTGTGTCCACCCTCACTCTGCTCACACCGCGCTCTGACTGGGACTACACCGGCCAGGCGGGAATACTGCTTTCCGAGAACAATTCCATCGAGAAGATGTATCATTACGCGGTGGCAACGGGTGTCCTGGTAACGGAAGTGGACGGCGAGCACGGCACCTTCGCAACGGCCGGAGCCACGTTCACCAACCAGCAGAGCATCTACCGTATGAGCTTCCGCTACCTGAATCCCGGAAGCACGAAACTGCCCATCACCGCCAAGTCGGTGACAATCACCAGCGCCGGTGGGCATCTGGTGCAGAGCCAGGCAGTGGACGGGACTTCTCTTGAGGAGGGTGCGATTTCCGTGACGCTGGGAACTGCATCGGCAGATCCGTTCTTCGTGGCCCTGCGCAACGGCGACGAGACCGACGCGGAGGACCTTACCTTCACGGTAATCGATACTGATGGCGTGACCTACCGCGGCTCCAAGACCATCCCGGCCGCGTTCAAGCCCAACGGCACCTTCGTGAGCATGAAGAACGCCACGCTCAACGACCGCCTCGGCGTGAGCCTGAACGCAACGGAAGTGGCAACGGTCTGGTAGTTATTTGCTTTCTCGCGGAGATTTCCTAATTTTGTTGCTGGGACCAATAGAGTATTCCTTATGTTTCAGTTAGAAAAGACAGTTTACGAGGCGCCTGAACTGGTAGTTCTGACACTGGGTACGAAACGTATCATATGCCAGAGCCAGGAGGTGGGGAACCTCGGCGGCATGCCCGGTTTCGGCAACGGCGGCGATCCATTTAATCCTTAAAAAACGGCAAGACCATGAAAGCATTAAGAACAATGATTGGAATGGCTGCCGTGACAATGGCCGTCATTGCCTGCAACGTAATTGAAGAAACAACCGTCCTCCCGCAGGAGCGGCTGGTGGAGTTCACAGCCACCATACTGCCCCCGGCCGCAACACGTAGCACCCTCAACGACAACGGAGACGGAAGCGCCGCAGCCTGCTGGGAAGTGGGAGACAAGATTTATCTGGAATATGAGCAGGTTGGCTCGGGCGGAGCCAGGACCGGAAAGGCGCCGGCCACTGTCAATACCGTCAATCCCTCTACCGGGGCCGCGACTATAACCGCCACTCTGATCAATCCGGAGAATAATGGGGCTGCTTTTATCGGCTACCCATTCACTCCGTACAATGAAGGAACCGCCGACAAGATTGACTTGATACAGGAGGGGACCCTGGCTGATATTATCCGCAACCATGTCCGGATGGAAGCATCCGGACAGCTACATATTAATGGAAATTCGGCATCCCTGATGTGGTATTCGGACATGGAAAACAAGGGCTGTATATGGAAGCTGGTCATAAAGAACGGCGGAAGTAATATAACCAGCAATGTCAAGAAGCTGAACATCCTGATCAATTCCTATGGCTATAACACTGTTTATTCAGTCGAAACGAGTGGCAAAAGTGCCATTTATGTGGCCCTGCCAGAAGTGTGGAGCGTCGGCATTACCATTTCCGCAGATACTAACAGTGCGTCGTATACCATGGAAGAAAAGCCCTACATCACTCTGGTAGCCGGTCAGATGTACACTTCCACGGTAACCCTTGATACCCGCAATTACCCTGTGAATCTGGCGGATGCGATTCCTGCAGATGTGGGGCGTCCGATAGGATCCGACGGCAAGATTTACAGGAATTGGAACCATGCTCAACAAAGCCTCGTAAATGAGCCGGTGGCAATGGTTGCCTTCGTGAAAACCAATGAGGAATATACAAACTGCGATCACGGGCTGGCCATTTCTTTGACCGAACCGGCACCTATACCCCTCTCTTGGTCAGATATTACTAATAGTGGCCAACATCTGTATGAAATGAACAATAACTCCGCCAACATGTACTACATCTCCGGTTATAATACCTGGCGCATTCCTTCCCTGACAGACTGGCAGCTCATGTTCAAGAGTTGTGGCGGAAACGATGGCACAAGCACCTTCACTCTTTTTGATGAGACTAATCCAAAACTGCTTGACGGCGAGTTATTCTTCGGTTGTGGATATTTGGGCACAATGATTAAGGCGCACGGGCATAGTGCAAAAGATTTCGAAGACGAAGCCTATTGGGCGCAAACGACTAGAATGGGCAATGTAGTCAAGGCTTATTACAATTTCACTGACAACAAGTTTTACGAAGAAGCTACCGGCAATGCCCAACACCTTTTCCGCCCCTGCTTCCCATTCTGAGTCCAGATCCCCGGCTTGCCGTCAAATCTGTCTCTGACAAAATGCCTTCCGGCCGAACGGTCATTCGAATCATCCCGGTTGTTGCGGTGCTTCTCCTGAACTGGAGCACCGCGGGAGCGCAGTTTTTCCAGAACGTCGACGAGTGGCTGAAGCAGCGGCAGGCGAAGCAGCCGTACGACACCACTTATATTTTCCGTCCACAGGAGCGCTGGATGGTGCGCGAGCGCAGCATGTTCAGCGGCGAGTCCATGACTCTGTACGCCAGGCAGGAAGATACCGAGTGCTCCCTGAAACTGGGCAGCGGCCTGCAGTTCCGCCAGTCCGTCGGCGTGGGCTATCGCAACGTGTCCCTGGACATAGGCTTCAACCCCTTCAAGAAGAGGAGAACCCTGGACATCGACCTGTCGACATATGGCAACCGCCTGAGTTTCAACGGGTATTTCTCGCTCGCCACGGGAATCGAAGGCACCGGTAAGGTGAACGGCACCGCCATCGAAATCCCCCTGAGCGCCATGGGCGGCACGCGTGGGCTTCTGGAATTCTGCTACGCGTTCAACGGACGCCGGTTCTCGATGCCCGCCGCCATCCTGCAGACCTACCGCCAGCGGAAGAGCGCCGGCAGCCTGCTCGCCCTGGCCAGCGCCCAGTTCTACGGAGTCGTGGCGACGGACAGTGCGCCCGCGAGCCTGCCTCTCAACAATGCGCTCACGGCGCTTCTGGGGCTCGGACTCGGCTACGGGTACAACTGGGTGCCGTCGGAGCACTGGCTCATCCACCTCTGCCTCACCGAGACAGTGGGCCTCCTGAACGAATCGCAGCTGAAGCTGAACGGGCAGGAGATGAATTTCACCGCCAAGGCCCCGGTGCTTGCGACCAACGGCAACATGGCGGTGTATTACTACTACAACATTTTTTATGTCGGCGTCCTCGCCCGCTACACGAACCGTATCCACATGGCGATCGGAGACGCCGACTTCTTCAACGGGTCCACAACTTCGGTGGCCCATCTTTCCGCGGGAATCCGCTTCTAGCGCTTCTTCTCGCCCAGCGCCGCCCAGCGGACGAACGGGATGCGGCGGATGATCTCGTAAATCAGCGGCGACAGGGCGAAGACCGCCACCGTGAGGATGGCGTACATCGCCACCGGAGGCAGCTGGGTGTACTGCTTCATCATGTAGCCCAGGCTGGCGATCACCAGATAATGGACGATGTAGAGTCCGAAGCTGGCTTTGGTCATGTAGCCGGCGAAGGCGGAGGTGCGGTCGAAGCGGGCCTTGAACCAGGCCATCATGGCGAGGCATGCCAGCCAGCCGTAGATGCAGTTGAGCGGGCTGCCTAGGTACTGCGGCGTGGTGTTGTCCTGGCCGAAGCCGGTGAAGACCAAGATGGCGCCGGCCACAACGGCGAGGGCCAGGAGCGTAACCCAGAAACGGCCCAGCACCTCCTGCACCGCGTCGTGGGCAAAGATGAAGTATCCCATCAGGAAGGGCACCAGATAGAACAGCGGCTTGTACAGGTTATACAGCCCGTCCAGCGATTCCGGCCTGGGATTCCGGATGAGGAGTTGCTCCGCCGCCCAGAACAGCACGCCGAGGAGGGCAAGAAAGACTATGCCCGCCTTGCCTCCGAAGGCCTTTCCGCAGGCCTCGTAGAGCTTGTTCTTCCCGTCCAGCTTGCGTACCGGCAGGAGGATCAGCGAGAACAGCCACAGGTCCTGGATGAACCAGAGAGGGCCGGTGCCGCTGATGGCCCACATGAAGTATTTGGCCACTACCGGCATGCCGTCGAACGTGCCGTCCTGCGCAGCCACGGCCGTATTGAAGTAGCCAACCATCCACTGGAACACCAGCAGGCCGATGGTGGCGGGCACCAGGAGCTTGCGCGTGCGGGCCTTGAACCAGGTCTTGCCGTCGTACTTCTCCAGGGCGTAGCGGGCGCTCACGCCGGCGAGGATGAACAGCAGCGGCATGAACCACGGATACAGGATGTACATGACGATATCCTGATACTGCTTGCACTCCGGATACGGGCCGAACCCGCCTATGCCGCCGAAGACGCCCTTATTGTTATAGAAATAGATGACGTGATAGAACAGCACCAGGAGCACGGTGACCCAGCGCAGATTGTCGATCCAGTGTTTTCTGGCAGTAGTCTCGGGCGCGCTCATTTGGGAAGGCCCTCCATCGCCTGGTCGATTGCATTCTGGAAGATCTCTGTCTTGAGCATCGCCATGCCTTTCTGGTCGCCCAGAACGATCAGGGCATCGCCCGGTTTGATGTCGTACAGCTTGCGGGCATCCTTAGGGATAACGACCTGGCCCTTATCCCCCACCTTCACTACTCCGAAGATGTATTTTCCGTCACTTTCTTGCATAATAGTTATACTTATAGGAAATTTCCCACAAATATAACAATTATTTTCTATTATGCATGAGCAGTAAGTAATCCACTATTTCATCACGAACAGCAGGTCGGCGCCGCCCTGGATGTCCTCGTAGCGGATGGTGGTGCCCTTGAGGCGCTCGCCGTTGAGGTAGACGGCCTTCACCCGCACGTGCTCCGGGCTCCAGTTCCGGGTGTGGACGTTCAGTTCGCCGCCGCCGGAGAGCCGCACGCGCACGCCGGGGAGGCAGGGCGAGCCGAGTTCGTACTCGTTGCCGCCGGGGCAGAGGGGGTAGAATCCCATGCAGTTGAAGATGTACCAGGCGCTCATCTGGCCGCAGTCGTCGTTGCCGCTGAGGGAGTCGGGCTTGTTGCCGTAGAAGTTGTCGGCCACGTACCGCACCCATTTCTGGCACTCCTGAGGCTTGCCCAGTTTGTTATAGAGGTACAGCACGTGGTGGCAGGGCTCGTTGCCGTGCCAGTAGCCGCCGATGCGCCCCCAGATGTCGTGCGCGCCGGGGATGTCGTCACTCATCTCCAGCTTGAATATGCCGTCCAGACGGTCGCAGAGGAACTTTTTGCCGGCGATCTCCATGTACCCTTCGAAGTCGTGCGGCACCGTCCAGGTGTACTGCATCGTGAAGCCCTCGGTGATGTCGCCCCATCCGTTCACGGATCCTGGGCCCTCGTAGGCTATCTCGGAGAACGGCGTACGCCAGTTGCCCTCTGAGTCGCGGCCGCGCATGTACTTGGTTTCGGAATCGACCAGGTTGCGCCAGTTGCGGCTGCGGGCCAGGAAGAACTCGTAGTCTTCTTCGTGCCCCAGCAGCTTAGCGGCCTGGGCGATGCACCAGTCGTCGTAGGCGTACTCGAGGGTCTTGGAGACGGATTCCTTTTCCTTGTCGAAGGGCACGTAGCCGAGCGCCGTGTACTCCGGCAGGCAGTCGTAGTGGGGGTTGGTGGCGGTGGTTTTCATGGCCTGGAACGCCCTCTCGTAGTCGAATCCCTTTACGCCCTTCATCATCATGTCCGCCAGCACGGAGACGGCGTGGTAGCCTATCATGCACCAGGTTTCGCCGCCGTAGAACGACCAGATGGGCAGCATGTGCTCGGTGCTCTTGTCGTAGTGCTCCAGCATGGAGTTGGCGAGGTCGGCCTGCAGGGGCTGGTTCACGAGGTTCAGCAGCGGATGGAAGGCGCGGTAGGTGTCCCAGAGCGAGAAGGTGGTGTAGTTGGTAAAGCCCTTCGCCAGTTCGATGTTGCCGTCGTGGGCCCGGAAGAGGCCGTCGGCGTCCTGGAACAGAAAGGGATGCAGCGCCGTGCGGTACACGCTCGTGTAGAAGGTTTCCTTCTGCTCGCGGGTGCAGGCGGGGTCGAGTTCGTAGCGCGCAAGTTCGTCTTCCCAGAGCCGCACCGCCTCGGCGCGCACGGCCTCGAAGTCTTTGCCGTCCAACTCCTCCAGGTTCAGGAGCGCCCCGTCGGTGCTGACGGCGGACACAGCCACCTTGATGCACACCCGCTGCCCCTCGAAGGTGGGGAACTTGACGCGGACCTTGAGCCCCGTGCCCCACGCCTCCATGCTGCTGCGGAAGCGGTTGGTGTTGTAAATCACCGGCTTGCCCTCCTTGAAGATACGCATGTCGGCGAAGGGTTTCTCGAAGCGCGCGGCGAAGTACACGTGCCTGTTGGGGTTCCAGCCGTTGACGAGCTTGGAGCCCACGATGGTGCGATCGTCCACCATGCGAACGGAGGACCAGATGCACTTCCAGCGGAGCGTGTGCCCCAGGTCGATGGTGACCGCGGAGGTGTCGCAGGCGGGGTAGGTGAAACGGAGGATGCCGCTGCGGGCCGCCGCCGTCATCTCCGCCCTCACTCCGTGGGCCGCCCCTCTCCTGTCCGCCCACACGCCGTGGTCCGGGAGCTCCACGCAGTAGTAGCCGGGGCTCGCCCACTCCGCGTCGTGGCTGAAGCGCGATTCGCCGTCGCCGGGGGTGAAGAGGAAGTCGCCCAGGTCGGGGATGCCGGTGCCGCTCAGGTGGGTGAGGCTGAAGCCCTGGATGGCGGGTTTGGTGTACTTGTAGCCGGCCGCCACGTCGTAGTCGTAGTCGTCGGTGTCGGGGCTGATCTGGATGCCGCCGAATGGAATCTGCGCCCCGGGATAGACATTGCCGAAGCCGGCGGTGCCGACGAACGGGTTGACGTACTGCGTGAGCTGGGCGCCCGCCGAAAAGCAGAGAAGCGCCGCCGCGATGGAGAGAACGGTCTTTTTCATAATCAAGCGCTAATTTAGCAATTCTCCGGGGAATATGCTATGGCCGCGGCGCACGGATACGGCTGTCAGGACTTCCTTCCGGCGCGGTAGAGCTGCCAGCTATTGAAGAGATTCTGCCAAATGGCATACAACCCACCGGCGATGGCGGTGACGGGAGTCATGTAGTGGTAGCCGAGCCAGATGAGGAAGCCGGTGTTCTTCTGCCCCAGCGACTGGCCGGCGGAAATACGTTCCTGCGCCGACGCCCCGGTTTGCTTGCCGAAGAAGAACTGCACCGCGCACGCCGCCAGCGACACCAGCACGATCATCGCCACCGCGCCCCAGGACAGGCCGCTCAACACCAGAGCACGCGTGGCCAGGACCATGGCCAGCGTGAGCCCGACGCCCCAGATATAGAACGCGTACCGGCTCAGCCGCATCATCAGCCGCTGCAGCCTGTGAGTAGTGTAGCGGATAATCCACGCCACCACCCCCGGCAGAATGAGCACCGGGAACACCCGCAGCGCGATGTGCCCCACGTACGCCCAGAAGCCCAGGTCCGCCGACGGCCGCACCAGCGGAATCACCATCGGGATGAAGAAAGTCGCCGCCACGTTCGACAGCATCACGTAACTCACCGTCCCCGCCAGCGAGCCGCCTAGCTTGTCGGTGATCACTCCAGCCGCCGACGCGGTAGGGCAGACGAGGCACAGCATCGCGCACTCCAGCAGGATGCGCAGATTCCCGGCCGGCAGGAACCACACCACCGCCGCCACAGCCAGGAACGACAGCTCCTGGAACAGCAGCGCCACTATGTGCCAGCGGTGCAGGCGGAAATCGTGCGGCGAGATCTTCACGAACTGGAAGAACAGCAGCAGGGCGATCACCCAGCGCTGCCCCTCCGACGCCACGGCGTGCAGGACAGGCCCCACAGGGCGCAGCGCGGGCACGGCCAGATAAATCAGATACGAACCGATTCCGAGGACAATAGCCCCCGGAAGCATCCAATCCTGTATGACACGCTCAGCCTTGCTCATGTAAACGGCTGCAAACATAATACATTTTTCTTATCTTTGCACGAACCAAACGATCAAACCAATGACAAAAAGACTAAACGACCAAGTTCTTTACATCGGCACCGACGACCTCGACATCGATCTCTTCGAAAGCCAGTACGTTGTACCAGAAGGCGTTTCATACAATTCATACATCATTCTCGACGAAAAGGTGGCGGTTCTCGACACCGCCGACGCCCGCAAGGGCGAGGAGTGGAAGGCCAACCTGGCCGAAGCCCTCGGCGGCCGCAAGCCCGACTATCTGGTGGCTCACCACCTGGAGCCCGACCACTCTGCGCTGATCGCATGGATGCTGCAGGCCTACCCCGAAACCACTCTCGTGGCGAGCGCCAAGGCCATCCAGATGCTGCCGCAGTTCTTCGAGGGCATAGCGCTCGAAGGCCGCACCCTCGCCGTGAAGGAGGGCGACACTCTCGAACTCGGCGCCCACAGCCTCCGCTTCATCGGGGCCCCCATGGTCCACTGGCCCGAGGTGCTCATGAGCTTCGACGCCGCCGACGGAGCGCTCTACAGCGCCGACGGATTCGGCAAGTTCGGAGCCCTCGGCAAATGCGGATTCTACGGACGCGACGACAGCGACTGGGCATGCGAGGCGCGCCGCTACTACTTTAACATCGTGGGCAAATACGGCGCTCAGGTGCAGTCGGTGCTCGGCAAGGCCGCCGGTCTCCCCATCCGCACCATCCGCCCGCTGCACGGCCCCATCCTCGAAGACGACCTCGGCTACTACCTGCATCTGTACGACGTCTGGAGCCGCTACGAGCCCGAAACCGACGGCGTATTCGTGGCCTGTGCCTCCATCCACGGCGGCACCCTCAAGGCGGCAGAAAAGCTGGCGGAGATACTGAAGGAGAAGGGAGCGCCCAAGGTGGTGCTCAGTGACCTCACCCGCAGCGACATCGCCGAAAACGTGGAGGACGCCTTCCGCTACCCCCGCATGGTGGTGGCCGCATCGTCGTACGACGCCGGCCTCTTCACCCCCATGTACGACTTCCTGCACCGCCTGCAGATCAAGGGATACTGCAAGCGAAAGGTGGCGGTGCTCGAGAACGGATCGTGGGCCCCGTCGGCCGCACGCGTGATGAAAGAGATGCTCGCCCAGATGAAGGAAGTGGAAGTCCGCGAGCCTGTAGTCACCATCCGCAGCCGCATGAAAGAAGCCGACATTCCGGCCCTCGAAGCCCTCGCGGATGCAATTCTGTCGTAATCCTTGATATTTATTCAGATTATTTTTTTATTTTTGCTCATTGAAACTTTTTTTAACAACCATTTTTATGAAAAAATTAATCGTTTCTGTCATTGCGGTTCTTGCTATCGCCATTTCCGCAAGCGCTGCCAACTACAAGGTTGACAACAACGCAATCGATGCCATCATCGACAACGCTACCGAGGTCGTCGCTCTCGAGATCGCTACTCCCGCAGCTGCAAACCTTCCTACCGTTGCCCCCAAGGAAGTGAACGTTACTACCGGTTTCCTTCTGAGCTGGCTCGTCGGCTGGTGCGGCGTACACCGTCACTATTTCGGCACCAAGCCCATCATGTGGCTCTTCTACACCATCACCGGTGGCGGCCTTGGCATCATCTGGAGCGTTGACACCATCCTCCTCTTCCTCGATGTCATCAAGGTTGGCGAAGGCTACGTGAACAAATTCATCAACAACGAGAAATTCATCGTGTGGCTTTAATAGCTAAGTCATACATTTTACCGCTGTTCCTTCTCCTTGCCGCCCTGCCGGCCGGCGCCCAGCGCAAAGTCTCGGCGGACGTTGAAGTAAAGACGGTAAACAACGGTAAATTAACAACTGTCACCAAGAGCGTCTATTGTACCAACAATGGACGCTTGGTGACTTTATTCAGGAACCCCTACACTTACTATGTGGTGTCGAACGCCAAAGGCGAGGTGCAGATCTACCGCCCCGACACCAACGAAATACTTCCGCAAACCGACAAGTCGCTGAGTTCCAACACCGAACTGGTGTCGCTGTTCATGCAGGGACGCATCGACGACCTGGGCCTTGGCTTCTTCGGATACAAGGTTACCGCCACCACGCGCGACGACGGCTACATCAAGAAGACCTTCACGGCCAACGACGTGCAGCTGCCCGTGGTGGACATAGTCTACGAAGACTATCTGCCAATCTACTGCGAATACACCGCGCCCGACGGCAAGCTGCTGAGCAAGAAGTATTTATCCGACTATCAGCGCTTCGGCCGCTTCATCCTTCCGTGCCGCACCACCGACATTCTGTACGGCGAGAAACGCGACTCGTCCGTCACGCGCATCCTTTATAAGAACGTCAAGGTAGACGTGGACGACCCCAACTTCAACTTCGAGGTGCCCGCCAACGCCAAGACGATGCCCACTCCGGAAGCGGCAAAATGAGACGCCCCGCGCTCATCATCATTCTGCTGCAGGCAATAATCCTTTCCGCAAATGCACAGAACGACATTCAGCAGATGCTGGATGCCGATTTTTCATCGTTGCAGATACGGGATCAGGCCCCGGATGGCGCCAACTCCTGCGAGAAGGCGCTGTATGAGGTTTACAAGCAGCTCACGGGGCGCGATTTCTTCGACCCGCCGAACTACATGTTCCTGCGCAAGGCGATCGACTCTCTGGGTTTCTTCCCCGGCGTGTTCGCCACCGTCGACCGCATCATGCGCGACAGCAAGCTGGGCACGGCAACCGTGAACCTCGACCCCGCCGACCCCTACGTCCACGAGGGCCCGGAGGCCTATCTGCCAGAGAAAAGGAGGAAGCGCGAATGAGGCTCAGGTGCATTGCAGCGGTGGTTCTCGCCCTGTGCGCGAGCGTCGGCGCCCGGGCCCAGAAATGGGCGTCGGACGACTACGACTTTGCCCTCTATCTCATCGACAACGAGCTCAAGCAGGACGCCAAGGCGCTGCTGAGCCAGGAATATCATCCATCCGACACCCTCAGCTTCCTGAGGGGCTGGACGCATTACCAGCTGAAGGAGCTCAAGGAGGCCTCGGAGTGGCTCGCCGCCGTGCCGGAAGACTCCCCCTTCCACGAGAAGGCGCTCTTTTATTCCACCGCCGTCTCCGCCCATCTGGGCGACTACAGCGCGCCCGTGGAGCCGCTGGAGGCATACCAGGGGCCCTACGCCGAGCTCAAGGGAGTGCAGCTCGCCGGCCTGGCGCTGCTGCGCGACGACCCGGCCGCCTTCAAGCGTGCGGCGGCCTCGTTCGGCTATTCCGACTTCACCATCGCCGAGGCCGAGGGCAAGCTCGACGAAATCTACAAATACCGCTTCGAGACCAAGGCCAAAAGCCCGCTGCTCGCGGCCGCCGCATCCGCAGTGGTTCCGGGCCTCGGAAAAGTGTACGCCGGCAACGTCGGGGAGGGTATCATCTCCTTCCTGGTGGTCGGCGCCCTGGGTGCGATTACCGCGGAACACTGGGTCAAGGACGGCCCCCAGAACTGGAAGACAATCGTTCCGGGCATAGCATGCGCCGGATTCTACATAGGAAACGTCTACGGCAGCTACATGTCCGTAAGCATCTGTAACGACAAGATACGAAATGCTCAGAACACGACTATTCTGTATAATATCCATATCCCTCTGCGCTCTGTTTTCAAGTAGGGCCCAGAGCCTGGAATCGCAGGCCGTCGCGTATGAGCGAATCATATACGACGGAGCGCCGCTGGACGAGGTGAACGCCGCCCTGTTCGGCAAGGCGGACTGCCTCATGCAGCTCGGGCGCTGGCGCGAGGCCTCCGAAACCCTCTCCCGCGTGCGGGTGTTCGCCCTGATGCCCGAGGAGCGCCAGAGCCTGCTGTACAAGCAGGAGCTGTGCTTCTTCCTGGGCGGAGAGTTCGGGCAGGCCGCTGCGCTCGTGACCGAGGTGGAGCCGGCCTCGCAGGAAATCCTGCTCCTGCACGCGCTCTCGCTGGCCTACGCCGGGGAGTACGACGAGTCGGAGATCTACGCCGCGCGCTATCTGAGCTGGGACGGCGAGAGTCCGCATCTGCCGGAACTGTTCCGGCTGTACGCCGGGCATCCGCAGCCCCGGAGCGAGGTGGCGTCGATTCTTATGTCGCTGGTGCCGCCGCTGGGGCATATGTACAACGGGGCGCCGGCAGAGGGGCTTCTGTCCGCAGGCCTCAACGCCGGAACGCTGGCGTTCACGGTGGCAAATCTGCTCGGAGGCTACTGGATTACCGGCATCGTGGGCGGAGCTATCGCGCTGAATTACACGGTGATGGGTAGCCAGGAGCGCAACGCCGCGCTGCTCGAAATGTATAAGCAAAACGCTCCTCTGGAGTTCGGCGACAGGCTGCGGGCGTTCCTTAAATCGGTATCGGGAAAATGACAAGGAAAGAGAGATACGAGGGCATAGTTGCCTGGTTCCACGAGCATGTGCCCGTGGCGCAGAGCGAACTGGATTTCGCCGACCCGTACCAGCTGATCGTGGCGGTGGTGCTGTCTGCACAGTGCACCGACAAGCGTGTAAACATGGTGACTCCGGAGCTTTTCAGGCACTACCCGACCGTGGAAAAGATGGCTGCGGCGGATGTGGAAGACATACGCGAACTGATCCGCTCGGTGTCGTATCCCAACAGCAAGGCGCAGCACCTCAAAGGGCTGGCGGAGAAGCTCGTCAGCGACTTCGGTGGCGTGGTGCCGGGAACGGTGGAGGAGCTGATGACGCTGCCCGGAGTAGGGCGCAAGACAGCCAACGTGGTGGCGTCCATCGTCTTCGACGAACCCGTGATAGCCGTTGACACCCACGTGTACCGGGTGAGCCGGCGGCTGGGGCTGTCGCGCGGCAAGACCCCGTACGACGTGGAGCGTGACCTGGAGAAGAACATCCCGGTGGAGCACCGCGCCGTGTCGCACCACTGGCTGATTCTGCACGGACGTTACACCTGCACCGCCCGCGCGCCGCACTGCGACTGCTGCGGCATACGCGAATGGTGCGCATGGTTTGACAGGAATGCCAAAGGTTAAGAACATAATCGCGGCCCTTCCGGAGCCGGAAACGATTGATATCGAGGCGCTTCGCGGCGCCCTCGCCGACGGGAGCGTGACGCTGGTGTGCGTGCTTGGGCCCACGGCGTCGGGCAAGACGCGCTACGCCGTGCAGCTGGCGCACGAGCTCGGGAAGGCCGAAATCATCTCCGCCGACTCGCGGCAGGTGTACCGCGGCATGGACATCGGCACCGGCAAGGACCTGGCGGAGTACGGCGACGTGCCGTACCACCTCATCGACATCGCAGAACCCGGCGACGGTTACAACGTCCACCGCTTCCAAGAAGACTTCAACGCCGCATACGAACTCGTCCGCAGCCGCGGCGCCGTGCCCATACTGTGCGGAGGAACGGGGCTGTATATCAGTGCGGTCACGGCCGGTTATGATTTCGAAACAAAAAAACCGCTGTCGGCGCCAACCGTCATGCCTGCTTCTTCCGTCATGCCCGGCCCGACCGGGCATCCCTTCGCCGCCAGCACGTTCTTCATCGGCACCCTCGTGAGCCGGGAGGTGCGCAACGCCCGCATCGACGCGAGGCTTGACGCCCGCCTGCAGGAGGGCATGGTGGACGAGATCCGCGGCCTGCTGAATAGCGGCGTACCGGCCTCCGTCCTGCTCGGCTACGGCCTTGAGTACAAGTTCGTTACGCAGTACTTGCTGGGCGAGCTGAGCTACGACCAGATGCGCGAGCACCTGGCCATTGCCATCCACCAGTTCGCCAAGCGCCAGATGACCTGGTTCCGCGGCATGGAACGCTCCGGCGTCCGCATCCACTGGGTGGAGCCTTAGGCCAAAGACAGATGCGTGGCGCGACCAAATGCGCGCATGCGAGACCAAAAGAGTGGTTAAAAAGCGCCTTTCACGCGCGTAGAACATTGTTTTTATTAAAAAAAAACAAATAACTTTGCGGTTTATAATCTTTACAGAATGAGATTTTTTAAAGCCGTCATCGCCCTGTTCCTGTTCTGCGCCCCGCTTGCCGCACAGAACCGGGCAGCCCAGAGGGACAGCACACAGAGAGTCCTGGACTCCCTCCGCGTCCGCTCATTTTCCCTTGGAACCAATCTAGCCTACTGGGGCAGCGCCACGCCCAATGTCCATTTCTGGCTTCCCGTCGGAGAACACATCACGCTGGGCATGACCGGTGGCCTCAAGCCCTGGCCTCGCTGGGCTCCCTGGGACAACGACGACCAGATCAACAGCAAATGGCGCCACTTTGCCATAGTGCCCAACCTCCGCTGGTGGCCAAAGGCCAACTACAGCGGCTTCTGGCTCGGAGCCGACCTGCTCTGGACGCACTACAACGTCGGAGGGGTCACGTTCCCCTTCGGCCTCTATCCGGAAGTGCGCCAGAACCGCCTCCAGGGCGATTTCCTCGGTCTCGGAATCAACCTCGGCCACTCCTGGTGGCTGACGAAGCACCTCAGGCTCGAAGCTGAAGTCGGCGCAGCCTTCGGATACAACACCGCCCATCGCTACGAATGCGCATGGTGCGGCGCCCTGCTCGGGAACGTCGCCGGCCCCGCAATAGTCCCCAAGCTCGGGCTCAACCTCGCCTACAACTTCTTCAGGCAGAAGAACAAGGGCGAAGAGATACAGACCGTCACCGCCCCCGTGGATACGCTCACGCCTCCCGCGTCCGTGAACCCGCCGGAGCAGTACCTGCCGTTCATGCCCGCCGTGGAGGACTGGAAGGGCGTTGCCGGCACGCTCGAGAAGAACCACCCCGTGCTCTGCCCGTCCAGCGAGTACAGGCCCTACACCCCCGACCGCATCCTGCGCAAGGAGGCGTCGCCGCTGTACGTGTTCTTCGAGCTGGACAAGTCGAGGCTCCTTCGTGAGTTCGACGAGCCCACCGCACGAGGCGAGGGCGCGCACCGCGACAACGGCCCCGTGCTCGACGAGATCATGGACATCACCTCCAAGATACTCGCCGACACCACCAGCATCGTCACCAAGATACAGATCATAGGCCTCGCCTCGGTGGAAGGCACGCCCAGGCACAACCAGGCGCTGTCCGACGCCCGTGCCCTGGCGCTCCAGCACTACATTCAGGACCGCCTGCACATCAGTGACGACATGTTCGACACAGTCGGAGGCGGAGCCGCCTGGTCCGAGTTCCGCGACGAGCTCGGCGACCTTGCCGCACAGGGCGGCGGCGCAGGTCTCTCCGAAGCCCAGGTCCGGAGCCTCATCGACATGATCGACTCCGAACCCGACGCCGCACGCAGGGCCGCAAAGCTCAAGAAATCGGCTCTTTACAAGACCCTCCGCGAGAATCTCCTGAGCGACCAGCGCAACTCCGGATACCTCCGCATCTACTACGATTACGTGCCCGACGACGGCGCCCGCCGCATCAACGAGGGCATCCGGCTCCTGGAGAGCAAGGATTACAGGGCCGCTCTCAGCACCCTGGAAGCTCTCAAGGACGATCCCCGCAGCCTGAACGCCTACGCCGTGGCCCTCTTCTACAACGGCCGCGAGACGGAGGCGCTGGAAATCCTGCGCAGGGCGGCCGCGACCGACGAGGCCGCTGCCCGCAACCTGCAGCAGCTTGAGCAGCACCTCGCACAGCGGAAGGCCTACGAGGACTACCTCAAGGATATGGAAGAATATGCACGCTTAAGATACGGCAGATAATGAAAAAGTTTTTGGGCATACTCGCAATCGCCGTTGCAAGCACGGCCTGCTGCCTCGTGGACGAAAACTTTTCCAACTGCCCCGACGATTACTCCATCGACTACGAGATGAGGCTCATCACCAACGTGCAGACGGAAATCAACACCGTGCTCGGGCTCGACGCCAACATCAAGGTCAGCGCGGCTCTGCGGCAATACCTGAAGGACATCTTCTCCGACTTCGCGCACGACGTGGACCTCTCGTTCTACGACTACAACGAACCCAGGCCCGTGCTGCAGCATTTCAGCGACATCATTGACGCAAACCAGACCAGCTACACCCTGCACCTGCCGGTACATGAATACATGCACCTGGCGGTCGCGAACATTGCCGACAACCATCTCGTGGATCTGGACAGCGAGCAGGCCTGCGGCACTTCGAGGCTGGTCCAGGAATTTCCCTCAGAAAACAACGTGATCGCCTCCCACAACACCGGACTGTTCACGGCGCGTCTTCCCATGCGCATCCTCGAGGGCGTCAACCAGGACTTCCTCGTCAGGCTTTACATGGCCAACTGCGCCACCGCGCTCGTCATAGACTACACCGGAGCGCCGGAAATCAGCGGCTTCAGCGCCTTCACCACGGGCTTCGCCGACTCCTTCAACATCGCCGACAGCACCTATACTTTCAACAGGAATCCGCTCGTGAAGGCCGACCACGTGGATGTGGAAGACAGTATCGAAGACTGCTACGTCACCGTGCAGTTCCCCTCAAAGGAGCCGGAACCGAAACCGGAAACAAAAGTGGTCGTCGAGACCGTTGACCCCTTCATCGCGCCCAATGCCGACGAGGCCCTCTGGGAGTGGCAGGTTTACATCACCCTGCCCGGAGGCTCCGTCACCTTGACGCGCCTGGGCCTGGTCCAGCCCCTTCGTGCCGGCCAGCTCAAGATTATCCGCATACACATAGGAGCGGACGGAAGCGCCATACCGTTCGACCCTTCGGTTGCCGCCAGCGTCCAGCTCGACTGGCATCAGGGATCCGATTACGACATACCTCTATAGAAACTACAATCAACTCGTTCCTGCCGGCTGGACGGTCAAATATGTCGGGATATTAAAAACGTATAAATTTGCAGTTTGTTGACACTACGGAATGAAACGTTTTGCAATAACTCTCTGCCTGGTGGCGGCCGCGGCCGCCTGTTCAAGGAACGCCCCAATTAATCGTCCCCTGGAACAGCGTGATACCGTATATACCCCGCGTGCGGCGATGCTCATTCATGCATACCAGCCACGCCGCGCCCTCGCCATTATAGATTCAGCGGTGATTGTCGGCAACGCAAGCCCTTTCCTGGCCGATTTCCTGCGCGCCAAGACTTATGCGGAGTCGGAGCTTGACCCCGGGAAAGACACCACCGTCAGCCTTTGCCTCGCCCTGCTGCAGAGCGACTCCACGAAAACCGACACCAAATCCGGCATTGACAATCGCTGCAATGTCCTGGATCTCCTTATCAGCATTTACAGAGGCAAGGGCGACTACTGCGAATGGCTCAAATATTCCAAGGAGCTGTCTGACCTGGAACATGCCTACGGAAACGAGAACGACGCCCTGCGCACGGACGCGGAGGTCGGCCTGATCATGACTTCGCTGGGATGGCGCGAAGAGGGCATGGAAAAGCTGGACAATGCAATAAACTCGCTCAAAGGGCATAAAAGCCTGGACAAGCTGGACGCCTTCATAGTCTGCACGAAGCGCAAAATCGCCCTTCTTGAATCTGAAAACGACTTCGAGGCGATTATCCCCCTGGCACAAAGCATACTCTCCGAACTCGACAGGTA
>JAEELG010000030.1 GCA_016288775.1 Bacteroidales bacterium | reverse complement strand
TATCTTTTTCTATATTATATATAGGCTCGTAGCTCAGTTGGTTAGAGCGCCACACTGATAATGTGGAGGTCCGCGGTTCAACTCCGCGCGGGCCTACTTTTTTTCTTAGGGGATATAGCTCAGCTGGTAGAGCACAACATTTGCAATGTTGGGGTCGCCGGTTCGAATCCGACTATCTCCACAAAACATAAAAGCTGGTCAAATCAGACCAGCTTTTATTAATTTGTGGAGATATTATCTCCTTCTGCCGGCCTGTGGCCTCCGTACTCCAATGTGCTCTTTCTTTGTTTTTTTGGGGTGTGCTGTTTAGAAAAAGTTGGCAGTATGAACGAGATTCCGTAATTTTGGAATTTAATAATCGTTCTACTTACCAGAAATGAAGAGTATTTCTTCCGTAATCGTTTCGGTCGTTGTGCTGATCATGGCACAGACCGGCCTGCAGGCTCAGTCAGTGTACAACAAGGCGCGAACCGGCTCCGTAGCCGTTCGCCTGGATGGTGGTGTTTCCTGGGCGATGGGATCCGCTTTCGACAAGGCGGAGTCCACCAGGGCAAAAGAGATTCAGCCCATGGGTGGCGCCGGAATCATGTACAATTTCGGTCCCCGTTTCCGTCTGGGGCTGGATTACAGCTATTCGCGTATGATACGCGAGCAGACCGGTACCCTATCTACCCTGCCCGACGGCGGCGTGGAGGGAGATGTTTACAAGGATCTCAAGACACATCTGCATACGGCAGCGCTGACCGGCGAATTCAACCTGCTGGGGAGCGAGGCCGCCGGCGGTCGTCTGTCGCTTTATGCCGGGGCCGGCGCAGGCTGCCTGATCGGTTCGGGCAACACGTACACGATAGGGATCAGGAATGAGATCATGCCGGGCGGGACGGGCAACACCGTCCGCGTTACCGGCCACAACGAGGGCCACAATTATGTGGCGCCCTTCGTTCCCTTGTCGCTGTCGCTGGAGTTCGCCTTCCTGCCTCAGGTCTCGCTGAGTGTGGGTGGCGGCTACCGCTTCATTTTTGCCGGTAACAGTGATTTCGCTCCCGGCAGCCAGGCCTTTGCCACGCTCGGCCTGCGTTTCAATCTGTCCAAATAGAAACAGTCCGTCATGAAAAGAAAGAGAATACTCCTGTCCCTCGCCCTGCTGTCGGCGCTGGCTTTCCCGGCGTGCGACACCGGGCATCCGGAGGTGGATATCGTTCTGGAACGGGACTTCACGGAGGTGATCCAGGCCATCAACGACTCCAACAAGTCGCTCTCCGACAAGCTAGGACTCATCGAGTCCGCCATGAGCAGCGGCATGCTGGGGAACCAGTCCCTGCTCAAGATGGTTCAGGAGGCGCTTAAATCCATGGGCGGCACCATGGAAGAGAAGCTGGCGGCCATACTTGCGGCCGTCCAGTCCGGAACCACGGCCCTGGAAACCAAGCTGGCGCTGATTGAGGCCTCCCTGCAGGAAGGGTTCACCGACTCCAAGGCGCAGCAGGCGCTGCTGCTTCAGGCCATCCAGTCCCTTGGCGGCACGGCGGAAGAGAAACTCGCCGCCATCGAAGAAGCGGTGAAGACCAGTACCACCAGCCTGGAAACCAAGCTGGGGCTTGTGGAGGCCGCCCTGCAGAACGGATTCGCCGATTCCGAACAGGCGCAGGCGCTGCTCCTCGAGGCCATCGACGCTGCCGGCAAGACAATGGAAGAGAAGATCGCTGCCATAGAGGAGGCGGTGAAGAGCAAGACGGCGTCGCTGGAGGCCAAACTGGCGCTGGTCGAGACCGCAGTGAAGGAAGGCTTTGCCGATTCTGGCAAGCAGCAGGAGCTGCTGCAGCAGGCAGTGGCGGCCCTGCAGGGCACCCTGGAAGAAAAGCTGGCGGCCATAGAATCCGCGATGCAAAACGACAATACCGGCCTGGAAACCAAACTCGATCTCATTTCCGCCGCGCTGGAGCAGGGCATAGCCGACCAGAAAACGGCGATTGCCAATATGCAGACAGCCCTGGAAACCACGATCCAGGGCCTTGACGCCACCCTGGCGGCAAACAAAACCGCCATCATCGACCAGCTTGCCGCCCTTTCCGGGCAACTGACGACCGAGGAGCTGGCCAAGGCGTTCAAGGACATTGCCGATGCCATTGACTCCAAGGCCCAGTCCGGGGCGGCGCTCCTGGAGAATCTGGCCCAGGCCGTGAATGACCTGGCGGAATCACTTGAGCAAAAGATAGCAATCGCCCTTGTGGGTGATCCCTCCCAGACTATTACCGTAACCAAGGGAGAAAGTTTCGCGCTCAGGGTGAAGGTCGACCCCGAGGATGCCACCCTCGTAAAGGATAAACTGCAGGTTCAGGTTGTTTCCGGAAAACTGTTTTACCCCTTGGGAACAGGGAGCGGTACGGAGCCGGACCACTTCATCATAAAGTCTCTGGATGCAGACCCTGCCGTGCCGGGGCAGTATAATGTAACCGTTTCAACGAACTCCACCGTTGCGGTATGGGATGAATCCGTCCTGACGCTGGTTTATAATTACGGCAAAGACAACAAGACAAAGGCAAAATATGCGAACACGCAGGCTTTCCCCGTAACCATGATGCCGCGCGCCAGGGACGCCCTGGTTCAGAACTGTTACCCCAATGCCGCTTTCCGGATGCGTGATACCATATTAATTTACGATAATAAAGTAATCGTAGACACTATGGGCGTCGTCTACTGTGCCCTTGGCAGTACCGAGTTCAAGACGGAGGACGGGAAGGATTCGCGCACCTACACGGCCGAAAACATTCTCCGGACAAAGTTCGTCCGGCCCGACAAGCCGGACACGGCGTCCGTGTTCACCGTCTTTAACAAGGGAAAGCACTTTGTGAGTTTCGCTCCCGACACCGTGGGCAACAAGGCATGGAGGGCCTTCAAGAAAAAGTATGCGAACGATCACGAATTTCAGGAAGTGTCCGGCAAGCTTGCCTTGACCGACCGCTGGGGCGCCACTGACTCCCTTGACCTTAGCATGAAGTGGTACGTGGCATGGAGCATTTCCTACGAAATCGTGGATACTGTCAAAGTTGTGCTGAAACCCGGTGATTTTGACTGGACGGGCAAGACCTATGCCCTCAAGTACCAGACTCTCTGGCCGAATATTCTCGGGCCATGGGGTCTGGATTATGAAACCATAAAGAAATGCGGCCTGGAGCTCGAACAAGCAAACAGAGGTTGTGGATACAATTATAAGCTCATGAGGCTGAAGATGGGGGACGGGCCGTCCTCCCCCATACTGGAAGTGGCAGGCGGAGTCAAGCCAGTCAAAGGCGATAACTACCAGGCATTGGGAGTATTCCGCCTGCGCGCCAGGCCCAGCGACGTGGACCCGGATTTCCGGCCTACGCAATGTCTCTATAAGTACGATGTCACACGATGTGTAACCCATGACGATGAAACGAATTAACCGCATACCTTTATTGCTGCTTCTTCTGTTGCCGCTTGCCTCGTTGGCCTTCGCGTCCTGCAACAGCGAGCCGGCCAGCATCAGCATAGTCCAGAAAGGGGATTACAGCGAGCTGCTTGAGGCAATCCGCAGTGCCGACAAGTCGCTGTCCGCCAAGCTGGCGCTCATCGAAGACGCCCTTAATACGGGTCTGGCCGACAACCGTCAGGCCATCCAGCTAGTCCAGGAAATGCTGACGGCGATGGGCGGCACCATCGAAGAAAAGCTTGCCGCCATCGAAGAGGCTATGAAGGCCCAGACCTCAGCGCTTGAAACCAAGTTGGCACTTGTGGAGGCGGCAGTCCGGAGCGGCTTCGCCGATTCAGGTGGGCAGCAGGCCCTGCTCCGGCAGGCACTCGCCTCGCTGAACGGCACGCTGGAGGAAAAACTGTCCGCCATCAAGGCTGCGGTGGAATCACAGGCCATGGCCCTTGAGACCAAGGCGTCCCTTTTGGAAGCGGCGGTGCAGGCAGGTTTCGCCGATTCCGCACAGGCCCAGGCGCTGATGGCTGAAGCCATCGACATGATGGGCAAGACGGCGGCGGAAAAACTCGCCGCCATCGAAGCTGCGGTGAACGCTCAGACCACCGGCCTGGAAGCAAAACTCCTGCTCATCCAAACCGCAGTCGGGCAAGGCTTTGCAGACAATGCCCAGCAACAGGAACTGATCCAGGCTGCCCTCGAATCCCTGGGCGGAAGCATGGAAGAGAAGCTTGCGGCAATCGAATCCGCAATGGCAAGCCAGAGTTCCGGCCTGGAAATGAAAATAGCCCTCATCGCCTCAGCGCTGGAAAATGGTTTCGAAGACGGAAACCAGGCGATTGCGAATATGCAGACGGCCCTGGACTCCAGCCTCAGCGACCTGGGCACCGACCTTTCCTCCGTCAAGGCGGACATCCTGGCCCAGCTTCAGACGCTGGCCGGCCAGCTCACTGCAGCCGAACTCTCCAAGGCCTTCCAGGGCGTCCTTGACGCTATCGACAGCAGCCAACAGTCCTCGGAGGATATCCTCAAGTCCATCCAGGAGGCCATGGACACAATCACGTCCGTTTACGGTCAAGGTACACCGATTACCGCGCTGAACTATATGGGTCACCCTACCGAGAGGGTAACGGTCTCGTGCGGTAACGATATCATCATCAAATTGCGGACGGGCTCTTCCTCGGATAACCTTACCACGGAAATGCTGCAGATGGATCAACAGGACCGCAAGCAGTTCTTCCTGGTGGGCACGAACAGGAGCCAGGCGGTAAAAAACCATTTCCCCAGTTTTGCTGTAGCGCCCGATCCGGACTGTAAAGGACAGTATGTTGTATCGGTAAAAACCCTTGAGGACCAAATGTATCCGTACTGGGATGAGTCTTCTCTTGTCTTTAAAGTAAAGACGGGCGAAGAGAACGGCAATCCGGTGTACGTGAGTACGCAACCCATACCCGTGGGGATAATGCCCAAACCAAAGGACGGATTGAACATCCCCGGCGCAGACAATGTCGCATCTTTTCTGATCAGACAAGGGTTAAATCAAACGCTTGGCATGATTTACCAGCCCCTGAACAGCGTCGTGTTCACAGACGAATCGGAAACACGTACTTACACTGCGGAGTTCCTGGAATCCGCGGTCTTTGATCCTACCGGCAACCTGAAGATCAAGTCGTCCCTTGACAAGGAAAAACGTTTCGTGAGTTTCTGTCCGGACGCGACCGATACAGGCTGGGGGTCGATCATGAATCCCAAGGATTCCGCCATAGTCAAACATCAGGAGATTCTTGGCTCTCTTGAGCTGGTCGACAAATGGGGCGGCTCCGCAAGCCAATCCTTGCCGAGCCTGAAATGGTACACTTCTTATGCTGATACCGTCCTGGCCAGTCCGACAATCGCCTCTGATGGTACCCTGCAGGCTAATCTCGCGTCGAAGGCGACGTCTCTCGGTCTGGATCTGAACGAATATCCTGGTTCCACCTATTGCTTCGTTCGATTCGACTTTGCGTCAGGCGGTGGCGCCTGGATGTCCGCCCAATTCAAACCAGATTCATGGGATCTGGGCATGCAACTGTTGTCGTATCCTGCCGGTTCCGAGTTTACTGTGGACGCGGTTGTTCGCCAGTTCGTACGACCAAGCGAGACAGATGCCTTGTTCCTGCCAATGCAGCGGAGGGCTCTTATCCGGGTTCGTTTTACTGTGAAATAAAGCAGAATGGATATGAATATACGAACTGATGCTGACAATTCAGTAGGATTAAGTCGATTATGAAAAGAATTAGAATCATATTCCTGTCCCTTCTGGCTGCGATATCTTTCACCGCCTGCGACAACATGCACCCTGAAATAGATATCAGTCTGAACACGGACTACACTGAGATTCTCCAGGCGATAAGCGACGCCAACCGGTCTCTTGCCGAAAAGCTGGCGCTGATTGAGGCGGCCGCCGGCACCGGACTTACGCTGGACCAGTCCGTGCTGGACCTTATCCGGGAGGCGCTTTCCTCGCTGGGCGGCACTATGGACGAGAAACTGGCTGCGGTAATGGCCGCAATGCAGGACCAGGCCACTGCCCTGGAAACCAAGCTGGCGCTGGCGGAAGCCGCAGTGACGGCCGGCTTTGCCGATGCCGTGACGCAGCAGGCGCTGCTTCAGCAGGCCATAGCTTCGCTGGGCGGCACGCTGGAAGAGAAAATCGCCGCCATCGAGGAGGCGGTCAAGGCCCAGACCACAGCCCTGGAGACTAAGCTCGGTCTCATCGAGGCTGCGGCGAACGCCGGTTTTGCCGATACCGACAAGGCGCAGGCCCTTATAGCGGCCGCCCTTGAAGCGACGGGCAAGACGATGGAGGAGAAGCTGGAAGCCCTGAAAGAAGCGGTCAACAGCCAGACCGCGCCGCTGTCGGCCAAGCTGGCCCTCATCGAGACTGCGGCAAAGACCGGCTTTGCCGATGCCGGAAAGCAGCAGGAGCTGCTTCAGGAGGCCCTGAATTCACTGGGGGGCACGCTGGAAGAAAAGCTCGCCGCCATCGAAGAGGCGGTACAGAGTTCAAGTTCCGGCCTGGAGGCCAAGGTGGACCTCATAGCTGCCGCCCTGGAGAAAGGGCTGGGCGACCAGACAACCGCCGTCAACAATATGAAAACCGCCCTAGGAGCCACCCTGGGCACACTCGACACCCAGCTTGGGGAGCTCCTCGACCAGGTGCTCACGGATCTTGCCGACATCTCCACCAAGCTGAGCACCGAGGAGCTGGCCAAGGTGTTCAAGACCATCGCGGACGCCATCGACAGCGAGTCGCAGTCCGAGGAGCAGATGCTCTCAGCCATCCAGGAGGCCTTCAAGGATCTGGAAGACACCCTGGAACACATACTCGCCCTTTCCGCAACCTTGCCGGCCGAATACTCTTCCCTCAAGGACGCGTGGACCGCCGGAGACGTCATCTTCGTTTTCGTTGACGGCCTGGCGGCCCCGAAGCATCTGCAAATGTGCTATGACGGCACGTCCTGGACCACAAAACAAATGGACGGCGACACGGAGGCGAAGGATTTGCTGAAGCTCAACAATGGCACCACCTTCACGCTGCACGCCATCTACCTGCCGGCGGGAAACAACGTCGGCATTGCGGCTTCCGGCACCGATTTCGTCTTCAACAACGCTTCACCGTGGTGGTACCTGAGCTGTACGCAGGACATTACCGTGGCCAAAGGGGACCTCAAAGGCGAACTGGAGCTGCAGGTCCCGGATGGCTATGTCTTCTTCTCCGTGCCCGACGCTTCTGCGGATGCCGGCACGCAGATCGAGTTGCGTGAACCCGACCTCACGCCGCAGGCCATTGCTTCCGTAGCCGCCGACGGCACCGTACAACACACATCCGTGGCCCATGGAGCGCCTCTCAAGGGATTGTTCCGCGACGGCGCGCAGAAGGGCTATTGCTTCGGAGGCATCCTTGCCGATGAAGTCAGGAACGTGCAGACGGATTACCACTTCACGCTCGTGAAAGGCGGATGGAAGGGCAGCTATTACAGCAAGGCCGTTCCTGCCACGCTCTACACGGGTTCCGCCAGCAGCCGCTCCTTGACGCTTGCGTCCCCCGCCGACTGGGCGGCCATTACGGATTACAAGCCCATAGACATGGGCTGCGACGTCCTTTACTCAAGCAAACTTACCCGCGTTTATTGGTCCAGCCGCAACCTTGGCGCCACCAGCGCCGACCCGGCCGACGGAGAAGCCACCTACGGCAACTATTACGCCTGGGGTGAAACCAGTCCGAAGGAAGCGTTCTACTGGAAGAACTATAAGTGGAGCAATGCTGACAGCACGGCTGTTACAAAATATACGGGGGCCAGTGATAAGCTTGTACCCGGCATAGATGTTCTGTTGCCGGAGGACGATGCGGCAAACGCTGCGCTCGGCGGAATCTGGCGGATGCCGCAGACTCGAGACTGGGAAATACTATGTAGCGATCTCTTTTGTAAATGGACCGGGAACGGCGCCGGATATGTCGTTACCGGCAAGAAGGCCGGATACGACGGTCCGGATGGTCCTTCGCTGTTTTTCCCATTTACTGGTTGTTACTTAAGTACCGGGCTCGAGGAAAAGGGTACCTCTGGCTACTGCTGGAGTGCAACGAGAAAGAATGAAGACCAAGCTTATTGTACATATATTGGAGGGGCTTTTTATTATCCGCGTTCCCGCTATTGCGGTCTTCCCGTCCGTCCCGTCACAAATTAAAGAAATGCCATCATGAAATACATCAAGTATATATTTCTGTTTTCGGCGCTCGTCCTGCAGGGGACGTTCACCGCATGCGACAAGGATCCGTCCAGAATCGACATCGCCCTGGAGGCGGAATACAGCGGAATGCTCGCCGCCATCCGCGGTGTGGACAAGTCTCTCTCCGACAAGCTGGCCCTGATTGAAAGCGCACAGAACAACGGACTGGCCGACAACCTGCAGGTTATGCAGCTCGTCAAGGAAGCCGTGGCGTCCCTGACCGGAACAATGGCGGAAAAACTGGCGGCCATTGCCGAGGCAATGAAGACGCAGACCACGGCCCTTGATACCAAACTCGCCCTCGTGGAGGCGGCCGTCCGGAGCGGTTTCGCCGATATGCAGACGCAGCAGGCTCTGTTGCAGCAGGCCCTTGAATCGCTCGGCGGCACGCTCGCCCAGAAGTTCGCGGCCGTGGAAGCGGCAGTCAAGGCACAGACCACCAGCCTGGAAACCAAGCTGAACCTTATCGAGGCCGCCATGCAAAGCGGTTTTGCCGATGACGCCCAGGCTCAGGCCCTGATTGCGGAGGCCCTTGAATTCCTGAACGGCACGCTCGCCCAGAAGCTCGCTGCCGTGGAAGAGGCCGTTAAGAGCCAGACCACCAGCCTGGAAGCCAAGATGGCGCTCATCGAGGCGGCGTTAAACGAGGGCTTTGCCGATTACGCCGGGCGTCAGGATCTCATAAAGGCCGCCCTGGAAGCACTTACAGGAAGCGCGGAAGAGAATCTGGCGGCCATCGCCGGTGCTATGGACAGCGGGAACGGCAGCCTGGAGACCAAGATGGCCCTGATCGCCGCCGCGCTGGAAGCCGGGTTCGGCGACGCGAACACTGCCATTGCGAACATGCAGACGGCCCTGGACACCAGCCTGCAGGGGCTTGGCCTGGACCTTTCGGGCATGAAGACCGAAATAATCGCCATGCTTCAGACCATCGCGGGACAGCTTACCCCGGAGGAGTTTGCCAAGGCGTTCAAGGGCATCCTGGATGCCATTGCCGCCAATTCCGCATCCGAAGAAGAGCAGCTGCAGGCCATATTGAATGCCTTGAACGAAATGACGGAATAGCGAAAGTCCGCATTTTTTCTTATCTTTGAAAATCATACAATCGATAACACATATGAAAGTGCAAGGTAACTCTTTCCCGATCCCGGCCATGATCCTGCTGGCCGGAGCGGCGTTGTCCGTGCTTTCCTGCTCCTTCGACAAGGAGTACGAGATCACACCGGACAAGCTGAACATGGAGGTAACCCTCATGGAGGACGGCATCTCCGTTCCTCTGGGCAGCACCGACAAGATCAGCATCGGATCCCTTCTGAACACCCTGGGCGGCGAAACCGGCGACCTCATCAAGACCGGCGCCGACGGCTCGCTCTCCATCACCAAGGACGGCTCCGTTTCGCTGAACGAGCAGCTCTCCGACCTCAATCTCGGCGACCTCGCCACAATGGACGGATTCAGCGTCTCGGAGTCGTTCACGTACAAGATGAAGGATCTCACCGCTGACGACTTTTCCATCCCGGCAGAGCAGTACGGCGAGACCGTGCAGGTGAACAATGTCGGTAAAATCAACATAGAGACCCAGCCCGTCGCCGCCGAACTCGACGGCCTCGGCGTTCAAGCCGGACTCGACAAGTACAAGGATGTCATCACCGGAAACGCCGACCTCGACCTGTCTGCGCACATGGGGGCGATGGAATTCTCGCAGACCATTATTCCGCGCGCCGACCTTGCCGCCGCTGCACAGTATGCCGTGACCGAGGAGATAGTGATCCCGCAGGCACTCGTTCCCGACGTGGTCCTGGTTCCCAGCGACATCAACGTGAACGTTGCTGAAATCTCCCTGAACGACGACGTGACGGCCCTCACCAACGTGAAGACCAACCCCAATGCCAAGATGGTCGTGACGCTGAAGCTGAAGAACTGCTTCCTCACCGGCGGCACCGGCGTTCCCGACGTGAACATGGACTTCTCCAAGATATTCAAGATCAAGGGAGGAAGCACCATCAACCTGAAGGACCACGTGCTCACCGCCGACAAGAACTGGCTCGCTACCAAGACCTATGACATCGAGGGCCTGGCCGTCGACAGCTTCGGCAGCAAGATCAGCCTGAGCGAGAAAATCTCCGTCTCCGGAACGGTGGAGATCAACAATCCCGTCACTACCAAGACCAATTACAACGCCGCCACCAACGACATCGACTTCGAGCTCAGCATTACCTTCACCGACCTCACCCTCGTGAGCGCCGACATGGCCGTCAAGCCCATCGACTTCGCGGTGAACGACAACGTGAGCCTCGGCAACTACGACAACATCGACCTGCCCGACGAGGTGTCCGACGTCAAGTCCGTCATCTTCGACGAGACCAAGCCTCTGAAGTTCAAGGTGCACGCCGCCAACCTCAACAGGCTCAAGCAGAAATCCATACCTTGCAAGTTCACCTTCACCTTCCCCGAGGGAATGGAGGTCGTGGGCGCCGTCAACCGGAAGCTCGAGCTCAACGGCAACCTTGCCGACGGCGACCTCACCGGCGACATCGCCATCAAGAGCGTCACCCCCACCGTCCAGAACGGAAAGCTTTCCCTGGACGGCAACGTACAGGTGGAAGCCACCATTACGGCGCAGGATCTGGTGGTAGCCAGCCCCGACTTGCCTGAGACTCCCGAGGACGACGTGACCTTCTCCGTGTCGCTGGATGGCGAGCCTGTTATCAAAGACCTCGTGGTCGTGACCAAGCAGCTCGAAATGAGCCTCGACATGACCGGCCAGGTCAGCTTCCCCGCCGACAAGATGGAGGGCCTCGGCAACCTGACCATCATCCCTGAGGGCAACCCTGCAATCATCATCAGCATCAGCGTGCCTCAGATAGGCTCCGGAGTGGTTCCCGGTCCCGGGGGCATCAAGATCATCCTGCCCGACATCATAGTGTTCGACGCCTCCGGCATCGACGCTGCGCTCGGCTTCAACGAGTCAGAGAACTCGATTACCATCAAGGACCAGTTCCCTGCGCAGATAACCCTGCCGATCAAGGAATTCCGCGTCTCGCCCAAGGAAATCGAAGGCAAGATCCAGGTAGTCAGCAACTATTCCGCTTCCGGCACGATACTGGTTCCCGCCGGACAGTTCAACCAGAGCGAGCTTGAAGAAATATTCAACTCCTCCTTCGGCCTGACGATCGACAGCCCTGAGATCAAGGCGGCGTCCATCAAGTTCACCGAAAAGTTGTCCATCGACGTCAACCAGACCATGCACAGCGTGCTCCTGAAGAAGGAGAATATACCTTCGGAGATCAAGTCCATCGACGAGCTCCTGCTCGAAGACGTGTTCCTGAATCTCCAGGTGGCGTTCGAGGGCCTTCCCGAGATCGAGGGATCCGCGTTCAACGTCGACCTGACCCTCACCCTGCCTGAATTCATCTCCCCGAACGTGATCCCCGTCAAGGGCCAGGTCACAGGCGGCGGATTCTCCATCAGCCCCGTCAAGATCGAGAAGCTGCACGGCGTCGATTTCAGCGCCGGCAAGGACATCGAGGGCGACATCGTCATCGCGGGCACCATCTATACCGGCAGCGCCAGCATCGACGTTACCACCTTCAAGAACGACATAAAGGCCACGATCAACGCCTCGTTCGGCAACAAGGACGGCAAGATTGCCATCTCCAAGGCTACGGGCGTGTTCTCATACGACATTTCCGAGAGCGTCAGCGTGCCGATCGGCGACATTCCCGACAACTTCAAGGGCGACAACGTCAACCTCGACCTTGCCGATCCGCAGATCACCCTGGCCATGAAGACCAACATCGGTATCCCTCTGGTGGGCGACCTGCATTTCGTGCCTTACAGCGGCGGCAGTGCCCTGACGGCCAACTCCGTGACAATCAAGAATGTCCGTCTGCCTTATTCCGCCGATCCCGCCAAGGAGGAATCCAAGACCATCTACATCTGCAGGTCCGCGGTTTCCGCCCCGGCAGGTGCGGAGGTGATCGAGGCCAACCTGTCCAAGCTGCTTTCGCAGATTCCCGACTCGCTGGTGGTCAACATCAACGCAGGCATCGACAGCAACGCCAAGACCGTGCTGGTGCCTTCCGCCAGTTACACCCTTGACCTCCAGTACGGAATCAACGTTCCGCTGGCGTTCGGCGAGGCCTTCAAGTTCTCCACCGACGCCGAGCTTTCCCTCGAAGGCGCTTCCGACATTATCGCCCTCGGCGACTTCGGAATCAAGGGCAAGGTGCTCAACGATACTCCGCTCAACCTCAACGTGGAGCTGGAACTCCTCGACGAGGCTGGGAACGTCGTTCCCCAGACCAAGACGAGCCAGGTCCGCATCGCCGCCGCCAAGTCCGGTGACGTGGAATTCTATCTGAGTCCGGCCGACAAGACCAAGGCGGTCAAAAACGCCCGCCTCGTGATAGGCGTCACCGCCCTGCCCAACGTTGCAATCAAGGAGAGCGACTGCCTGCAGCTGACCGACCTGAAAGCCGTGGCGCCCGATGGAATCACCGTTAAACCCTAAAAGTGTCTGAGCCATGAAAAAGATATTCCTATTAGTTCCGGTTCTCTTGCTTCTGTGCACATTCGGCGCTTCGGCCCAGTCTTTCAGGAGCGGTTATTTCCTCGACGACTATGTGTACGGGTACCGCATCAATCCCGCGCAGATGACCCAGAAGTCGTTCGTTGGCGTTGCCATCGGCAACATCGACCTGCAGAACAACGGCAACATCGGTGCGGCGTCGCTGCTGTTTCCCAACGGCAACTCGATCGTAACCGGCCTGAACAAGGCCGTCAGCGCCGAGCAGTTCCTCGGCGGCCTGAAGGACATCAACAGCCTGTCCTTCGATGAGAGCGTCAACATCTTCAGCCTCGGCATAGTCAAGGAAAACCAGATGATTACGGCCGAGATCAACGTGCGTGCACTTGCCGGCGTCTCCATTCCCAAGGACCTCCTGGCATTTGCCAAGAAGGGCGGCACCGGGGTTTCCTACGACCTCGGCGGCCTGGGCGCAGGCGCCAACGCATTCGCCGACATCAACTTCGGTTATACCCGCGTGCTCAACGACCTGCTGACCGTGGGAGGAAGGGTGCATCTGCTTCTCGGCATGGCCGACCTGTATGCGGGTACCAACCCGTCGCCGGTCAACCTCGGCGAGAACAGCATCTCCCTCAAGCCCGACCTGGCCCTGGAGTTCTCCGGTCTCCCGACCTTCTCCCCGGCCGCTTCCGGCAAGATCACCGACTTCGGCGAAATCGGATTCAACGGTTCTCCCGTCGGTGGATTCGGCGCCGCGCTCGACCTGGGCGTGCAGTTTAAGCCATTCCCCGGATTCGAGGCAATGGTGGCACTGAACGACCTCGGCTTCATCTCCTGGAACAACAGCTTCTCCGGAGGCATCAAGGGCGACTTCACCTTCTCCGGCGGATCCATCGGCCTGGAAGGCGGCGAGATCAAGACTGACCTCGACGGCATTGTAGACAAGCTCATGGATTCGTTCAAGATCGTGACCGGCACCACCGGCAGCAGGATGTCCGGCATGCCGTTCAACATCGCTGCGGGCGCCAAGTACAAGATGCCGTTCTACGACAAGCTGTCGGCAGGCGTGCTCGCAACGTATCACAGCTCCGCCTACAACCCCTGGTTTGACGCCCGCCTCGGCGTGACCATTACTCCGGTGTCGCTCATCGGCCTCTCCGCCAACATCGGCACCGGCACCTTCGGTCCCACCTTCGGCGCTGCGCTCGACGCGCACCTCGGCCCCATCAACCTGCTGCTCGGTCTCGACAGCTTCATGGGTAAGATCGGCAAATTCTCCGGCGTTCCCATTCCGCTCGATCAGTTCATGGCCAACATCCACTTCGGATTGGCGTTCACGTTCTGATGACGGTCAGGGATAAGATCGAACTTCTTCCTCACAGCCCCGGTGTCTATCGTTATTACGACGACAGGGGGGCTGTGATTTACGTAGGCAAGGCCAAGGACCTGTTCAAGCGGGTGCACCAGTATTTCGTGCCCCCGGAGCGCCTGAACGCCAAGACCCGCATACTCGTAAGCAAGATCGCCGACGTGCAGTATTCGGTGGTCGACACCGAGGCCGACGCACTGCTGCTCGAGAACAACCTCATCAAGCAGTACAAGCCGCGCTACAACATCCTGCTCAAGGACAGCAAGACCTATCCCTGGATCTGCGTCACCTCCGAGCCCTTCCCGAGGGTGTTCCTCACGCGCCGCGTGGAGAAGAACGGCGCCCGCTACTTCGGGCCCTACAGCTCCGTGCTGCACGCCCGCGGCCTGCTGGAGATGTTCGGGAACATCTATCCGCTGCGTACCTGCCGCATAAAGATCGACGCCGACACCATACTCCGCGGCAAGGTGCGCCCCTGCCTCGACTACCATATCGGCCGCTGCCGCGGATGCTGCGCCGGCAAGGTTTCGCAGGAGGAGTACAACGCCTGGATCGACGAGATAGTGCGCCTGCTGAAGGGCGGCGTTAACGAGATCATCGCGGGCTACAAGGCCGCCATGACGGCCGCCGCCGACAGGCTCGACTTCGAGACGGCGCAGCTGTGCAAGCAGCGTATGGAGTCGCTCCAGAAGCATTACGCCAAGTCGGTGATCAGTTCCGCCGACGGGCGCGACCTCGACGTGTTCTCGCTGGTCTTCGACGGCCCCGAAGCCTTCGGAAACTTCCTCCGCGTGCGCGGCGGCGCCATCATTCAGAGTCTGAACCTCGGATTCAGGATGCAGATAGAGGAGGAGCAGGCGTCGGTGCTCAGCGCCTTCATCGCCGAGATCGAATCCAAGTTCGGAGAACTGGCGCGCGAGGTGGTGGTGCCCTTCCTGCCCGACGTGGAGATGGACGGCGTTACCTTCACCCAGCCCTCCCGGGGCGACAAGCTCTCGCTGCTGGAGCTGAGCGCCAAGAACGCACGTGAGTTCCATTTCAACTCGCTCAAGCAGCGCGAGCACACCGACCCCGACGAGTATAAGAGGGGTGTGATGGAGGACCTGCGGGTGGCCCTGGGCATGAAGGAGCTGCCCCGCCACATCGAGTGCTTCGACAACTCCAACCTGCAGGGAACCAATCCGGTGGCGTCGTGCGTGGTGTTCCGCGACGCGGAGCCCAGCAAGAAGGACTACCGCCGCTTCAAGATAAAGACCGTGGTGGGCGCCAACGACTACGCGTCCATGAAGGAGGTGGTGAACCGCCGCTATTCGCGACTGCTGGAGGAGGCGCCAGACGACCTTCCGCAGCTGGTGGTGATCGACGGCGGCGCCGGGCAGCTGAACTTCGCCTGGCAGGCCATCTGCGAGCTCGGGCTGCAGGACCGCCTGTTCGTGGTGGGCCTGGCCAAGCGCCTGGAGGAGGTGATACGCGTGGGCGACCCGTATCCGCTCTTCATCGACCGCAACAGCAGGGCGCTGAAGCTCCTGCAGCAGGCCCGTGACGAAGCGCACCGCTTCGGCATCACCTTCCACCGTTCGCTGCGCAGCAAGGCGTCCGTACACAGCGCGCTGCGCGACATTCCGGGCGTGGGACCGAGGACGGAAGAGCGTCTGTTACTGCACTTTGGCTCGCTTGCGCGCATCATGGCCGCTCCCGAAAAAGAGGTGGCCGCGCTGGTCGGTCCGGCCCTTGCGCGACGCATCGCCGAAACCCGTGAAGGTTGCAAAACTCAATAATTATTTTTATATTTGCCACCTAAACCGAAACGGAAGTACTAATAAATTAAACCAAAATAACTTATGGAATACGAAGAAATCGTAAGCAAAGTCAAGGCCATCATCGTCGACAAGCTCGGCGTAGACCCTGCAGAAGTTACTGAAACCGCAAACTTCACCAACGATCTCGGAGCAGATTCTCTCGACACCGTCGAGCTGCTTATGGAGTTTGAGCACGTGTTCGGCATCAAGATTCCCGATGAGGAGACCAGCAACATCGCGACCGTCAAGGACGCTATCGACAAAGTTGCCGAGAAGCTCGCATAAGGAATTCACATATGAAATAAGGTGCGTCCCGAATGGGGCGCACCTCTTTTTTACAGTATCAGCTGCCGTAACAAATTGACCAGGGCTATTGCGGCCGCCTCGTAATGGGTTCCCTTTCCCATGCGCTGATAAGTGACACGCGGGTGATCCTTCTTCAGCTCCTCGTACAGGAGGTCGGCGCACTCCACAGGCACGAAGAGGTCTTCTTCGCTGTGGATAATCCGTATCTTTACGTTTTTGGGCAGCACATAGCCGTCGGAGGGCGCCTTGAGAGTAGCCAAGGCATCCATCAGCTTGTCTATTTCTTCGTTTTTCTCAGGCAGGAAGAAATCGGGGTGCAGGTATTGCTGGACGCGGAACCCGTAGCGTTTGGCGAGATCCCGCATGTTGGTCATGCCGTCGGAGACCGTGTCCAGGTTGTCCAGCACCTCTCCCCACAACAGCTTGCTGTAGTCCAGATGGAGATCCATCCAGTAATCGAGTCCGACGGCGATTGCGGGATAAATCAGGTAAGTGATTTCTCCGTTGTAAACGGTTTGGCGGAGTGCGAGGTCAGGATAGTAGGCGCCGCCGCCTATACATATGTTTTTGATTTTTACGCCATATTCCGGGTGGGCGGAATAGTAGCAGGCTGTCTCCAGCGCTCCGGGAGCGCCCAGGGAATAGCCAAAGAAAATGGTTTTGTCCGGCAACTGCCTGCCACCAAGGGCTTCGAAGTACTCCTTGGCCGCCATGCGCAGGTCGGCGGACACCCTTGCGACGTTCTGGTAAAACAGGTACGATATGGGGAGATCTTCGGTGGATCCATATCCTATGGTATCCGGAAGCAGCGTCACGTAGCCAAGGTTCGTAGGCAGGCATTCTGCGGCATACATGCGTTTTGTGCCGCAGCAATACTTTTCCTTGGTGTAAGGTGAGACTTCCAGCGTGCCCCGGAACCTGCCGGTTTCCGGATAGGCGATGATGCCGGAAGCAACGACCGGATTACCCTTGGGGTCCACCGTACGGTATTCAATAGCTACGTACCTGGTAGCCCGCCCCAGCTTTTCAAAGAGGTTGATGATGGAGCTGTAATCGTCTGCCGAGATATCTGAGCCGAAGTCGTCCAGCACGCCGGCCAATTGCTCGTCAAAGGTCATGGTACGTTCGCCCAGCACGGCCACGAGATGCTCCTGTCCCTGCGCCCGGGCGCAGAGCAGGAGGCAAAACAATATGACCAGCTGCATTCTCCTCATACAACCAAAAAGTTACGTAATTTACGATACGTTATCCTGCTACAGGCTTCTGAGCGACAGTCCGAATCCGCCGGAGCGGGCCATGTGAACGTTGACGGTGTCGCCTGCACCCACTTCCGAGCGGGTGATCACGTATGCCTGGGGGGCCGTCTCGTAATCGGCCTCCGGGGCGTCGGCGTAGAGTATGGCTTCGTAGCGCAGGCCCGGATCGAGGAAGTCGAGGGACACGCTCGCCTCGTGCGCCTGCTCTCCGCACACGCCGCCAACGTACCACACGTCGTGCGGCTTGCCGTCCTTGTACACGAACTCCCAGGCGCCGGACTTGCCGGAGAGGCGGCCGGAGTTGAGCGTCTCGAGCCTGGGCTTGCGGGCGGTCACTATGTACTCGCCAGGCTCGGCCTCAAGATACAGCGACTTCTCCCAGTCGACGGCCACGTCCTTGATGAACTGGAAGGCGTCGGGGAAGCGCTCGTAGTTGTCGGGCAGGTCGGCGGCCATCTGCAGCGGCGAGTAGAAGGTCACGTACAGGCCGAGCTGGTTGCCGATGGTGTGCCGCATCTTGCCCTGCTGGCCGGGGGCCGTAATCGCCATGTCCTGCTCGAAGATGCCGGGCGTGTAGTCCATGGGGCCGCCCTGCAGGCGCGTGAACGGCAGCACGCAGGTGTGCCCGGGGTTGATACGGCTGCGGTATTCGGTGCCCATGGCGCTCTCGTTGCCTATAAGGTTCGGCCATGTACGGCACAGGCCGGTGGGGCGCACCGCCTCGTGGGCGTTCACCATAATGTGGTGCTTCGCCGCCTCCTTGATGGCGTAGAGGTAGTGATTGATGATGGGCTGGCTGTAGTGATACTCGCCGTAGGGGATTATGTCGCCCACGTAGCCGCTCTTCACGGCGTCGTAGCCGTACTGGTTCATGAGCTGGTAGGCGGCCTCCATGTGGCGCTCGTAGTTCAGTGTGGACGACGAGGTCTCATGATGCATGATCAGGCGAATGCCCTTGTCGTGCGCGTATTTGTTGAGTGCCGGAAGGTCGAAGTCGGGATACGGGGGCACGAAGTCGAACACATAGTCCTGCTGGCAGCCGAACCAGTCCTCCCAGCCCTCGTTCCATCCTTCGATGAGCAGGGCGTCGAAGCCGTTGGCGGCCGCGAAGTCGATGTAGCGGCGCACGTTGTCGTTGTTGGCGCCGTGCTGCCCGTGGGTGTTGAGGGCCCTGTAGTCGGTGACTCCCAGCTGCACTGAAGGCACGTCCCAGGTGTAGCTCCATTGCGACTTGCCGGCAATCATCTCCCACCATACGCCCATGTATTTCACGGGGTGAATCCAGCTCACGTCTTCGATCGCGCAGGGCTCGTTGAGGTTGAGGATGAGGCGCGAGGCCAGCACCTTGCGGGCGTCGTCGACCACCATCACGGTGCGCCAGGGGGTGACGCAGGGGGCCTGCATGCGGCCCTTGACTCCCTGGGCGTCGGGGGTGAGCCAGGTGCGGAAGACCATGCGCTTGTCGTCCAGCAGCAGATTGGTGGTGGGGTAGTTGACCACCGCCGCCTCGTGGATGTTGATGTAGATGCCGTCGTCAGTCTTCATCTGGAGGGCCGTCTGCACGCCGGTAGCGCTGAATTCCGTGGCGGAGGCGTTCTCGATGCGGGTCGCCTCGGAATGGGAACGAATCCCGCTCAGGCGGCTGCGGGTGTAGTTGTACTCCTGGGTGTCGTAGTCGCCGCTGATCCACCATGCGGTGTGGTCGCCGGTCATCGCGAACTCGGTGAGCTCCTCCTTGATGTTGAAGTAGCGCAGCTTGTTCTTCTGCGGGAACTCGTAGCGGAAGGCGAGGCCGTCGTCGTAGAGGCGGAATCGTATGCACATCACCTCGCCGGACTCTTTCTCAAGAGTTGCCAGCATCTCCTTGTAGTTGTTGCGTATCTGGCGCTCCTCGCCCCAGACCGGCTCCCAGGTCTCGTCCTTTGCGTCAAAGTCGACGCCGGTTACGCTGAAGCCGTCCTTCAGCGAGCTGCCGTCGGTGAGGTCGAAGCCGAGGCGGGACACCTCGACCATCTTGTCGCCCCTGTATTCAAGGGTGTAGGCCGGCGTGCCGTTCTCAATCAGCCCGAACGTGAGCTGCAGTTCGCCGTTGGGGCTCTCGAGCTCGCCTTCGGCAGTAATCGCGGGCACGGTGCCGCATCCGGCGAGCATCAGCGCCGCCGCTGCTATCAGGATGTTTTTCATTGGCGTGTGAGGACTAAGAATTCGCCGGGGGCGATGGTGATGGTGTTCTCGCCGCTCATGGTGGCGCCGCTGAAGACGTCGGTGTACTCGCCGTCAAGCTTGATGACAGGGGAATAGGGCTCCCCGTTCTTCAGGTTGAGGAAGGGCTCGGCGGCCTTGGCGCCGTCGGGGCGGTTGGAGTTGCCGTCGGCCGTTTCTACCTCGGCCTCTCCGGCAGGAATGCCGAAGTTGGCCAGCACGATCACCTTGTTGCCCTTGACCTCGCGGTGGAAGGCCACAATCCCCTCGGGAGCGTCCCACCACACAATGTTGCCGCCGCGCTCGCCTGCAGCAAGGGCGGGGTTGTTGTGCTTGAGGTCGATGAGAGTCTTCCAGAAGCGGGTGTATTCGTTGGGAGTCCAGTCGGTGATGGGGTCTTTCTCGAAGAAGGCCAGCCTGCGGTCGAGGCCGATCTCCTGCCCGGTGTAGATGAGGGGCTGCGAGCCGGGCAGCGTGAAGCAGAGCACGGCGCAGGCGTCGGCGGCGTCGCCCTCACGCTCGAATTCGGTGCCCGACCAGGAGTTCTCGTCGTGGTTGGAGGTGAAGGTGAGGCGGAAGGCTTCCCTGGGGAAGCGGGCCGCGTCGCGCGTCACATAGTCCTTGAGGTCCTGCACGCTGCGGGAGCCTTGCGCCAGGCCGTTAAGCAGGTGGTGCAGTTCCCAGGCATAGTTGGCGTCGAATGTGACGGTGGGGTCGGCGAGGTTGTCGCGCTCGGCCTCCGCCAGCAGGTAGATGTCGGGGTAGTCCTTGTTCATCTTGGGCAGGATGCCGTACCAAAATTCGGCGGGCACCTCGCCGGCAGCGTCGCAGCGGAAGCCGTCAACGCCCTTTGCGAGCCAGAAACGCATTGCTTCGTCCTGGGCCCACCATACCTCCTCGTTGTCGTAGTTGAGGCTGCGGGTGTCGGTCCAGTCGTATTCCCAGATGGCGTTGCCCAGCGAGTCGCGCTCGTAGAAATCGGCGGGTTTTGTGGTCATCCACACGTTGTCGGGAGCGGTCTGGTTGGCCACCCAGTCCAGAATGACTTTGAAGCCCAGTCCGTGCGCGGCGGCAAGCAGGCTCTCGAAGTCCTCCATCGTGCCGAATTCGGGGTTCACGGCGCAGTAGTCGGAGATGGCGTAATAGGAGCCGAGGCTGCCCTTGCGCTCCTCTTCGCCAATCTTGTACATAGGCATAAGCCAGAGCACGTCAACGCCCAGGTCCTTGAGTCTGGGGAGCTGCGCCTCCACTCCGGCGAAGGTGCCTTCGGGGCTGAACTGGCGCACGTTGACTTCGTAAACCACGCTGTTGTAAGTCCACTCCGGGTGCGGAGCCTTTTTGCTGCAGCAAACCAAAGTAAGCAGTGCTGCCGCTGCGAATAGAATGCGTTTCATATGTGTTGGATTCGTTATTGCAGATATACGGCGGAGGCGTAGGGGCCGAGGGTGAGGTCGGTGTCGTTGACGCTGACGGCGTAGTTGGAGACGATAGTCTTGTCGAATTTGAAGTTTTCGAGCGATATGGTGGCGCTGCTGGAGCCGAAGTTGTGGGCCACCAGGACGGTCTGGCCTTCATAAGACATGGTCCAGAGGGCCACGGAGCTCTTCGGGCTGCTGATTTCTTCCATCTCGCCCTTTGCCAGCGCCTTCCACTCGTTGCGGGCCTTCGCGAACCTGCGGTACACGCTCAGGACTGAGGTTGCGTCGCCCAGCTGGGCTTCGACGGACATGTCTTCGGTGAGCATGGCGTTGTCCACCTTGCCGCCAAGGCCGGCAGAGGGCACCGCCCCGGACCTGTTCCACTTGATGGGCGTGCGGATATACTCGTCGCCCTTGTCTTTTCGTCCCCAGTAGCCCAGTTCCTCGCCCTGGTAGATGAAGGGTTTGCCCGGAGAGGTGAGCAGCACGGCCCCGGCCAGCTTCATCTTGGCCTGGTCGCGGTTCAGGTCGCTTCCGGCGCGGTCTTCATCGTGGTTGGAGAGCTTGATGGCATCGATGAAGTCGGAGCGGTACCTGCGGAACAGGTTATGGAAGTAAAGAACGGTCCTGGCGAAGTCGTCGCCCTTTCCCTTGTTCAGGCGGTCCTTGAGCGTCCACCAGTAGTAGAAGTTGAAGTTGGAGGGCAGGCCCTCGTAGTAGGGCGCCATCTGCTCGGCGTTGTCGCACCAGGCTTCGCCAACCATGTAGATGTCGCCGCGATTGCCACGGGCCTTCCATTCGGTGTTGCAGCGGTCGTACCACTGCTTGAGGAAGCTGACGTTGGCCTTGGTCTGGTTCTGGTAAATCCAGGCCACGGCGTCGAGTCGCAGGCCGGCGATGCCCATGTCGATCCATTTGCCGGCGCTATTGGCGAGCTCCTTGAAGGCGGGAGACGTCGCTGCGGTGGCATAGGGCCCGTAGTTGAGGTCGGGCATGCTCTTGTCGAAACTGCCGAAGAACCAGATGCCGTCGCCGCCGAAGGTAATGTCGGCAGCGGTTGAATTGTTGAGCTTGAATGGCTGGCCGAAGGTGATGGAACCTCCGTCGCCGCCATACTTGGTGCCATAAGCCCAGTTGTTGCTGGTGCAGACGATGAATCCCCAGCTGGTGTCGATATCGATGGTGATTTCGTAGACGTTGCTGGCAGTGGTATAGAGCCCGCAGTGCTGGGAGATGCTGCCGTACCAGAGCCAGCACTTGGGGCTGTTGGTGTTGGGGTTCTGTGCCGCCTCGGTGGTCTCCGTGACGGTAACGGTCTTGGCGTTAATGTCGACCTTGAAGTGCAGCCGGCCCTTGTAGCCCAGGTTGCCGCCCTTGGCAAGGTGCCAGGCGCCCATGCCGGGGTTCGTCGCGCCCGCGTAATTGTCGATCTTGCCGGCGGCGACGTCAGCAGTGGGGTTGCTGGAAAGCACATAGAAGCTGCGGTAGGGGCTGTCTTCGGAATTGATGGCGCTGCGGAACCAGGCTCCCTGTCCGGAGTGGTTGAGCACGTAGTCCATGTAGATGCCGATATTTCGCTGCTTCGCCTTGTCGATAAGGTCCCTGAAGTCCGCCTCGGTACCCAGCCTGCTGTTTATTGTGTAGTAGTCGAGCACGTTGTAGCCGTGGTACGAGTCCGAGCTCTGGATGGGCGACAGCCACAGTGCGGTTGCGCCCAGTTCGTCCAGATAGTCCAGATGCTGGGTTATGCCCTTGAGGTCGCCCCAGCCGTCACCGTCGGAGTCGGCGAAGCTGTACACGTTGATCTGATATGTGATGCCTGAGAGCTTCTCTTGTGATGCCGCATTGCGCCATGCTTCACCGGTACCGTCCGGATTGTCGGGCTTGCAGCAATTGGCAATGAACACCAGCGATGTGGCGAGCAGGAAGATGGATCTTCTCATAGGATTGTCAGGAAAATTGGGAACCGGAGGGACGGTCAGGCCCCTCCGGTCAAAATAACTAGTTGCCGAAAACTACATTGAAGATATGGGTTCCTTCCTTGTAGTTGGTGGCTTTGTGAATCAGGCTCATGAAGTTGTCGGCGGTAGCGGCGGTGCCGTCCACGGATCCTGCGACCCTGATGGGCTCCTCTGTGGTTCCCATGGTGATATTCTTGGAGTTTCCGTTGAGGTGACCGACTACGAGACCGACCTGTGCGGTGCCGCCTCCTACGAGGGTGGCGTTAACCTTGCAGCCTTCACAAATGGTGTTGGCGACGTTTCCGATTCCTCCGCAGAGGCCGCCGATGCCGCTGACGGCAAGCTTGGACTCAAGTTTACCGCTTGCCTCACAGGCCTTGAGGGTGTGGGTCTGGGTGTGGAAGCCGTTGATAAGACCGAACACGGAGGTTGCGTCTGCGCCTTCAACGAGCATGTTGCCGGTATTCTTGCAGCCTTCGAGGTTGTTCGTACCGCCGGCTACACCGCCTGCACGGATCTTCATCATACCCTTGATCTCGATGTCTCCGCTGTTTGTGCAGTTCTTGATGGTGGTGACGGAGGCGGATTCTGCTGCAGGCCATGCGGAAACACCACCGACGGTGTTGTTGGACTTGGTCATATCGGAATCGGCGACAATCTTTCCGGAGTTGGTGCAGTCGATGACACTGGTCTCATTCTGGTCAACGGTGCTCTTGATCTTCTTTACGAAGTAGTCGGAGCCCTGAACACCTGCGGCATGGAGGATGATGTTCTGTGCGCTGTAAGCGGCGCTGCGGTCCGGAGCAACCATCTTTGCGTAAATCTCACCCTTGTTGTGGCTGTCGGTGATGTCACCGCCGGAATTGGCGACGATACCTGCTACCGGCGAACGGCTGACAGCAGAGCTGTTGGCGTTCAGATTGTCATAGATGAAGCTGATCTTAGCGTTGTTGTTGCACTTGCTGACGGTCACCGCATGGCTGGCGTCGCTGACGGCATATGCAGCGATACCAGCTGCGGCTGCGGTAGGATCATACTTCATGGAGACTTCGGTCATGCCCTTGGTACGTCCGAGAGGGGAACCGATGGCCAGATAAACCTCGCCATTGTTGTCGCATCCTTCGATTGCTGCACCTGCAAAGCCGACGATACCGGCTGCAACCATGGTCCAGCTGTCTTTTCCGGAAGCGTCTGCAGTAATCTTGCCTTCGTTCTTGCAGCCCTTGATGGGTCCGTAAGCCTCACCGACGATACCGGCAGCGGTAGCTCCGACTGCGGTTTCGGCACCGCCCTGGCCTGCAGGGCCGGTAATAGTGACGGTAGCCTTGTTGATTACGTTCTCTATTTCACCATAGCTCTGGCCGATAGGAGCGAGAATGAGCTTCTCGGTACCCGGCGTAGCGGCGAATGAACCTGCGAAAGTGACGTTCTTGACAGCACCCTTTGCAACTGCGATAACAGGAGTGGCGGCGTCCTTGACGGTGATGGTCTTGCCGTTACCGTTCAGGTTGCCGGTCATTTCTGCTGCGGGAGTAAAGCTTTCGAGAGTGATATCATCCTCCAGAGTGAAGTCGGTGGTAGGATTTGCGAGCCACTCGGTGAAAGCTGCAGCAGCGTTGCTGCCGCCCTCTTCGAATGCGCCGGTTCCGGCATTGAAGTCGAGGACGATCTTCTTGCCGGCCTCAGCCTTGATGCGATCCTGGTCGTTGCCAGCGCCGCGGTAGACGATCTTGCCGTCTGCGAAGAAGATGAACTCAGTCTTCCACCAGTCG
>JAEELG010000029.1 GCA_016288775.1 Bacteroidales bacterium | reverse complement strand
CAGACGAGGAGGTGGACCTCTCCGAACTGGCCGGCGCCGCCGGACTGCTTCTTGTGGCGATACTGCGCGAAAGCGACCTTGGTGATAGTCTCACGGTACGGCACCTTCGGGGCAAAGAGCTCGACCTCGACGCCGAACTCGTTGTTGAGGCGCCACTTGGTCACGTTGATGTGCTGCTCGCCCATACCGGAAAGGATGGTCTGGCGGAGTTCCTTGGAGTACTCGACGATGACGGTAGGATCCTGGGAAGCGATCTTCTTGAGGGCGTCGCCCAGCTTCTGGTCGTCCTGCTGCACCTTGGCCTTGATGGCGCAACGGTACTTGGGAGCGGGATACTGGATCTTGTCGTAGCTGATGCCGGAACCGGGAGCGGACAGGGTGGTGCTGGACTTGCTGTTCTTGAGCTTCACTGCGCAGCCGAAGTCGCCTGCGTGCAGGTTGGTGACGGCTTCCTTCTTGGAACCGGCAACCGCGTAGATGGCGGAGAAGCGGTCCTTGTTGCCGGACACGGGATCCTCGAGATCCATGCCGGTGGTCAGGGTGCCGCTCATCACCTTGAAGTAGGAAACCTCGCCGAGGTGCTGCTCCACGTCGTTCTTGTAGATGAACAGGGATGCGGGGCCGTCTTCCTTCACTGCAGGGGCGGGTGCCACGTCCTTGATGAACTCCATGAGGCGCTTTACGCCGGTGTCCTTCTTGCCGCAGACGCAGAACACGGGATACACGTCACCGCTGACGATACCCTTGTTGAGGCCGCTGTGGATCTCTTCCTCGCTGAGGGTTCCCTCTTCGAAGTACTTCTCCATGAGGGCGTCGTCGAACTCGGCTGCCTTCTCGATGAGGGCCTCGCGGTACTCCTCGGCCTGGTCGGCGAACTCTGCGGGGATATCAAGAGCGTCGCCGCCCTTGTAGTACTTCATGGTGAGGACGTCGATGACGCCGTCGAATGCCGCACCTGCCGCATTGGGGAACTGGACGTTGATCATCTTGCCGCCGAAGGTCTCCTTCATGGAGTTCTGGACGTTGTCCCAGTCGGCCTTGTCGGCGTCGAGCTGGTTGACGGCGATGATCATGGGGAGCTTCTGGGCCTCGGCCCTGCGGACGAAGCTCTCGGTGCCGACCTCGACGCCCTGCTGGGCGTTGATGACGAGCACGCCGCTCTCACAGACGCGGAATGCCGAGTATGCGCCGCCGATGAAATCGTCGGAACCCGGAGCGTCTATGAAATTGATCTTTCCGCCCTGGAATTCAGCGTACAGGGGGGTGGCGTAGATGGAACGCTGGTTGATCTTCTCGAGCTCGTTGTTGTCGGACAGGGTGTTCTTGTCTTCGATGGAGCCCATGCGGGAGATGACCTTGCCCTCGAAGAGCATGGCTTCCGCCAATGTGGTTTTGCCGGATTTCGTTGCGCCGAGAAGCACAACATTACGGACCTCTTTGGTTTGGTATTCTTTCATTGTATCAGGTGTTGTTAATTGTCAAAGCCTGCAAATCTAATAATTTTTATACCGATTACCAAAATATTCATCATACACTTGCATTCCGGTGCAACCCAATTCGTGCATGAGCACTTCGTCCATGTCATCCGGGCTCACCCCCAGGCGGAGGCAGATGTCCTCGTAGCTGTCGAAACTCCCTGTCTGGAGCAGGGCTTCGAATCGTTGATAAGTTCGCTCTTTCATAACCGTGTTTTTTGTGTGGCAAAGATGAACAGATGTTGTGAAAAAAACAACAATTTCCATGGAGCAAAAATATGGTGCATTGTCGCTTTTTGCTGATTTTTTAAGAAATTGTCGGATTTTTATAGACAAATGTGGCGAAAATCGCTATAGGTTAAGGTTTTTCGATGGTGTAAATTTGTCCATGCGAAAAATCAACATAGCAAAAGTCTGCGAGAGGATACGTAACGCCAGGGAAAAGAAGGGCTTTTCCCAGATCGAAATGGCCAGCAAGATGGGTATCGACCGCAGTACCTACATAAACTTCGAACACGGCCGGACCCAGATCATCAGCGAGCATCTTCCGGTATTCGCCGAACTCATGGAAATGAGCGAGGAGGAACTGCTCTTCGGAGAGAACGAGCCCCAGTCGCACTACCTGCACGAAGGCGACGTGACCGAACAGTACGGCGACCTTTCTCTCCGGCTCGAGCGGGTGGAACTCAACATCGAGCGCATTCTTGCAAAGCTTGACAAATAGAAGATGTTGCCTGTTTCCGCATTAGTGATTATCTTTGCGGAGTATGCGGCACACAATCAATCTTGTGGGAAATATGGAACCGGGCCGTCTGGAGGCCGGGTGCGACGAGGCCGGACGCGGACCCCTCGCCGGGCCTGTGTACGCCGCCGCCGTCATACTCCCGGAGGGCTTCAGCCACCCGCTGCTCAACGATTCCAAGCAGATGAGCCGCAAGGCCCGCGAAACCCTGCGCCCGATAATCGAAAGGGAGGCTCTGGCATGGGCGGTCGTGGCCGTGGAGGCGGAGGAGATAGACCGCATCAACATCCTGAAGGCCAGCATCACCGGCATGCAGCGGGCGGTGCGGGCGCTCAAACTCAGGCCCGACTTCCTGCTGGTCGACGGCAACCGCTTCACCCCCTTCGACGGCTATCCCTACAAGACCGTGGTGCACGGCGACGCCACCTACGCATGCATCGCCGCGGCGTCGGTCCTGGCAAAGACCTGGCGCGACGAGCGCATGGAGGCCCTCGCCCGGGAGTATCCCGGCTACGGCTGGGAGCACAACGCAGGCTATCCGACCCCGGAGCACATCGAGGCCATCAAGCGTTTCGGCTTCACTCCCCAGCACCGCAAATCATTCCACCCCAAAGAATTGGAACCAACATTATTCTGAATATGAAACGAATCATTACCCTTATCGCCGGTATCATGCTGCTCGTGCCCGCAGGCCTCCTGCGCGCCGACGAAGGCATGTGGCTGCTTCCCCTGCTCGAAAAAATGAACGCCGACGCCCTGCGCAATCTCGGCTCCCGTCTCACCCCGGAGCAGATTTACAGCGTCAACAACTCCTCCATCAAGGACGCCATCGTGCAGTTCGGAGGAGGATGCACCGGCGAAATCATCTCGGGCCGCGGCCTGCTTGTTACCAACCACCACTGCGGCTACGGCTCCATCCAGTCGCTTTCGACCACCGAGCACAACTACCTGGAAGACGGATACTGGGCCGGCAGCCTCGAGGAGGAAATCCCCGTTCCCGGCCTCTCGGTGCGCTTCCTTCAGAGCATGACTGACGTCACCGACACCCTTGCCGCCGGCGCCGACCGCAAGGCCCTGATCGCCGCGGCGATGCAGGCCAATCCCGACTGCCAGGTGCGCATAGTGAGCTTCTACAACGAGAATGTCTTCTATCTCATCGTGTCCAAGATTTACCGCGACGTGCGCTTCGTGGGCGCCCCTCCGGCATCGGCAGGCAAGTTCGGCGGCGACACCGACAACTGGATGTGGCCACGCCACACCTGCGATTTCTCGATGTTCCGCGTGTATGCCGACCGCGACAACCGTCCCGCCGACTATTCTCCGGACAACGTGCCCATGGTGCCCCGCCAGTTCCTCGGCGTGTCGCTCAAGGGCGTGCAGGAAGGCGATTTTGCGATGATCATGGGCTATCCCGGCAGCACCCAGCGCTTCCAGACCGCCGCCCAGCTCCAGGAGATGCTGGACAACAACAACATCCGCATAGCTGCCCGCGGCGTGCGCCAGGACATCCTCTGGAAGGCCATGCGCGCCGATGAGAAGACCAGCCTGCAGTACGCCAGCAAGTACTCCGGATCCTCCAACGGCTGGAAGAAATGGATAGGCGAGCGCGAGGCGTTCGAAGCCCTCGAAATCATCCCCCGCGAGAAGCAGAAGGAGAGCGAGCTGGAGCAGTGGATAGCCGCCGATCCCGCCAGGGTTGAGGCATACGGCGGCGCAATCGACCGCATCGCCGCCAACGTGGCGCAGACCAAGGCTCCCTATGAGGCCGTCACCCTGCTCAACGAGAGCATAGGCCGCATCGAGCTGCTGAATTTCGCCGGAAGCGTGGACCGCACCTTCTCCATGGCCACCGCCGCTGCTGAGAAGAACCCCGAAGCCAATGTCGAAGAGGCCGTCAAGGCCGCCCTGCAGATGCTCGACAGGCAGTACAAGGACTACAATCCCGAGCTCGACCGCGACGTGGCCATGGCCATGATCGACTTCTACAAGGTCAACGTCAACCCTGCCGACGCCATTTCCGTTAACGGCAAGAGCATACTCCTGCAGGACACCCGCAAGCTGGTGGACAACCTCTTCAAGAAGAGTGTCTTCACCTCCCCTGAGAAGCTTGCCGCCAAGCCCGTCACCGCCAAGTTGCTTAACGCCGATCCCGCGGTGCAGCTGTTCCGCTCCGTGATGACCACCTTCGGAGGCCTGCGCAGCGGTGCGATGGCAGGGAACGAAGAGCTTGCCGCAGCCACCAAGGCCTACGGCGCCGCCCTGCTCGAGTGGAAGAAGGACGAACCTTCGTACCCCGACGCCAACATGACCTGCCGCCTCACCTACGGCACCGTCAAGGGCTATGAGCCCAAGGACGGCGTGGCCTACAAGTACTACACCACGCTCAAGGGCGTGATGGAGAAGGAAGACCCCGACAATTATGAATTCCGCGTACCCGCCCGCCTGAAGGAAATTTACGAGGCCCGCGACTACGGCCAGTATGCCGACGGAAACGGCGAGCTCGTGACCTGCTTCCTCACCAACCTCGACATCACCGGCGGCAACTCCGGTAGCCCTGTCATGGACGCCGACGGCAACCTCATCGGCCTGGCTTTCGACGGCAACTGGGAGGCGATGAGCAGCGACGTGATGTTCGAACCCAACCTCCAGCGCTGCATCTGCGTCGATATACGTTACGTACTGCTGATGATGGACAAGTTCGGCGGTGCCGGCTGGCTCCTTGACGAAATGAATCTCGTAAAGTAATGACACAGAACGAAATACTAGATCTTCTCCGCTCCGTTCGTCACCCTGCCAAAGGCGACCGCGACATCGTGGACCTGGGCATTGTGCACTCCGTTTCGGAGGATGGGAGTACCGTTACGCTTGCGTTCCCCAAACGGCGCGATCCGCTCGCCGAGTATCTCATCGGCGCTACCCGCGCCGCACTCATCCGCGGCGGCATCAAGGATCCGAAGGTGGAGACGGTGGTGCTGGAGGAGGCGGCCCCGAAGAAGAAGGGCGCCGAATTCGACACCGAGTGCCTGCGCAACGTACGGCATGTCATCGGCGTGGCGTCCGGCAAGGGCGGCGTGGGCAAGTCCACCGTCGCAGTCAACCTGGCCTGCGCCCTGGCGCGCCTCGGATACAGGGTGGGCCTCGCCGACGCCGACGTTTACGGCCCCTCGGTTCCCCTGATGACGGGGACGGAAGGGGAGCAGCCGATGGCTGAGGAGGTCGACGGCCGCGAGCTCATCGTGCCGCTGGAGAAATACGGCGTCAAGTGGATGAGTATCGGATACTTCGCCGACCGCGGGCAGGCGCTGATCTGGCGCGGGCCCATGGCGTGCAATGCGCTCAAGCAGATGATCCTGCAGGTCAAATGGGGCACGCTGGACTTCCTTCTGGTGGACATGCCTCCGGGAACCGGCGACATCCATATCAGCCTGCTGCAGGAGGTGCCGATGGAGGGCGCGCTGCTGGTGACGACGCCGCAGGAGGTGGCGCTGTCCGATGTGGAGAAGGGGGCGAACATGTTCCGCAACAAGAGTATCAACCGGCCCATTTTCGGGCTGGTTGAGAACATGGCGTGGTTCACGCCGGAGGAGCATCCCGACGAGAAGTACTTCATTTTCGGCCGTGACGGCGGCGCCCGCATGGCGGAGGAGCTCGGCATTGAGCTGCTGGGCCGCATACCCCTGGTCCAGAGCATACGCGAGAGCGGCGACGCCGGCGAGCCCGCGGCCCTCGGCACCCGTCCCGACTCCCAGGCCTTCCTCGACCTCGCCGGCCGCCTGGCCGCCAAACTCGGTTGACGCTCTATGGAAGTTCGCGCAAAAAAATCCCTGGGACAGCATTTCCTGACCGATCAGTCTATAGCTCAACGCATCGTCGCTACGTTGTCGGACGGGTCTCCGTCTGACGTACGCGACGTTCTGGAAATCGGTCCGGGTATGGGAGTCTTGACGCAATACCTGTTGAAACGTGAGGACATAGATTTGCGGGCGGTTGAGGTGGATGGCGAGAGCGTCGACTACCTGCTGACGCATTTTCCGGGGATCGAGGGCAAGCTGCTGCAGGCGGATTACCTGCGCCTGGACATGCATCGGGTGTTTCCGGGACCGTACCGGGTGATCGGCAACTTCCCCTACAACATCTCGTCGCAGATTTTCTTCAAGATACTGGACGACAAGGACAGGATTCCGGAGGTTGTCTGCATGATTCAGAAGGAGGTTGCGGAGCGTATCGCCGAGAAGCCAGGGAGCAAGACCTACGGCATCCTGAGCGTGCTTCTGCAGGCGTGGTACGACATCGAATACTGCTTCACGGTGGGCTCCGGTGCTTTCGCCCCGCCGCCGAAGGTGCAGAGCGCCGTCATCCGCCTCACCCGCAACGGCCGCACCGACCTCGGCTGCGACGAGAAGTTCTTCAAGACCGTCGTCAAGACCGCCTTCAACCAGCGTAGAAAGACGCTGCGAAACTCGCTCAAACCGCTCGTTTCGCAACGTCTTCGACTACTATCCCCCTGCACCCCCAGGGGAGAAGGGGAAGGTTCCCCTTCCGCCGCTGAAGCGGCTATCCCTTCTGTCGCTTCGCTCCTTGATTTACGGGCCGAGCGCTTGAGTGTGGAGGACTTCGTCGCCCTCACCAAGGCTATATCTCCGTAGGCAAATACTGCAAAACGTGATGAATATACAGAATTATTTGGGTGTTTCTAAATAAATCCGTATATTTGTACCGCCAGATTCCGCCACGCTTCCCACTTGAACAGCGTACCAGGGCGGAACTTTTATTTGATATAGTGAGGTGGATATGGAGTACACGAAAAACGCAAAGAGCATCGCAGACATCATCTTGATGCTACAGAGCCGGGGGCTCGTCATTTCAGATACAGACAAAGCAGCGGATTTCCTGAAAAAGGTATCCTACTTTCGTTTTGCCGCGTACTTGCGTCCTCTGGAGATAGATAAGGAAGCGCATACCTATAAACCCGGAGCCAAATTCGAGACGGCCGCGTCTCTTTACCATTTTGACGCCAGCCTGAGGATGTTGGTCTTTTCCTCGTTCCAGACATTGGAAATTGCCCTGCGCTCCTTTATGATTCAGACTTTCACCATGCAGTATGGTCCTTGCTGGTTCTCGGATGACCATCTGGTATCCAACAAGTTTAGGCATATAGAGAACCTTAGCAATATGGTTCAAGAGTTGGACCGGACGAAAGAAGATTTTATCAAGGACCATTTCACCAAGTACGGCAAGGACAGTTTCCCTCCGGCATGGAAGACATTGGAGCTGGCTTCCTTTGGAATTCTCACCAAGTTTTATTTCAATTTTGCCGACTCCAAGGCAAAGAAAGTGGTTGCTCGGGAGTTCAATCTTCCCCAGCATGAGATACTGGAAAGCTGGTTAAGGGCCATCAACAGCCTGAGAAACTGCTGCGCCCATCACAATCGCATTTGGAACCGGAACTTTGCCGAAATGCCTCAGCTTCCCAGGAAACTGAAAGGAAACTGGTTGACTGATTTCTCAATCCCGACCTATCGTTTGTTTGCCATCTTATCTTGCACAGTATATTGTCTGAATGCCGTCCAGCCGGACAACACCTTCGTCAAGGACTTCAAGACCCTTCTTGCCGCCCATCCCGAGGTGGATGTCAACGCCATGGGCTTCACGGCAGCCTGGCAGAATGAGCCGCTGTGGAAATGATTACATCATAGTGCGCATGCAGTCTACTATCGCTGCATGTGGCACTTTAAAAAAGGAAATCGGCCTCCGGAGAGATCCAGAGGCTTTTCTTTTATCCCAGATTTGCAGCAATCCCTTATATCCTCGGCTTCTGAATCACCCGGATTATGAGTGAGATGAAATAAACGATGAGTCCGTAGGATGTAGCTATCAGCGTCACCTTCAGGCCTCCGCAGATAACAGCGGGGCTAACATCTCCAATCATTTGGAGAACGCCCAGCATCTGTGAGAGACCGCGCAGCGACCAGAAGATACCGACTACCAAGGCTCCGATGCCGATCTCCTTTACCCACTTCGGCGCTTTCCATGCGGCAAGGAAAAGAGCGATGAGAAGGAGGGTGATGGCAATCATGCCGACAAGGCCGCCTTCCATAAAGAGGTTCGTGATGGGTTCGTTGGCCCGCTCGATGGTCTCCGGGTGCGATACGCCCAGAGAGTCCACAACATAAATGATTTCTTCTTTCATGGCTTCGAGTTTTTTGTTCGATGCAAAGTTACGTCGGCTTCCGGTTAATCTCCAAAGTTGAATCCCTCTCTTGACTTGTCAAAACCCACTGTAGGGCCTTCCAACTTGCTAAAGCAGCAAAAAACAACTATTTTTGTATTGCGATGAGAATCCTTCTGCGCATAGCTTACTGGCTGGTTGCCATCGTTCTGTTGGCCGTCATCCTCACAAGCCTGGACTATACCCTGGGCCAGGCCATTCTCATCGGTCTCATCTTCTGTCCCTGTGCCCTTTCCATGGAGTTCTGGATGCCCAGGGCGCGAAAGCCGATGGACAAGGTATATCTCTCGTTGGCCGTCATGACTGCCGTTGTCCTGCTGATTGTAATCCTTCACCACTGCGTCTGGTCCCAGATTACCCCATACGGTTATCATGATAGCGGGAAAGAGATTGCGCCCATGCTCATTAACCCTGCTTTCCTGGGGCTAATCCTCACCGCCCTCGCCATTGGCGATTTCTTTTGGGCGAAGTGGACCAGCCGACGGTTCAAGGAAAAGGACCGCACCATCACCTTCTTTTCCGAAAGGAAGAGCATCACGCTGAGGCTTGCCGATATCGCGTATATGGAATCCAACGATACGGAGGTGCGCATTGTCACAGTTGATGGCGAGTCCTATCGCAACAAAACCGGCATCGGACAATGGGAGAATCTTTTGGGCGACGATTTCCTCCGCATTCACCGTTCTTATCTAGTTAATACCGGACTAGCCAAGCTCACCTCACCCGATACCGTTTCCATTGGCGAAACGGAACTTCCTATATCTCGTAAATACAAGGAAAGCGTTCAAATCACTCTCGCAGGTACTGAGGACGTTAGTTGATGCTTCGTCAAAAATACTGCCGCCACCCTTCCTGGATGACGGCAGTATTAATAAACAGCATGGTAATTATCAAGAGTGCCTATCTCATCATAAAAGAAATCGGAATTGTCAGGCACTGTGCCACAGGGGCACCGTTGTTCGTTGCCGGTTCCCATTTTGGCGATTGGGCAATCAACGATACCACCAACGCATCCAACTCTTCACAAACGCTTTCCATGACCTTGACATCCTTTACGCTTCCTTCCGCAGCGACCACAAACGACACTTTCATTGTTCCGGAGTGCTTGCAGTTTTTAGGGCGAACGATTCTGGCGTTCAGCCAGCGGGTGAAACTGCTCATGTCTTCTCCCTGGAACTTGGGCATTGTTTCAGGCTTCGCCAGCATAAACGGGATGGGTTCGTCATTATTGGAATAACTGATCACAAAGATTTCATCCAGTTCCTGAGGCCGCTTCAATGTGACGACAATAACACCATGGACAGCCTTGTTTCCATATTTCTCCTTGGCAATGGCATCCTTCAATACCTCAATGGACTGGATGCGGCTTTGGTCAATCCGGTCGAATTCCTCCTTTGTAATTTCTTTCTCCTCATTCCACTGACGCAGGATGAACAAAGGATAGTTTCCATCTTGCGTAGCAGCGACGGAATATCCGGGATTTTCACTATCTTTGTCCACAGGGACATAGACAGTCCTTGCCTGAAGGCCGATACCCAGGCACACGAGCGGGAGCAGATAGAGCACCCGCCAGCCCCGCGAGAGGGGCGATTTGGATTTTGACATCATAGTAATACGATTTTTAAGGATACTGTGATTAAAGCTGTTAGCAACTGAGTAGCCGCTCTTGCTGACAGCTTTTCTTATTAATAGATACTGATACTCTTTGATGTTGGTCCCGGCGCGGAGAACAGCGTCATCTGCCTCATATTCGTGCAGTTCCTGAAGGTCCGCGCGGAGCATCCAGAT
>JAEELG010000028.1 GCA_016288775.1 Bacteroidales bacterium | reverse complement strand
TACCAGCGGAAGTGGCTGTCGGTATCGCTGTGCATGCTCAGGGCCACGTTCAGCTCGGAGCGGTCGCGGTCGAGTATGTAGCGCAGCTCGTCGATCACAGGCTTGGGGCACACGTCCACCCAGTCGGATTCGTACTCCGTATCAGTTTTCGTATTATGGAAATGCACCCTGTAACGCTGTGAGGGCGATGCGAACATGGTGTCGAAGTAAAGCTTGGTGCCTGTATCCGCCCCTCCCATATACGAGTCTTTTGTGGCGACTTCGTCATACAGGTATCCGCCACCGCCACCCATTGTCTGGTACGGCTCGATACGGGTACCGTCCTCGCCCTCGATATATCCGGTAATCGGAATATTGGCGGTAGACATGTAGTATGAGTCTTGCGCCTTGTCTTCGGAGAAAGGAATGACACGGGAGAAGCTGAAAGTACTGACTCCCCCTATGCTGATGGAGCCTTCAACCACGATCCTGTCGTCTGAAGTCTCGATGCCTGGCTCGAACGGATACACGCAGGAGGCCAGCGCCAACGCGGCAACGGCCGCACAACAAAGCAAATGTTTCACAGCCATCAGAATTTCAGGTTAAGGTTGATGTAAGGAATCTGGCAGGCGAAGACTGACAGCATCCTTCCCTGGATGTTGCCGGCCTTGTCGGCGGTATAGAAGACCGAGTAGGCGTTCCTGCGTCCGGTGACGTTGTACACGCCTATGGTCCACGACATGTGCGTAAACTGCTTCAGGTAGTGTCCGGGCTCAATGTTCATCGCCAGGTCGAGCCTGAAGTAGTCGGGAATGCGGTAGTTGTTGCGCCCGGAATAAGCCAGGCGGTATCCGCCCGCATAGTAGTAATAGCCCACGGGCAGCGTCACGGGACGGCCGGTGGAATAATCGAGGTTCGCGGACAGGGAGTAGCGGTGGGTGAACTTGTAGTTGGCCACCAGCTTGACCTCATGCGGCTTGTCGTGAGGGGCGTTGTACCACTCGCCGCCGTTGATGGTCTCGATTCCGCGGTCCTCCGTCTCCTGCAGCATGGTGCGGGAGTAAGTGTATGACACCCAGCCGGTAAGCTTGCCGGAGGTCTTCTTGGCCATGAATTCCACGCCGTAGGCCTTGCCGCGGGTTTCCACCAGGTCGTCGGCCAGGTTCTCGTTCATGAGCAGCACGGCGCCGGACTTGTAGTCGAGGTAGTGCTGCATGGTCTTGTAGTACGGTTCCAGCGACAGGTCAAGGTTGCCGCCTATGGTCCAGTAAAGCCCTGCGGCTGCCTGCCAGCCTGTCTGGGGCCGGATCTTGGCGTTCGACAGCTGCCATGTGTCGATGGGCGATATGGACGAAGTGTTGGAAATCAGGTGGATATACTGGCTCATGGTGTTGAAGCCGGCCTTCAGCGACAGATTGTCGAGGAAGGAGTACTTACCCGAGATGCGGAACTCCGGATTCCAGTAGAACTTGCTGGGGGCCATGGCCACGAAGCCGCTTAGGCGTATGCCTCCGTCGAGCGTGAACTTGGGCGTGACCGTCCAGCTGTCGCTCACGAACAGGGCCGGTTCCACCGCGCGCTGGGTATCCAGTGAACGCGGCTCGATATAGCTGCCTGCGTGCAGTCCGCTGATGCTTCCCGGCATGAGGCCATAGTACAGTGACGAAAGGCCGAAGGAAACGTTGTGGGCGTCGGTAACCGCATAGCGGAACGTAGCCTTTGCGAATCCCTCGCCGATGGAGTTGTCGATACGGTACCCGGAGTACTCGTTGAAGTCGTTCACGAACGAGGCCTTGTAGTTGCCGTAACCTGCGGAGGCGATGAGGTTCAGGCGGCTGCCCAGCCTGCTGCGCCACTTCAGCGACGTGTTCAGGTTGGAATAGACGAACGACGTATCCCTGTCGAAGGAGAAGCCGTCGCGAGACCAGTATGCGGACGCCTGGATGGAGTTGGCGGCGTTGATCTTGTGCGTCACGGAGGCGTTCACGTCGCTGAACTGCGCCTGTCCGCCGTGGTAGTTGCTGTTTTCCGGCAGGAGGTTGAGTATCCAGTTGGAATAGGTGGTGCGGCCACCGATGATGAAGGTGGTGCGGTCCTTGACGATCGGGCCCTCCAGATGGAAGCGTCCGGTCAGCAGGCCTATGCCCAGGGAACCGGAAATCTTCTTGGAGTTGCCCTCGCGTCCGCGCACGTCGAGCACCGACGAGATGCGGCCTCCGAACTCGGCGGGAATGGAACTCTTGTACAGCTCCACTTCGCTCACCACGTCGGGGTTGAAGGCGGAGAACAGGCCGAAGAGATGCGTGGGGCTGTAAATCGTGCCGTCGTTGAACAGAATCAAGTTCTGGTCGGTGGAGCCGCCGCGCACGTTGAATCCGCTGGACGCCTCGCCCACGGACTTGACGCCCGGCAGGGTGAGCACGGCCTTGATGATGTCGCCCTCGCCGAAGGCGGTGGGGATCTTCTTGATAACGTCCATACGCACGCGCTCGAGGCCCATCTTGGCATCACGGTGCCTGGAAACGGCGTCCGCCGAGACCACTGCGCCCGTGAGCGCCGTGACCTTCTCCTTCATCACTATGTCGAGGTTGCCGTCGTCCCACATCTTGACGGTGAGATGAAGGTCCTCCAGCGAATAGCCGCTGAGGTCGATGCTGCCGTCGCCGATGGGGAGCGCAACGCGGTAGAAGCCGTCGGCGTCGGTGACGGTGTAGACTCCCGATTTCTGGTTATATACCGACACTCCGGAGAGAGGTTCGCCGGATGAAATGTCGCGCACATGGCCGCTCAGATAGGCGGACCCGGATTTCTTGGCGCCCGGCTCCCCTATCTCGTACACCTTGTTCTGGAACGATGCGATGGCGCTCTGCTCGGAGAGATAGCGCTCCAGGCTGCCGTCGTCTTCGGCAGTGCGCTGGTCGTCGAAGTAGCCCGAAGGCAGGTCGGTATAAACCGTCTTTCCCTGAAGGATGAAGCGGGCGTTGCCGAACGCGCTCATCCTGTAGCCCTTGTCTTTCAGGGCTTCAGTGGCCGCCTGCACGAACTTGTCCCGGGGGGCGCTGACGGTGAAGGTGGCCTGTTCCTCGGCATATCCGACGCTGTAGAAGTCCTCAGGGAACTCGCGGTTGAGGAACGACACCAGGGAGTCGAGGCTCACCCTGCGGACTTCGAGGGGCGCCTGTGCGGCAAGCCGTACGCTCACCAGCAACAGAATGACTGTCAGTGCCTTTCTCATTTTTCCGCAAGTTTAAGAACCACCATGCAGTACTTGTCGAAAGACAGCTTGTCTACCTTCTGCGCCTCGGCCGCCTTGCGTAGTTCCCTGCGGCGGTCGCCGAAGCAGCGGAACAGCGCATTCTTGTTGCGGATGCGCTTGAACTGCCCGTCGGCGCTGCGGAACCAGTAATCCGACCTTATTTCGAAATAACGCTGGACGTCATAACGGTAATTGCTGTCGTAATAGCCTATAAGCTCGCCGTTCGCCACATCGGTGGTAGTGGTCAGATGCTTGTGCACGGCCCTGTACACCTTCAGGTCCCCGTCGCCGAGAACCTGGTAGAAACCCTCCGCGAGCGGCCCTTCGCCGGTAATGCCGACGAAGTGCAGGTTATCCGCATCGATACGGCTTACGCGGGACGGCGGCAACGCCACGGCCACCTGGCTGCCGGGCACGAAAACGAGGGCGCGCTGGGTCACGGCGTCGATGTTCAGCGGCACGTCGTAATACACGTGTCCCTGGACTTCGATATTGCCGAGGAAGAATTCCGCCGAACTCCAGTACGGATTGCCATTGGCCGGAAATCCGTACCATTCGGCCTGCTCGCCGCGCAGCAGCGTGGTTCTGATACCCGCGCGCTGCTGGAACTCCACCGTCTCGGCCCTGTTCTGGGCGGAGGCGGAAAAGCATAAGGCCAGGAACGACAATATGATTATAAAACGATTCATCACTACTAATAACCAAGATATGGGAAGGCGCTGCCTTCGTAACGATAGAGCGCCTGGTCAAGGGTCATTTCGAGGCGGTCGGTAAGAAAGGAAGCGTAACGCCCCTTTACCGCCGCGTCTATCTTTCCGGAATCCATTCCGGTAAAGAGCATCATCTCCTGATAATGCCTGGGGATGCGCTCCATTGCGGGTTCGAGCACTTTCATTGCCCGCTTGAAGCGGACGAAATCCTTCTTGAGGATCAGGGTGCAGAGCATCCTGTCGGTGGACATCGCCGAGCTGAAGCCTGCGGATTCAAGCAAGAAGAGGTTGTACAGCGGATCGTGCGAGATGACCGCCATGGTCGAGCGCTCCGCCGCGGGCGTGGGCTCCTGAGCCGCCCCCTGCGACGCCAGCTTGCGGAAATGGCGCACGTATGCCCCGTTGAGAAGGCTCTTGTCGAGGATCCTGCAGTACTTCTCCATCAGGGTGTAATTGCCCTGCAGGCAGTAAAGCTCCGCCAGACGCCTCAGCACCACGAAGCCCGTTCCCTGCGGCAGCTGCGTGGACCACTGGTAATAATTGTGGATGGCCTCGTTGTAGCAGCCCAGGAACTGGTACAGGCATGCCTTGAAAAGCAGGCTGGTGTAGTAATCCTCCTTGCCGTCGTACGCAACCATGTCAAGGTCGTTCTCTTCCGCAACCGGGTAAGAGAACATCCTGTCGCCGAGCTGCCCCTTTCCGGAGAGCGCCAGAAGTGCGAACGGAGTGAGCTCGCCGTCCTTCTCGGCCACTGCCGGAGGCACGGTCTTCAGCAGGTCGTCCCACACTCCGTAAATGGCATCGGCCTTCACACGGGAAAAACGCTCGGTGCGTTGCACTCTGGGGCTGAAGACGATAACGGCTGCTGCTGCAATGATGAATAACGCAGCGAACAAAACACTGGCAGCAACAGAATTCGCAACGGCATTCCCCTTCAGGGTGCCGAAAGATTTGGGAGAGAGGCACCCTGAAGGAGAATGCCTCTGCTTGCGGCTGCCAGAAATCAACAGTGACAGCAGAAACAGCACCAGCAGGACAAGCACCGCGAACACCGCGGACTTGGGCGAACTCGAATGGGCAACGAACACCCAGAGGAGCGCGGCGGCCAGCGCTGCGACAGCGTCGGAGAAACTGGTAAAACGCCCCGAAATACCCCTGCAAAGCAGGAACGCAAGGGTGATAAGGACAGCCGTAATCAAGGCGCCGAACGCCGGAACCCTGTAAAACTGAATCAGGAAATCCGACACGATACCGGACACCGGAAGCGTCTGCTGCCAGGCCCTCGCCCACCAGTCGGGAGTGGCCAGGAACAGCCCCTCATACTCCTGACACACAAGAGAATAAGGCATACACAGCAAACTGACCAGAAACACAGCCGCAAACAGGGCCGCGGGAATCACAACTCTTCTCATTGGGCAAACAGTTTGGAAACCTCGCGCCTGCGGCTGGCAGGCTCCCCGAGCACGAACTCGGGAACGTTATAAGACTTGAGACGCTGCACATTGTGCGCGTAACTCTTCTGGGGCAGCAGGAAAGGCTTGCCGAAGCGGCCCTCGCCGTCGAAATGGGCGATGAACAGACGCGTATAGCGTCCGTCGAGCCGTCTGCTGCTGAACACCACCCAGCGGCCGTTCGACGACCAGCTGTGGTAGCTCTCGGTGTCGGGGCTGTTGAGCTCCGACGCAGGCACTACGCTGCCGTCTTCGAGATCCATCAGATACAGGTCGGCCTCGCGGTGCCAGATGGGGAAAGTGCCATATGCAGCCCCGGTGAACAGCAGCCATTTGCCGCTGATGCGGGGGAATGAGACGGAAACGGTATCGTTCTGCCACACGGTCTCCGGCTCGCCGGTAAAAAAGCCGTCGGCAAAACCCACGGAGGCCAGGCGGTAACGTACGCGGCTGCGGTTTTCAACCACGTTGGACACGCTGTCGGCCACGCAGTAATAGAGACGGCTGCCGTCGGCGTTCCACGCCGGGAAGGTCTCGAAACGCGTTTCCTCGCAGAGCGGCGGCCACACGTACACGGAATCCGTCTGCCAGTCCATCAGGATGAGGTCGGAATAATTGTCGTACACTTCGACCTGCTGGCTGCCCGCAATGGGGAAACACTGCTGTGTGGAGTTGGACGAGAACACTATGTAGCGCCCGTCCGGATGCCATGCGGGGTATACGCCCTGCTTGCGCGGCCCAACGGTGGCAAGGTTGATTATCCTGGCCTTGCCTTCAAGGGCGAACACCGTTCCGCCGCCGGCGCCGCGGGCATGGAAAAGCATGTCGGAAGGGTTTCCGCCGCGGAAAGTATGGCAGTTCACGCATCCGCCGCCCGTGGCGTCGTTGGTAACGATCGCCTTCTCGCGGTACGAGCCCAGATCCCTGCTGTACAGGCCCATCTCCTTCCAGCCCTCGTACGAAGGCTCGATGAGACGGTAAGCGATGTACGGATCGATGGGGTCGTGTGACACGTACACGGGGAACGGAGCGTAGCGCTCGCCCTTCCCCGTTGCCGGATTCCATGCGCTTACGCTGTAGAACACCGTATCAGCTACCCTCCTGCGCTCCACCTTGAACGGACGGCCGTCGGCCATCTCGAACGTCATCGGGGGCATCCCCTCAGGCACCGTAACCCCCACACAATCAGGCACTATGGGAGGATACTCCTCGCTCGCGGTGTAACTGATACGGTTACATGCGAGCAGGGAAAGAAGCAGCAGAAGACGGAGCTTATCCATTATCAATAAGTATTGCCGGTAACGGATGACGGCACTGCGTCGATCTTGTTGTAGGTATAAGTTTCACCGCCGCCGTAGGTAACGAGCGTGAGAGAACTCTCGCTGCAGGTGCAATCGTAGGGCCCCCACTGCTTACCGTTGGAATAAGTGCCCGAAAGCAGCTTGTTATTCTGGTCAACGTTATAGGAACCGGTAAAAACGGTGTACCGCCCTGCGCCTATCTTCTGATACAGGGTAAAGCTGCCCTCGGCAGAGAAATCCAGATATACACTCACCTGCTCCCCTCCCACGTTCACCTTGGTGGACACGGCAGACATCTCCCATGCGCCTGTAACGTCGATCTTGGGAGTCTCGGGAGTCTTGGGCTTGCAGCCTGCAATCACCGAAAGCAGGACTGCCGCAAACAGTAACTTTTTCATCATAACCATCCTCCTGTACCGTTGCCTCCTTCCACTTCGCGGGAAAGGAGAGAAACTGTCTGGGTAAGCGACATGCCGCCCGGAGGGTTCTTGCCGCCACCCACATGGTCACCGCCGCCCACGGCGGAAATAGTAATCTTGCCCGACCCCAGCTTGGTGGGATGGACATACAGGCGCCCGAACTGCACATACGCATATCCGTTGGGGTCGGCCACTGCGGGATACTTGTCGGATGCGCTGGGCTGAATCTTCTGAAGGCCCATGGAAGATACGGCGGCTTCGGGAACTTCCACACTCAGATAGGTGAGGCTCACGGACGAAGTGCCGAACATCGAGGAAAGGTCTATCCACTGTTCACGTCCGGTCTGGGCGGTGAGTGTGGGAACGCCCTCAACATGCATCATGAGGCGCCAGGCGTCGATCGCTCCCGTACCCATCTGGTGATGATACGGAGCGAGGCTGAGCGGCCCTTGGCCATATGCGTAGGTCTTTTCTTTTGTGCTTGCGATACGCTGGTCTATGTCCTGTGTGGACGCCAGGATCATGCGCTTGAACTCTTCACGGTCGAAGGTCTTTCCGAGTTTCTTGGCATACGACAGGGCAAGGGCCACGACTCCTGCCACGTGAGGGCAGGCCATTGAAGTGCCGTGCATGTAGCCATACTCCAATCCCTTGGTATTGTACTCACCTTCAATCCCATTTGACTTAACCTGCTTGGGCACGGTGGAGAGAATCATGGAATTCCACTTGTTGATTACGTGAAAGGCCTCTCCGCCAGGAGCCGCAATGTTGCAGCCGGGACCGTAATTGGTATAGAATGCAGGCAGAAAATCCGGGGCGATTGCGGAAACGCTTATAATATCGTAAAAAGCTCCCGGATAATGGGCATAGTTGTGAGCTTCGTTCCCTGCAGCAAAAACGGCTATGTTGCCGTTTAGCACGGGATTGTTTTTGCTGGCCTCGAAATAATGTATCGCATCTATCTCGATACCACCGGAGGCTCTGTAATAGGAATCGTCGGAAGGGTATGACGCACGAGAGCCGAAAGAACAGGAAATAATCGAAGCACCGTTGTCGGCGGCATACTTGATGGCCTTTGTGATAGTGTATGTATCACCTCCGGTTTTTCCGGAAAAGATCTGGCAGCTCATGATACGGCAGCCGTCGTTCTTTCCGGTGCCTCCTGCTACGCCGCATACACCGATTCCGTTGTTGTTGACAGCGGCGATCGTACCCGCACAATGGGTTCCGTGTCCGGAGTCGTCGGGGTTGTCACAATTGATATTGCCGTTGTCCTGGATAAAATTGTATCCATAGACATCGTCAACATAGCCGTTGGCATCGTCGTCAATTCCGTTTCCGGGTGTTTCGCCTTTGTTCACCCACATGTTGGCACGAAGGTCGGGGTGGGAGTAAAGCACGCCCTCGTCGACCACGGCCACGATTATGTCGGGATCGCCGCCGCTGATGGTGGCCCACACGTCGCTGACGTTCACGTCAGCTCCGGCTACGATCTTCGGAGTGAAAGATGCAATGCCGGTATTCTTGTAGTTCCACTGGTAGTACAGATAAGGGTCGTTGAACTGGTCGCCTGCACGGGTGGGCGGCATGGGCTCACCGGCAGGATACACGACGCAGTCCGAGCACTTGGCCATGACTGATTCGTATTCAACCAGTTCAACCGCCTTTACCATGGACATCTGCCTGGCCTTCGAGTCCACGTCGGCGCCGTCGGCTATTTCCGCCTTGTACCAGCGGTCAAGGCCGAACTGAGCCTCCAGCTCCTCCTTGCCGGAAACCGAAGGGAATACCCTTGTAAGGGCAACGCCCTGATCCGATTCCAGGCTGCGGAGAGCCTCGTCCGCAACAGGAGTCTTAAACTTGACCAATACAGCCGAGGATGATACCTCGTCGCCCAGGCGAATGATCGGAGCGACGGAGCCGGCTTGGTCCGCCACGCCTTCCTTAGTACAGGAAACGGCGAGACAGAAGGCCGCAAGGGCCAGTGAGAGTCCGATTTTTTTCATTCCGTTTTTTTTACAACAAGAGGCCCGGCGCCGAAGCGCCAGGTCTCTATTGTTGCATAAATCAATAGGTTTAACTCTATTTGACTGTTTTGATGCTGTCCTCGGAGAACGCGGGCTTACGGGCCTTGCGGTCGTAAGAAACCTTGACGTCAACGCTGACAGCCTTGGGATCGCGCTCGTACTTAACCTTCACAGGGGCATAGAATACCTTCTGGGCAGGAGTTGTACCGCCGATCACGGGACCGGCATAAGCGGGAGCGGAGGCCTGACCGGCAGGGAGCACGAGCTTGAAGGCACCGTGCTGGTTGGCATAATAGTAGCCATCGCCATCCAGAGTACAGAGCAGACCCTTTACCTCAGGGAAGGTGATGACACCGTCCTTGAGGATACCCTTGGAGAAAGGCTTGCCGTTGTGCACGGAAGTCACGCCATCGATGAAGCCGTCACTGGTGTTGAAGCACACGCCGTAATCCTGGAGTTCGATGAACACGGAAGTCGGATCGGAAGCATCGATAATGATCGGGGAATTCCTCCATACAACACCTTCGTATGCGGAAATTGCAGCCTCAGTCATACCGTATGCAACAGCTACGAGAGGCAGCTGGAATCCGGACAGTCTGTACAGACCGGGATTACTCTGCTCGACCTCAACGTCGCAGGAAACGGTGATAGGATCGACACCATAGAGACCACAGGCGACATCATCGGTGTACTGACCCTTGCCAAGGCTCTTCCATACGTAAGGAAGCTTGGCGGTGGTGTAAACATCGATTGCATAGTCGTCAAGGCTGCCGTTGGTTGCCCATACGACCACGTAGTAGGTGGTGTTGGGCTTCATGCCGGTAGCGATGTCATAGAAACCGCCGTCGGCATTGACCTCTGCGAGCTGATCGGCGGAGAGTTCATAGTCGCCGTCCTCGTCGGCCTTGGCATCTGCCTTGATCACTTCAGCGCCATACTTGTCCACGACATCGGCGGAGTAGATTGCCACATGGACGTCGGTCAGGTCGCTTCCGGAAACGCAGTATGCGAAGGAATCATAGTCATGCAGTTCCTTGTAACGAGCAGGAGTATCCTCGGTGAACACGTCGACTTTGACTGCATAGGTCGCATCGTCGGCTGCGGAAATGTAGTTGAAGACAACGCTTGCGCTGTTCTGAGCCTTCTTGCTTCCGTCGTATGCAACTGCAACGAGAGTGTAGATACCGGTCTTCTCGGCAGTGATGCCAAGGGTTGCCTCATTCTTGTTGGTCTCAGCATTGAGCTGGAACTGGTTGAATTCGGTAGCGGCCTCGGTGCCTGCTGCGATGGCGTCGATCTTGTTGCCTGCCTGGGTGGCGGTGAGCTCACCGGGATAAACGGCATACTTGATGCTTGCCACATCGGCGCCGGCGGTCACATAAATGGGAGCCACACCGCTGATGCAATAGTCAGACTCGAGTTCGAAATCGTAGTTCACGCGGAGGTAACCTTCTGCAACGGCGACAGGGCAATTGTCCTTATAGCCGTACCAGCTGGTGGTTCCGTGGATCCAGTAAGCGGAATTGAAAACGAATCCGCCGTGGCCGTCGTAGTAGCTGGGATTATAACCGTCGCTACCATTGGTATACCTGTCATAGGAGCTGGTGTAAGTACCGTTGCCCAGGCCCATATCGGCACGCATGTGGTAAAAGTCGCCCATGTAGATGGGGCCGTTTGAAGCATCGAAGCCAATGGGATTCGCTTCAACCTCAATCCACTGATAGTTCACGCCGTCGACCTCAACGGTCTTCTTGGTATACCACTTGAAAGACATCTGCACATCGGTGCCCCAAGGGCCTGCGCCGGTAGTTCCGTTGCTTGAAGAAACGGTCTTGCCACCTACAGTCGTGCAATAACGGATACCATCGACTTCGTAGTACTGAATGGTAATCTCATTGTGAACTTCACCAAGCCATACATCATCGGTAAAGGTTACGTTTGCAACCTTGCTGCCGTCTTCGGTGGTGAGGGTCTTCATTTCCACGCAGAGGACGCTGAAGTCGAGACCGATGGCGCCGGCGTTGTACTTGGACGCATACTGGTTGTCGTCGATGACGAAGTTAGCGGTATAGTTGACGCCTTCCTTGGCATTGTCGAAGCGGACTGCGAAGGTTGTCTCCTCCTGGCCGTCGGCAAAGGTAACGGGAGCGGCTTCGAAAACGCCATCCTCGGAGAATGACATCTTCACGGGAACGGTAATGGCACCGTTGGTGTTGGTACGGGCGACAGTGATGTCGATGACCTTATCCTGAGTAGGATTGTACACATGGTCACCACTGGCATCCTGGGTAGGGAAATACACACCGTAGCAGCCGTTGACCTCGGGCTCGCCGGGCTCGTGAGGCTGAACCTCAGGCTGGCAGGAAACCAGGGCGATGGACGCTGCGGCTACCAAAGAAAAAACGAATAATATCTTTTTCATATGTGTCTCCTTTAAAATTAGTCGGTTACGCCGTCCTTAAGGCCGGGATTCATGTCGATGGTAGGCTGCTGACCGCCCTTGTTGTCCTCGATACCGAAGTTGGTGTTCATTTCGCCCTGAGGGAAACGCATCCTAAGCCAAGGATCCTGGGAATCGAGATTGAAGCGGAAAGCGTCTGCGATGTTGGAAGTACCGGCACCGTGGGAACGCACGATAGGCTTGTCGAGACGGAGGTTGTCGAGCACGCCGAATCCCTCGCCCCAGAGCTCAACGCGGCGCTGGAACCAGATCTCGTCGAGAAGGCTGCGACCGCCTGCTGCTGCGCTGTAGGAAGGATCACGGTAGGTCTTCACGAAGTTCTCGAGGATGGAGGTGGCTGCACCGGCATCGGTGTGGGCCTTGGCCTCAGCCTGGATGAGAATCATTTCCTCGACGCGCATCAGAGGCATATCCTCCTCGTTGACGTCGGTAGCAATGGTCTGGCAACCGAACTTGACGTTGGTGTAAGCGATATAAGGGAGCTTGGCGTCACCACCGTCGTCGGCGTTTGCCACATCTTCGAAGCCGGGCCACTTGAGACCTTTAAGAAGCGGGGACTCGAGGTTCTCGTCAACCCACCAGCCCTTGCGGACGTCGGTTGCAGGAATCTTGTCCCAGAGCATCTTGTTGATGCAGCAGTAGCACTGGGTAGCGCAGGAGTAACCGCTGTTGGAGAAGGAACGCAGCCAGCCGCTGGTGGTGGCGTAAACGCCGTTCCAGCTGTTAAGAGTCTCCTTACGGGCGTTGGGCAGGCCGTCGGCCATGTCGTAACCCCAGATCCAGTTGTGCTCGTTGATGTCGCAGAAAGAAGGCTTGGAAACCTCTTCTATGCTTGCAGGGGTGTATCCTTCGGCTGCTGCGACTGCATCGGCATAAGCCTTGTCCCACTCTCCGAGGAGCAGGTAGACGCGGGCGCGGAGACCGAGAGCCACATGGTCGTCGACAAAGAGCTTGGAAGAACGGGAAGCACCCTTGAGAGCCTCGACTGCATAGTTGAGGTCGTCCAGGATGTAGTCGTAAACTTCCTTGACGGTAGCACGGGGGTTGTTGGTATAGTCGAAGTCTTCCTTATCAGGAGTGATAAGGGGAACGCAAGGGAGATCGGCACCCTTTGCATTGTCGGCAGCGACGTTGGTAAGGGGTGCGAACTGATACTGGGGAGCCAGCAACATATAAGAGTACGCGCGAAGCACGCGAACCTGCGCGATCATGTTAAGGAGCAGGGGGTCGGTCTCATCCTCGGAGAAACCAGCGAGGAAAGTGTTGACGTCACCGATCATGTTATAGGGAGCCCTGTAACGGATAGCGGGGTTACGGTAGGTGTTGTTACGGGAAGAATACTCACCGCAAACGGAGAACCAGTTGTAGTTGCTATTGGGCATGAGGGCGTCTGCACCTTCGAGATCGTTGCAGAACAGGATCATCAGGAATTCCCAGTCATCAGGGGTGGTATACATCTTTGCGGGCAGTCCGATATTGGTGAACATACCGTTGAAAGAAGCAGATGCGCGGGAAGGAATTGCAGCGTTGGTAGACTGCACCTGACTTGCCAGCATTGTACCGCCTTCGGGGACAATCTCGTCGATCTTGGAGCAAGAAGCGAAAGCGACTGCTATAGCGACAGCAAAGAATATTTTATTCAGTTTCATATCTTTATCCTTTACGAATTAGAACGTGAGCGTAACACCGCCGGTGATGGCGCGCATTGCACCGTAGGAAGAAGAACCAGCAGTCATCGTGAAGGAACCGAGACCGAAGGTATTGCGAGGATCGATACCCTTGCGGGCAGTGAGGACTGCGAGGTTCTCACCCGCCACATAGAAACGCAGGGAGTTGATCTTGATCTTCTGGGTCAGGGTCTTGGGAAGAGTGTAACCGAAGGTCACGTTGTTGACGCTCAGATAGTTGGAGCTCACGAAGAAACGATCCACGGCGCTCTGTGCAACCTGGGTGTCACCGTCCAGACGGGGAACGTCGGTGTCGGTGTTCTCAGGAGTCCATGCTTTGAGGGCGTCCTTGTGCCATGCGGAACCGGTCTGATCCTGGGTCCACATGAGCATCTGGTAGTTACCGTCGTAGTACTTGCCGCCGAGCTGGAAGGAGCACTGGACGGAGAGGTCGAAGCCGTAGGCGTTGAGGCTGGTGCCGAAGCCGCCGAAGAGCTTGGGCAGGGTGGTGCCGAGCTCGTAGCGGGTGGCGTCGGAGAACACGGAAGTGGTCTCGTCGGATGCCTCCTTGGTGATGTTGCCGTCTTCATCCTTCTCTTCGTCGATGTGCTTCCAGTAGAGGGCCTTTCCGTTCTCGGGATCGACACCTGCATACTTGTACATGTAAGCATCGTAGAGGGATCCGCCTACCTTATAAATAAAGTTGGAACCGCGGATACCCTTCTCGGAAACGCTATCATCGAGGCTCGTGATGGTATTCTTGTAGTGGCTGAGGTTGATGTTCCAGTTCCAGAACACGTTCTTGGTGTTGATGATAGCACCGTCGAGGGAGACCTCGAAGCCACGGTTGCGGATGGAACCGACGTTCACGGGCATGGTGCCGGTAGGGTTACCGGAGGAATAAGGAACGTTCTTGTTGTAGAGCAGGTCCTCGGTGTCGCGGTTGAAGTACTCGATGGTACCGTTGAGCCTGCCGTTGAAGAGTTCGAAGTCGACACCGGTGTTGAAGGTCTTGGAAGTTTCCCAGGTCAGTTCCTCGTTACCCTTGTAGGAAAGGCTGATTGAATAATCAGTTCCGTCGAAGGAGTGAGTGTACTGGTCTGCATAAGGATAGGAACCGAGACCGTCGTTACCAAGGACACCGTAGCTGGCCTTGAGCTTGAGCATGTTCACGAAAGGAACGTTGAACCAGCTCTCCTTGTTAATAAGCCATGCTGCACCTGCGGAACCGAAGTTACCCCAGCGGTGACCGGGAGCGAAGCGGGAAGATGCGTCGCGGCGGAAGGAGAGGGATGCGAAGATGGTTCCGTTGTAGTCGTACTGTGCACGGGTGAGGAAGCCCTCGGTCATATAAGCGCCGGCGGATGAGCTCACGGACTTGTTGGTACCGTCAGCGTTGTCGATTTCGCCCACGTTCGGGTTGAAGAGGTGGTCGTTGGAACCGTCGATGCTCTGGCTCTTGCGGTGATACTGCTCGTAACCGCCGAGGATATCGAAATGATGGACGTCGGCGATGTTGAACTTGTACTCGGCAATGTACTGCTGGTTCACGGTGAACATACGGCTGTGACCAACTGCTGCCTGGCCGTCAACTGCGCTTGAATACGGGCTGTACAGGTAGTTGTAACGGGTGTTGTCGTCGGTGATACCGATGTTGGCGTTCAGGGTAAGACCCTTGACCGGGGTGAGGATGAGGCCCCACTTGCCGACCAGAACGTCTGCATAGGATTTCTTGGTATCGTAGTAGAGGTCGCGGACCGCGTTGCCGACGATGGAAGGACGGGTGAAGTTCGTGTTGTTGGAGTCGTAGATCTGACGTCCCTGCTCGGTGTACTTGTAACCGCTCTTGCCGTCCTCGTTGGGCTTACGGACATAGAGAGGATAGATAGGACCGATGTTGTTGGCAATGTAGAATGCGTTGCCGGAGGAACCCCAGCTTCCGGAGGACACGTTGTCGGAATCGGAGTAGGAGTAGCTCAGGTTGGAAACGAAACGGATCCAGTCCTTGATCTGATATTCTGCATTCAGACGTGCGGTGTAACGCTGATAACCGGAGTTGTAGACGATACCGCCATCGTTCAGGTAGCTGAGTCCTCCGTAGTAGGTGAAGCGGTCGGTAGCGCCGCTGGCGGAGACGTTGTACTCCTGACGGATGGAATTGTGGAAGGTCTCGTTGTACCAGTCATCGGGCTCATACCAATACTCACCGTCGCTGTAGCCGAGGGTGGCGTTGGGGTTGATCTTGAAGTTGGTACCGATAAGCTTCTGGCCCGTGGGAACGGTGAACACCTGATAACCGAGACCGCCGTTCTTGCTGTCGAAGAGGATACGGTCGGCATAGTCATAGGCCTCTGCCACGGAGTGTCCGGAGTAGATGTACTGGTTGTACCTCATCTTGTAGAAGGTCTCGTAGTACTCTGCCGGATCGCTGATCACGTCGTACTGGGGGATGAGGCGGGAGTTGACACCGTAACGGGCGTCGAAACGCACCTCGGCCTCGCCGCTCTTACCCTTCTTGGTGGTGATGAGCACAACGCCGTTTGCTCCACGGTGACCGTAGATAGCGGAAGCTGCAGCATCCTTCAGGACGGACATGGACTCGACGTCGTTGGGGTTGATGTCGGAGATTGCTCCTTCGTAAGGGGCGCCGTCAACGATGATGAGAGGAGCGGAGCTTGCGCTCATGGAACCGATACCACGGATGCGGATGGTGGGTGCACCGCCGGTAGGGTCGCCGCTGGAAGAAATGACCTGGACACCGGGGGTAGTACCGGCGAGGGCGCTTGTCACCTTGGAGGTCAGCTTCTTCTGGATAGTCTCGCTGTTGACCATTGCGGCAGAGCCGGTAAAGGAGCTCTTGGTAGCAGTACCGTAGGCCACGACGATGGTCTCTTCAAGGAGCTCCTGGTCGGGAGCGAGGGAGACGCTGATCGCAGCATTGCCGGAAATCTGCACTTCCTGGGGCTTGTAGCCAATGGCCGAAAATTCCAGGACACCGTCAGCAGGAGCGTTGATTGAGTAGTTACCGTCTGCATCGGAGGAAACTCCGTTCATCGTGCCCTTGACCACGACGGAGGCAAACGGTACACCTTCGCCAGTCGATGCGTCGCGGACCACTCCCGCCACTTTGATGTTCTGGGCGTAGAGCGAAGCCGTCAACAGCAAAAACAGAGCGCTGATGAACAGTCTAGCTTTTTTCATAAGCAATTTTTTAAATTAAACAAAAATATACTAACTAAAACTTGTAGCCAAGCCGGTTTAAGTGCGCAAGATAGCTACTATTTTTTTAATAAGCAAATATTCACATTAATAATAAGTGGTCACGGAGGCCGCTGGGATGCATAAAAATGCATTTTAAACCCAAAAATCGTAAGTAAATAGGGGCTATTTTCTTTATTAATTTAATTAAACTTGCCATATAACTATCAATTGTTAATTAAAAAAATTATTAATCGGCCCGGCATTCCCATGGGGCAATAATACTATTATATGTTTTTTTACTATATTTGTAGTCTTACTGCATGATTGAAATGAACAGATTCAACAGAATACTCGGCATATTGTTTCTAGCCACCATTACGGCGGCCTGCACCGGTGAAGCGCAGCCTTCGGGCTCTCCCGACCAGGCCCGCGAATCCAAAGCCGGATCGAGCCCGCTCATTCCCGGATCCATGATAGTGGAAGTTTCCGACGAACTGGCCGACGAACTGGCTTCCGGCGCACTCCGGACCCGTTCAGGAGAACTTAACAGCGCTTTTGCGCTCATGGGCGCGACAAGCGTGAGGCGCCTGTATCCCGACGCCGGCGAATGGGAGCCCCGCCACCGCAAGGCCGGCCTCCACAAATGGTTCATCGTCAACTACGATCCAGACGCCGTTCCGGCTACCAAAGCCGCAGAGGGGCTGTCGGAGATTCCCGGCGTGCTGCTGGCAAAACCGCAGCGCCGAATACGCCAGCACTCGTATTTCAACGATCCCAGGGCCGGCAGCCAGTGGGCGCTGTCGGAAAGCGCTTACGGCATCAACGTCCAGCCCGTGTGGGACATTTACACGGCAGGCAAACCCGAAGTGATAGTGGCTGTGATCGACGGCGGCATCCAGATGGACCACCCTGACCTCGCCGCCGTGTGCGTTCCGGCGGGCAGTGACGGCAGCAAGAGCTTCGTCAACGGGCATGGGGGATATTACATCAGTCCCCACAGGCACGGCACCCACGTCGCAGGGATCATAGGCGCTATCAACAACAACGGCGAAGGCGTTTCCAGCATAGCCGGCGGAGATGACGGCAAGGGCGGCGTCCGGCTGCTGTCGTGCGCCACGTTCATGGACAACCCCGAAGATACGGAGAAAAGCCTTACTGGCGACTCCTACAACGCCCTGGTATGGGCCGCCGACCACGGCGCAGTCATAGCCAACAACAGCTGGGGCTACGACTATGATAACGAATACCAGGCCCTGTCGTCCAACGCCAACGAGTACGCTCCAGCCGTCGATTATTTCATCGAATTCGCAGGATGCGACAAACATGGCAAGCAACGCCCAGACAGCCCCATGAAGGGCGGCCTGGTGGTTTTTGCCGCAGGCAACGAATCGTGGAGCATGGCATGGCCGGCAGCCCTACCCCAGGTAGTGGCGGTGGGAGCTACGGGGCAGAACGGCGAAATGGCGTATTACAGCAATTATGGTAACTGGGTGGACATCTGCGCCCCCGGAGGAGACGTCAAATCGGGTTCCGGCATTCTCAGCACCATCACCGGAAGCTCCTACGGATCGCTCCAGGGCACCTCGATGGCCTGCCCTCACGTTGCGGGCGTGGCCGCGCTGCTGGTTTCGTATTACGGAGGCCCCGGATTCACCTGCGACATGCTTAAAGAACGCCTCCTGAAAGGCGCCAACACCAAGAAAGCCCCCGGAAAGATAGGGCCATTCCTCGACGCGATGGGATCCTTCACCTACGGAGGCACCCAACCGCCCAAGGCCCCGGAACACATAGAGGCCAGCGTCAGTGCGAATTCCGTCACGCTTTCGTGGAACGTTACCGAAGACCCCGACGATATTAAGGCCCTGGGGTACCTGATGGTCTTCACGGAGGGTGAAACGCCCATGGAAACGCTTGTTTTCATGAACGGCCTTCCTCTTGACGCCATAACCAAAAAGATCGAGACAGGGCGTCTGAAAGTGGGCGATCCGATTTCCGGCGTGATGACGGGGCTGAAGTTCAACACCACGTACAATGCCACGGTTATCGCCTACGACTACAGGGGCCACTATTCCCGTCTGCCTGAGATTCTCAAGGTGACCACTGGAGAGAACAACCCGCCATACATCACCCCGCCGGACACTGAAGCCAAGATCAAGGCGCACCAGAAACTTTATCTGAGTTTCGGCGTCACCGATCCCGACGGACACAAGGTCACCATGAAGATCGACGGCGGTTCCGACGCCTTCCGCGCCGAAGCGTACCAAGGCGAGGTCAAAGTGACCATAACCGGCATCGACGCCCCTCCCGGAAAATACAAGGCGACGCTGACCGCCACCGACGAATTCGGTCTCTCGGCCTCCTGCGACTACGAATACACGATCCTGCCCAACCACGTTCCCGTGCTGATCAAGAATGCAGAAGACATCGTGTTCGGCGCCAAGGACGAAGTGGTCAACCTAAAGCTGTCGGACTACATCTACGACGAGGACGAAGAGCCCCTCTATTACAAGACATCCTATTCCGACGACAGCGTGGCCAAGGTCAGCATCAACGGAAACAACATCATCATACGTGCCACCGGCTACGGGCTCACCACCGTCAACGTGATAGCGAACGATATCTCGAAGAGCACATGCGAACTGGACTTCAAGGTGCTTGTGCGCGATCCGTCCAGGCCCGTAGACCTCTTCCCCAACCCGGTTAAGACAAAACTGAGCATACGGCCCGGCACAGAAGGCTCGCTGGAAGTGGCTGTACGCAACAAGGCCGGCGCCACCGTCCATTCGGGCTCAGGCGACTTCTCGCCTTTCGACCCCATGGAAATCGACATGACCAACCAGCCCGCAGGCACCTACTACGTAACCATCAAGGGCTGCGGAGCCGACGGCTGCTACACCATAGTTAAAATCTGACGCACCATGAAAAGGACTTTAGCAACACTTATCGTTCTGGGTCTGGCGCTTCAGGTTTCGGCGCAGGCTCTCTCCGGCCTTCTGATTCCCTCCGACGCACGTTCGCTGGCGCTTGGAGGCATACAGCAGAACCACGGCAGCGCCATCGGCTCCGCCCAGGCTATCTTCGGAATCTGGGCTCCCGCATCCGCCGGCAGCAAGATCGTTGGCGGAGACGGGTATTTCCGCTTCGGCGACAGGCTAACCATATCTTTCGAAGGCCGCGACTTCATTGACACGCCTTACGAGATATCCAACCACAAAGGGGCCTATTCGGGCACCTTCCAGCCTTACGAGTTCATTCTCGCCCTCGGCGGTTCGTTCATTATCAACGACAATATCGAAGCGGGGCTTAAGATCAAGTCCGTAACCTCCATCATTGGCGAGGCCGCCAAAGGCGGCGCCATCTGCGGCGATCTCTGGGCGAGCTACGGCACGGAAAAATGGTCCGCCAGACTGGCGTTCCGCAATCTCGGACCGGCCATAGACTACGGCAACGGCCCCTCGGCCCTGCCCATGCTCGCAGCCGCCGGCGGAGAATGGCGGCCCATTTCAAAACTGTTGGTCACAGGCGAGGCCAGCGTGCTGTTCAGCGGCGCCCTCATGGCCGGCCTGGGCGCAGAATACGACATCGCCGACTTCGTGTCGGCGCGTGCGGGATTCCATTACGGGGATTCGTCCAAGGCACTCCCCTCCTTCGCATCGGTGGGCCTGGGCGGCCATATCGCCGGAGTGAACCTGGACGCCGCCTACATATTCGGCTCCCCTGCCACCGGCAACAGTTTCATGGTAGGACTGGGATATTCCTTTTAGTTCTCGGCGCCTGCCACCAGGTCGAGAATCTCTGAAGTGATTTTCTGCTGACGCCCCTTGTTGTACTCGAGAGTGAGTTCGGCGAGGAGCGATTCGCCGTTGTCGGTGGCCGCCTGCATCGCCACCATGCGGGCCGCGTGCTCCGACGCCACCGAATCGAGCAGCGCCGCGTAAAGCTGAAGGTCTTCGACCTGCGGCGCCAGCGACTCCAGCAGCGACTCCCGCGACGGCTCCAGGATGAAAGCCTTGTCGTCAGTATCTTCTTC
>JAEELG010000027.1 GCA_016288775.1 Bacteroidales bacterium | reverse complement strand
CTCACATTATCATTCATTTTCTAAAAAAGTTGTATATTTGCAGTCCAAACCGACTGCGCGGGTGGCGAAATGGTAGACGCGCTAGTTTCAGGAGCTAGTGGGGTAAAACCTGTGTGAGTTCGAGTCTCATCTCGCGCACAAAGAGTTGTCTTTTGAAGGCAGCTCTTTTCTTTTGACGGATATTTTGCCATCTGTCAAAATTGTCTTATTTTTGTTACTCGAGGCCGTTTCGGTAGCTGTAAAGAAAACCATCATAGACTTCTATTACAAAGACAACACATCGGGATGCACGGCGGAGGCCCGCTTGTAATAATCCCCGTACTTTTACTGGTAACGTATTAGTTATGAAATGTTTAGGACATATTGCTTCTTTGCTTCTGCTGTTCTCCTGCAGCGGGCCGGATATCACGCTTCTTGTCGGCACATATACCGAGGGGACGGCTTCGCACGGCGTGTATCTGTGCTCCCTCAACACCGGTACGGGAAAGGCTTCGATGCTTAGCGAGGCGGCTTCATGGAACCCGTCGTTCGTCATTCCGGTGCCGGGAAGCATGTATGCATACGGCGTCAATGAGTTCAATGACGGCCGGCAGGGCGTGAGTTCATATATCGTTTTTGGAGAAAGCGTCAAGCTGGAATCCACTGTGCCGATTCCAGCCGGAGGAGAAGATCCCTGCAACATCCTATATACCGGCGGGGCCATCGTAACGTCAAACTACACCGGTGGCACTCTGAGTGCTTTCTCCTTAAACGAAGACGGCGAAATCGGCCCCCTGACCCAAATGTGGTCGCCATTGATGTCAAGCGTTTATCCATTTGAGGGCCCTGCACACCTTCACTGCGCTGTGCTTTCTCCCGACGGCTGGTACATCTTCGCCGCAGACCTGGGCAACGACTGCATACACCGCTTCGAGTTGAGGAACGGCAGCGCCCCGCTTGGAACTGCAACACTTGCATGGAGGAACACTGACGAGGTCAAATATGGTCCCCGCCACCTGACATTCAGCGCCGACGGTCGTTTTGCATACCTCATATGCGAGCTTGGGGACAAGCTGGTTTGCTTCAGCTATGACGATGGAGCCCTGACTCCGATTCAGATTCTTGATGCCTACTCTGGTGCCGGAAATGGCAGCGCCGATATCCACCTGACGCCTGACGGCCGCTTCCTGTATACGTCGCACCGCTTAAAAGAAGACGGCATAGCCATCTTCAGCGTAGATGCAGAAACTGGCCGGGTAACCCCTGTAGGCTACCAGCATACCGGCATCCACCCCCGCAACTTCGCCATTACCCCCGATGGCCGCCACCTCCTTTGCGCCTGCCGCGACTCAAACTGCATCGAGGTCTACACCATCAATCGTCGCACCGGGCACCTTACCAAACTCAGCGAAATCAGCATTCCCGCCCCGGTTTGCGTGCATGTGCTATAAACCTTATATGAAACGCGCTTCGTGCTGGCGTACATAGTGTTTGCCTGGAGGGCGATGGACCGCAAGAAGATTACCCGTGCAGAGATCGAAGGCACGGAGAACAAATATTGATATGTTTTAGGAATCATGCAGAATCGACAAGATATGAATATCAGACTTGAAACACCTGCCGATTACCGTGAGGTTGAGAACCTTACCCGCGAGGCATTCTGGAATGTTTATCGCCCCGGATGCACGGAGCATTTTGTGCTGAATCAGTACAGGAGCAATCCGGACTTTATCCCGGAGCTGGACTTCGTGATGGAGGAGGGCGGCCGTATTGTCGGCCACGTAATGTTCTCCAGGGCCGAACTGGTGCTGCCGGACGGCACACGGAAGCCGTCATGGACCTTCGGTCCCATCTGCATTCATCCGGACTGCAAGCGCAAGGGCTATGGGCTGAAACTGCTTCAGCATGCGCTGGAGAAGGCCCGTGAAACGGGTGTCGGATTCCTCTGCATGGAAGGCAACATCGACTTCTACAGGCTCGCAGGCTTCGATCTTGCCTGCAAACTGCATATCAATTATCACTCTGAACCGGCGGGCGCCGAGGTGCCTTACTTCCTGGCCCAGGAACTCATTCCCGGCTGGCTTAAGGCAAACGGTATCGCTGAGGCCACCTACTGCCCTCCCAAGGGATACTTTGTGGCCGATGAGAAACCGGAGGCGTTTGAGGCATATGAGGCCGGTTTCCCGCCGAAGGAGAAAGATTTCGCGCCTGGCCAGTTGCCCCAGTTCTGCCAGAGCTGCGGCATGCCTCTCACCCGGAAGGAGGACTGCGGGACCAATGCCGACGGCAGCGTCAATTTTGACTACTGCCAGTACTGCTACCAGGAGGGCAAGTTCCTTCAGGAGTGCACGATGGACGAAATGATCGAACACTGCGCACAGTTCGTGGACGAAGTGAACAGGAACATGCCGGAACCCATGACCCGTGAGCAGTACATCCAAATGATGCGGGGCTTCTTCCCTATGCTGAAGCGTTGGCGCAAGTAGGGGACAGGGCCGGCACAGGCACCGACGGCATACTCCTACTGATACTCCAGGCCTTTGACTGCGACTCCTATATTGACTGGGAGAGATTCCGTCTTGCCCAGTGCGACTTCCCGTATGTAACTGTTCTTCAGGTAGATATTGAAGTCCATGGTCATTTCCCGGAACTCCCTCTTGTCTTCCGGTTTGGCCAGAAAGTCCTGTAGGGCCTGCTCATCGTACCCTACAATCTGGAAGGCTATGAAGTAGCGTCCTGGTTCCAACAGAAGGGTTTCTTCAGGTTGGATGTCGAAATCCTGCGGATCGTTCGAAACGGCAACGTCAAAGTAGATGGGTTTGTGGAGTACGTTTACGAACGATTCATTCTTTCCCTCGATGCGGTAGATGTTGACTGATGCGACGCAGCCCGGGATATTGTTGCTGCGCACGGAGAGCAGAATATCCTTTACAAGGAACGGCTTCTTTGTCCTTGCGACGGATCCCAGTTCCCGTCCTGACGAGTGTTCGCTCCGCAGGGCGGTAGTGATGATGCCCATATTCTTCAGGGCATTCGATCCGGGCCGGAGCAAGTACTTTTCCTTGGTATCACCGCCTATGAACACGGCCGGCGGCAGTTCCTGTTCCCGCAGGACGATGACCACTTCGTCGGCAGGGCCCGTGACGCGATAGAAAGCCGGTTCATAGGAGACGTGGAAGAATTCCAGCGTGTCGCATGGGACCTCTATCTCAAAGCGGCCATCCACAAGGGAAACGGTTCCTATCTGGTGCCTGGGCACACCGACCTGCACGTATTCGACGGCTTCACCTTGTTCATTGATGATCCGCCCTTTCACGCTTACGCGCTCCTGTGCCCACAGCATGGCAGGGAACATCAGGAGCGCCAACATTAACTTAATCCGCATCGTTAAGGAATTCTTATGAGCCCGACGTCTTCTTTGTTCACCGACAGAGAGACCCAAATATCGTGCCCGATCACGATGGCCTTGGGATAGTTATATCCGAGCGTCTTGTAAAGTCCGCTTTTCCTTCTCACTGGCAGGTCCGCGGGCCCGGCCAGGAGGCTCGCCCTGTCAAACAGATATCCGTCCTCCGAAACGGCAAGGACCAAAGCCCTCCTTGATTTGTTCCCCGTCGGATTGCCGATCCAGAATGCTTTTCCGTCCGGGAGATTGCCGGCGCACTGCTTCGAGCGTGAATCGGGGATGTCTGTTTTTTGTGGGGCGCTCCAACTAACGCCCCTGTCTTTTGAGACCGAATACAGCTTTACAAAAGAAGAAGACTGGTCGCGCATTAACATTACCAGTGTGCCGTCCCGGGCAATATACTGGCTGGGTTCGATAGGGTGTCCTTCTCCTTCCGGGAAAGACGCTTTCTTCCAGCCCTTTACGCCGGAGAGGTCGTCTGTGTAAACGGGACACAGGACGTTTCCCGGCCGGAAATGTACGGCTCCAGTGATGCGCCCATCGGGCAGCGTCAGGGGATCCTGCTCAAAGATGCCTTCTACCGGAGTCCCATCGGCCATCAGTACGGGCTGTGGCACGGTCCATGTCTTTCCGTCGGTCGTGCTGATGAAATATGCTTTTCCGCCTTGGGACCGATCCGGGGCAAAAGTGTAATTCACCAGTGCAGTCAGCGTGTCGCCATTCCGTATCCATCCTCCCGGAGAGGCAAAATACTCCTGCGTGGGCCACACAAGGACGGAAGGGACGGACCAGTTTCTCCCGTCGGCGCTTACCGAGAGCATGACCCTGGTGTCCGGAGTGTCCTCATCCCTTTCGGACTGCTGCCACATGCAGTAAAAACTTCCGTTGAAGGAGGTAAGGACCACATTGTTGACATATCCGTCGGACCGGAACACCTCTATCCACTCTGCCGAATCACATTTGGAAAGGCCCAGGGTCAGGGTGTCGCTCAAATCCAGCACTCCTTCGGCCATACCGGGGCAACTGTGACCGGGACCGGCCTGGCATCCATGGAAAAGGATGCACAGAAGGAATAATTGTATGAGCGTGCGTTTCATTTTCGTTGCGACGAAAACTAATTCATACAAATATACGGAGTTTTCGCTATTTCCCTATAATTCTATTTCAACTGTCATTAGTTGTCAGTACGTGGCACTACCTTTGCATTGTAAACCAAAACAGATGACAGTATGAAACAGATTAATTTTGGCAGCACAGCAGCCTTGGCACAGTTCTTTTCTCCGGAAATTGCCGATGAGGTGGAAGCTCTTATCGAAGACCTGGGACTGGGCCTGACCGGTGCCTATATTTAGTTTAATGGAATCTCAACTCAAGACTGAACGCCTGTTGCGGCTGATGCAGATGCTGGCCGGGCCGGTCGAGTACACAATCGAGGAACTAGGCGAGAGCCTTGAAATGTCTGAAAGGACGATCTACCGTTATCTTCAGACCTTCGAGGACGTCGGGTTTACCGTCAGGCGCGGAACCAATGTGCCCAGGCTGATAACCACCAACCGCCGGAACCTGTCTATCGACGACCTGGTGTGCTTCTCACGCGAGGAAGCGGCGCTGGTTAACCAGCTGCTGGACAGGCTGGACGCCGGAAACTCGCTGAAGGCGGGCCTCAAGCAGAAGCTCGTGGCGGTCTGCGACCAGACACCCATGGCCAGGATAGTCACCAACAAGGGGAACTCCGAAAAACTCAATTCGCTTTCGGATGCCATCCACGGCAAGAAAAAGGTGGTGCTGCGCGGCTACGAGTCGGGCCATTCGCTGACGGAGCGCGACAGGCTCATAGAGCCGTTTTCGTTTACCCCGAACTATATCGGCATAGTGGGATACGAGCCGGAGTCGGGTATGTGTAAGACATTCAAGATCAATCGAATCAAGACCGTGGAAGTCCTGGCCCAAGACTGGGAGTATGAAGCTCTGCACGAAGAAAAGCCCACGGATATCTTCCGTATGAGCGCTGACCGGCCGCTCGAGAAGATCAGACTCGCCATGACATCGCTGGCAAAGAACCTTCTGTTGGAGGAGTACCCTCTTTCTGCGGCGTACATCACAGAGATGCCGGATCCTGGGGAAAACAGCAAAGAGAAGTGGCTATTGGAGACTCAGATCTGCAGCGTCTTCGGAGCCGGGCGTTTCGTAATGGGACTTGCCGCCGACGTCGAGGTGCTGGAAGGGGAGGCCCTGAAGGATTATATCGTCAGCACCGCAAAGTATCTGGATGCATTAAAGAAATAACAGCCGGAAAGGGCGGCAAGCGTAATGATGCAAAGAGTCTTTTTCAGGGTTTTCATATCACAAAAACAAGAAAAAACGACAGATGTTTCGTACATTTGCCATATGAAGGTACACGGAATCCTTCAACACGGACAGGCAATTATTCAGAGACAATGCGTGTAGTCATTCAGAGGGTATCGTCGGCGTCTGTTAAGATAAACGGGGCCGTTAAGTCGGTAATCGGCAGGGGATTGCTGGTGCTGCTGGGCGTGGGGCACGAGGACGACGGGGAAGACATCGACTGGCTGGTGAAGAAAACTGCGGCGCTGCGCATCTTCGACGACGAGGCCGGGGTGATGAACCGCAGTGTGACGGACGTGGGCGGCGACATCATTGTCGTAAGCCAGTTCACGCTGATGGCGGTAACTAAGAAAGGCAACCGGCCATCGTACATCGAGGCCGCCGGACACGAGAAGGCCATTCCTCTATACGAGGAGTTCTGCCGCCGTTTGTCCGACGCCATCGGCCGCCCGGTGGGAACCGGAGAATTCGGCGCCGACATGAAGGTGGCGCTGGTCAACGACGGTCCCGTAACGATCTGCATGGACTCGAAGGCCAGATAGATATGAAAGAACTCGTTCCAATCGCCATGCTTTTCATGCTTCTGGCGCCTTCAGTTGCATCCAGTGCACAGGAATCTGAAGACTTTCCCGAGAAGATTGTATATGATGCCGCCAAAGTTAAGAAAAACTGCTTATTCGTGGTGTCCAAGGTGCACCCTGAGCATCTTAGCGTGTACGAGGCTGTTGCAGGCGATACGGTACTGCTGGCAATCTATCCGGCCTGCATCGCAAAAAACAGGGGGCAGAAGGAAGTCAGCGGCGACTGCAAAACTCCTGAGTCCTATCCCGGGAAGCCCTTCTATATCTCAATGATATATGATTCCAGCAAGTGGCGCCACGATTTCGGCGACGGCCGCGGCGAGATCCCTTCGTACGGCCACTGGTTCCTTTGGTTGGCCACCCCCGGTTTTACCGGTTTGGGCATCCACGGGAGCACCAACAACCGGGAGTCCATCAAGGAGGGGCGCGGAAGCGAGGGATGCATACGCCTGCTTGACGAGGATATCATCCATCTGCATGACAATTATGCCGTCGTGGGTACCAGGGTGATCATCCTGCCCGAAGACTTCGGCCCTTTGCCGTTCGAAGTAAGGGCCCTCAGGGCCCGAGTGGTAACGGCGCAGCCGCACTGATATTCCCACCCCATAACACAATCCGGGACCGGATTCGGATAAACACTGCTAAACCCTAGAAACAATGCAGTGACTATCCTGATCCGGTCCCGGAGTGTTAAGAGTACGAGCCTGGTGGCTACCGGGGGGAAAGGTTGTCTATTATAACCGCTCTTCGGCCCTGTGGAAGCGGTTTAGTACCTCCTCCCGGCCTATGAAACGCATTATATCGGCTATTGCAAGTCCGCTTGACGAACCTGTAAGTGCAAGGCGGATGCAGTTCATCACCTTGCCAATCGGCCATTCTCTGCCACGGATGTACTCTTCCATGGCTTCTGCCGATTCAGTATTTAGAAGGGCCTCGTGGGCCATTTCTACATTTTCGGGCTTCCAGAACTTGGCGGCATCCTTCTCAACGTACTCGGCCGGAGCTTTGAAAAGGTACCACGAAATGTTCCAGAAGTCGGATACGAATGTCGCGCGCTCCTTTATGAGCGCCACGATCTCGCGCACGGTGCCTTCCGGGGCTTCCACGCCATTCTCCTTGAGTATTGGCATGAAAAGGGAGGCGAGTTCTTCGTCGGAACGCATGCGCAGATATTCCTTGTTGAACCATTTGGCCTTGTCGGGATTGAACTTGGCTCCCGATTTGCCCACCTTGTCGAGCGAGAAGGCCTGAATCAGTTCCTCCATGGAGAAAATCTCCTGCTCGGTGCCTGGATTCCATCCAAGCATGGCCAGAAGGTTCACGAAAGCGTCGGGGAAGTACCCGTCTTCGCGGTAGCCGCGCGATACCTGCCCGTCGGGGGCGGTCCACTGCAGCGGGAATACCGGGAACCCCATCTTGTCGCCGTCGCGCTTGCTCAGCTTGCCGTTCCCGACCGGCTTGAGCAGCAGCGGCAGGTGGGCGAACTCGGGCCTCTCCCAGCCGAAGGCGGCGTAAAGCAGATAGTGCAGGGGGAGCGACGGGAGCCATTCCTCGCCGCGTATCACCTGGGTAATCTCCATCAGGTGGTCGTCGACTATGTTGGCGAGGTGATAGGTGGGGAGCTCGTCGGCCCTCTTCCAGAGCACTTTGTCGTCGAGGGTGTCGGTGTTCACCTCGATGTGGCCGCGGATAAGGTCGTCCATCGCCACGACGGTGTTCACGGGCATCTTGAAGCGTACGGTCCAGTCGGTGCGCTCCTCCAGCAGGCGCGCCACCTCGGCCGCGTCCATGTTCAGCGAGTTGCGGAGCGTTCCGCGCGTGGCTGCGTTGTAGATGAATGTCTGCCCTGCGGACTCGGCTGCTGCGCGTTCCTTTTCCAGCTCCTCGGCGGTGTCGAACGCATAGTAGGCGCATCCGGCTTCGACCAACTGCTCGGCGTACTTGCGGTAGATGCCGCGGCGCTGCGACTGGCGGTAGGGGGCGTGCGGGTTGCGCTCGTCGGGCACCTCGGCCAGGCGGCCGGAGGCGTCGAGCCCCTCGTCGGGGACTATTCCGCACCAGCGCAGCGACTCGATGATGTACTCCTCGGCGCCGGGCACGAATCGGTGCGAATCGGTGTCCTCGATGCGCAGGATGAAGTCGCCGCCGGCTTTCTTGGCGACGAGGTAATTGTACAGCGCCGTGCGGACTCCTCCCATGTGGAGGGGGCCGGTGGGCGAAGGTGCAAAGCGGACTCTGGTCTTTCTCATTTTCTTCTGATTGCAGGTATGCTTTCGAGGTCGGAAATCTGCTCTCCGTCGGATACGAGGAGGGCTGGTTTCTTCATCGGGTCGAGCTTGAAGGTGCGCAGGTTCTCGGAAGAACTATAGCCTATGCGCGAGCCGACGTTGTCTTCCATCAGGGATATGCCCCTGGAACTGGCGGCCTCGTTCTTGTCGTATGTAAAGTTGCGCGTGATCATGATGTAGTTGCCCATGTCCCTGCGGGAGCCCACGATGTCGATGAACTTGAGCCCTGTCACTATGGAAGTGATGTGGATATGGTCGCCAACTTCCGGGTCTTCGTCCCAGATGAGTCCGCGCTTGAAGTTGTTTGCGCCGCCGGTGTATTCGTCGATGCGGCGGTTGATTTCGGACATGTCGTCCATGGTCAGGCCCTGCTCGTTCTTGCCTCCGGTGATGTTCACCAGAACGTTCTTGGCGGTCTTGAGGTCGAAGTCGTTGAGCAGGGGAGACTCGAATGCCTGGCGCACGGCGTCGGCGATACGGTCCTTGCCTGAACCCTCGCCGTAGCCCATGAGCGCCATGCCGCTGTCTTTCATCATCGTCATCACGTCCTCGAAGTCAACGTTGATGTAACCGGGCTTCTGGATGATTTCGATTATGCCTTTTACGGCGGTGGTGAGCACCTCGTCGGCCTTCGGGAAGGCGTCGTGCGTGAGCTTGTCGCCGAAGTGGTCGTAAAGCTTTTCGTTGTTGATGATGAGCAGCGAGTCCACATTCTTCTCCAGCTCCTGTATGCCGTCGATCGCGCGCGACATGGCCCTGTCGCCCTCGTTCTTGAAGGGAAGGGTGACGACGGCTACCGTCAGGATGCCTTTCTCCTTGGCCATCTTGGCGATGATGGGAGTGGCTCCGGTTCCGGTGCCGCCGCCCATGCCGGCGGTGATGAAGAGCATCTTGGTGCCTGTGTCGATAATCTTCTTCTCTATCTCGTCCTGGCTGTCGATGGCGGCGTTGCGTCCCTTGATGGGGTTGGTGCCGGCGCCAAGTCCTGCGCCCATCTGTATCTTGACGGGCACGGGGCTGCATTCCAGGGCCTGCGAGTCGGTGTTGCAGACAACGAAGCTGCACCCTTCGATGCCGGTGCGGTACATGTAGGACACTGCATTGCAGCCTCCGCCGCCAACGCCTATGACCTTGATAATCTCGTTGGAACGCTTCCAGTCGG
>JAEELG010000026.1 GCA_016288775.1 Bacteroidales bacterium | reverse complement strand
GCGGAAAGGGTAGCGTTTATCACTTCCGAGGTCGGACTCACTTCCGAGGACGCCCAGGCGTTCTGGCCTATTTACAACAAGGTCGAGGAGAAGCAGAGAGAACTGAACAAGGCAGAGAAGACTGCCTTCTTGGAACTCTCCAAAGCCCTCAAGGACGGAGAAGGCAACGTTGACGCCCTGCTCGACGCCTACATCAAGGCAAAGCAGGCCAACGTAAACCTCCACTTCGCAAGCGCCAAGGAGTACAAGAAGGCCATCGGAGCTGAAAAGACCGCCAAATTCTTCACCTGCGACGAAAAGTTCCGCAGGCAGCAGATCGGCAAGCTCCGCGGAGGCCACGGCGGTCCCATGGAGGGCTTCCATGGAGCACCCAAAGAAGGTTTCAAGGGTGCTCACAAGGACGGAGGCTCCAAGGAATGCAAAGGCTGCAAGGATGGCAACCAGCAGAAGAGCAAGTAACCGTCAGATGCTCTTTTGATCCAGAAAGCCCGGGCTGTGAAGTCCGGGCTTTTAATGTCTATATCAGTTCCGCGATTATGCTGTCGGCGACGAACCATTTGTCCTCCGGGATCCGGACGTGGCCGGGAACGCCAGACGGCACCAGGCTGCCGCTGCCGTGACCGACCAGCGCCGCGTCGACGCCCTCCGCCGTCCGCAGCCCCAGCATTATCCGCTCCTCCCGTATCTGTTCCTCCGTCAGCACCTCGCTCTCGGCTCTCCAGCCGGAGAGCGCTTCGCTGTTCCAGCTCCGGATAGACGTTGCGACACAGGGGGTTTCGGGGGGTACGCCCCCCGTCCCCTGGGGGTGCAGGGGGATAGTAGCGAGCGCACAGCGAAGACTGTGCGCTCCGGGGCCGAGGCCGACGTAGGGGGATCGGGACCAGTAGGCGGAGTTGTGGAGGGCGCGGCGGCCGGGGAGGGCCCAGTTGGAGATTTCGTAGTGCCCGTAGCCGGCGGAGGCGAGGATCGAGCAGATGAGGGAATACTGCCGGCTGCAGGCCTCATCGGGCAGCTCGGAGTAGCGGCCGGAGCGCACAAGTGCTTCCAGCGCGCTCCCCTCCTCCACCGACAGCTGGTACGCCGACACGTGCTCGGGGCGCCAGGCCACAATCTCCCGCACGGTGGCCTCCAGCACGGCGTCGGAAAGACCGGAAACCCCGAAGATCACATCCACGCTGATGTTGTCGAATCCGGCGTCGCGAAGCGTCCGGAATGCCGCACGCGCACCGTCTGCGGAGTGGCGGCGGTTCATCCAGCGGAGCATGCCGCCGTCGAGCGACTGCACTCCCATGCTCACCCGGTTCACCCCGAGCGCACGCAGGCCGGCGGCGTATTCCGGAGTGACGTCGTCGGGATTCACCTCCACCGTCCACTCCTTGTAGCTCCGGCCCCCGCAGGCGTCGGCGATGCGGCCAAGATACGACAGAGGCAGCACCGACGGGGTGCCGCCTCCGAAATAAAGCGTATCCACGGCCGAAGAGGCCTCTATTTCTGCGCGCCGGGAAAGCGCCTCCCGGCAGACTTCGTCCACCCAGCCCGCGGTCGGGCACGCCCGTTCCGAATAGAACCCACAGTACGTGCAGAAGCTGCGGCAGAACGGTACGTGGACGTAGATCATTTATCTCAACATCAACTCGGCCGAGCCCAGCTTAGCTTGCGAAGTGTATGCCTCAGCTGTGTAGATACCCTTTTCGTATGCGGGGATATTGTTCACGTAGATGCTGAGCTCCACCTCCTGGCCCTGGTAGTCCACCTCGCGGGACGCGGTGGCGGGGAGAGTCTGGCCGTTCAGGGTGAACGAGGCGCCGCGTCCGTCGTCGAGCAGGTTGCCGTTGGGATCCTTGACTCGTACGTAGACACGCACCGGGCCGGATTCGGCGAGGGCGTTCTCCACCAGGCTCAGTGTCACGAGCAGGCGGGCCACGTTCTTGCTGCGGTCAATCACCTTGCCGGCGCTGTTGTACGCCTCGATGCGCATGCCGCGCGCCTTGATGACGGAGCCGGTGACCACCTTGCCGGTGAGGTCCTCCACCTGGGCGGTGAGTTCCTCGCTGCGCTTGCGGTGCTCGGCGGCCTCTCGGCGGGCGTTGGCGGCATCTACCGTCAACTTGTGATTGAGTTGGTTAAGGGAGTCGATCTGCACGATATAACCGCGCATGATGGTACGCAGGGTGCCGAGTTCCTTCTCGTACTGGCGTATCTTGGCGCGGTCGGTAGCTTCCGTCTTCTTGATGCGCTCAACCAGCTGCGCCACCTCCTCGCGGGAGGAATCGAGCTGCAGGTTGATGGCGTCGTACTCCGACGACAGGGACTCGTAGTCGCTCTGCAGGGCGACGATCTGCTCGGTGAGTTCCTGCTTCTCGATGTTCAGCTGGCCCACCAGGGAATTCTTCTGCCAAAGCACGTAAGCGAGGGCGGCTCCGAGGAGCACCGCCACGGCTATCATTATGAACATCACGGTTTTGGCACCGCCGTTCTGCTTGCGTTCGCGCTCTTTGCGCTCTATTCTTTCGAGGGGATCTTCTCTTTCCATATTATCAGTCGATTATTCTGCAAATGTAGCAATTTTCCGGCACTTCTGCTGCAACCATCGGGCCAGCTCGTCGTCCAGATAAGGCGACAGCGTCTCGTACACGGTTTCGTGATAGGCGTCCAGCCACTCCAGTTCGGCGCGGTCGAGCAGCTCCGGCAAGAGGGCCGAGGTGTCGAAATGGCATAGCGTGAGAGGCTCGAAGCCCAGCCAGCGGCCGAACTCGTTTTCGCCCTCCTGCACGCACAGGATGAGGTTTTCGTGACGCACTCCGTGCATGCCTTCGCGGTAGATTCCGGGCTCGTCGGAGCAGATCATTCCGGGCTGCAGGGGCACGGGATTGAGGTTCTGGCGTATGTCCTGAGGGCCCTCGTGCACGCCGAGGAACCAGCCCACGCCGTGGCCTGTGCCGTGGCCGAAGTTGCGCCTCCAGCGCCACAGCGGCTCGCGGGCCAGTGCGTCGATGCGGCACCCGGGAGTGCCCTCGGGGAACAGCGCCATGGCCAGGTCTATGTGGCCTTTGAGCACCAGGGTGTAGTCTTCGCGCTCGAGTCGGGTGCACTCGCCCAGAGGCACGGTGCGAGTGATGTCGGTGGTGCCGTCGAGGTACTGCCCTCCGGAGTCGCAGAGATACAGGCCGTGCGGCTCCAGCAGGGGCGCATCTGTCTGAGGCGTAACATAATGTGGCAGAGCCGCTCCGGGGCCGTATGCGGAGATGGTTTCGAAGCTGTCGCCCTGGTATCCGGCGGCCTGGGAACGGAACTCGCGGAGCTTCACGGAAGCGTCCCATTCGCTTATCTGCCGCTCCGCCTGCATCGACTTTTCGAGCCAGTGAAGGAAGCGCTCCATCGCCACGCCGTCGCGTATGTGCGCCTGTCGCATGCCTTCTATTTCGAAGGGGTTCTTGACGGCCTTGGCGAGCGCCACCGGGGTGCGGCCGAAGACCAGCGACACGCCGGAACTCTCCATCGTCTGGCGGAGCTGCTGGTTGAGCGTGTTTTCGTCCACAAAAATGCGCATCCCGCCGCACTCGGAGAGGAATTCCTCGATGCCGTCGTAGCGCTCGGCAGCGATTCCGTCGGCTGCGAGTTCTTCGATGGTGCGCCCAGTGTCGGGGTCCTCGATGCTGTCGCGAAGCACGAACCACGAGGCGCCGTCTTCGGTCACCAGCAAATAGCTGATGACCAGGGGGTTGTATTCGATGTCGGAGGCGCGCACATCGAGCGTCCACGCCACTTCGTCGAGGGCGGAAAGGAGGATGCAGTCGCAGGCGCGCTCACGGCAGAAGGCGCGCAGCACCTCCAGCTTAGCGCTGCGGGGCGTTCCCGAATCGACGGTGAAAACCGGAGTCTGCGGGATGCCGGGACGGTCGGTCCACAGCAGGTTGATGAGATCGGGCGCGCTGACGATGTAAGGAGGCACGCCGTCGGAGCCAAAGGCACCGGTTATCTCTTCGGCGAAGCTTGCGGGAGTGCAGGTACCGTCGATGGCGATTACGTGTTCTTCGTGGTCGGCGAACTTGCCCGCAAGCCACTCTGGGATAAGCACTTGCTCAGGCACGCGGGTCTTGTGGAGTTCCACTCCCGTGCCTGCCAGCTGTACGTTCGCCTGGATGAAGTAGCGGGTGTCGGTCCAGAGGCCAGCGTGGTCGGCGGTGACCACCAGGTCGGCGGCCTCTCCGGTGAATCCGGTGAGCCAGCGTATCTGCTTGTAGCGCTCGGCGGGATACTCGCTGCCGTGGGGGTCGGAGCCGGTGAGCACCACCGCGTCCCAGTCGCGGGAACGCATCAGCGCCCGCAACGAGGCAATCCGTTCTGCATGGATGTTCATATTTCCGAAGGGATGAAGGTCGGGATGTGCAGGATCTCGGTTTTGAAGAGGTTGCGCCTGTGCATGCGGTCGATCTTTTCCTTGATTTCGGGATCGTCGCACACGCCTTCGCGGATGTAGCGGTCGAGCGTGGCGTAGCTGAAGCCGAATTTGGCCTCGTCGGGGCAGGAGCCGGGCAGTCCGTCGTCGGGGGTCTTGTCGACCCATTTCGACGGCAGACCGAGGGCCCGGCCCACCTCCAGCACTTCACGCACCACCATTCCGCCCAGGGGCGAGAAGGAGCCGGCCGCGTCGCCGTAAAGAGTGGCGTAGCCTATGTAGTCCTCGCTCAGGTTGCAGGTATTGGCCACCATGCCGTTCAGCGACTGCGCGGCGGCGTACAGCACCGTCATGCGGATGCGGGGCGGGATGTTCTGGACTGTCTGGAGGGAAAACTCCCCTCCCGGCATCAGGGCTCCCAGTGCATCGCATTCGGCCTCGATGCGCCCTATGGGCAGGCACAGGTAGCGGATTCCCAGATATTTGCAGATTTCGTCGGCTTCGTTGAGGCTCTGGCCATCGGCCGGCATGGCTATTCCCACCACCCTTTCGGGGCCAAGGGCTTCCGCGCAGAGTGCGGCGGCTATCGTGCTGTCCTTACCCCCGCTCATGCCGAGCACGGCGGTGCAGGTGGGGCCGTTCTTTTCGAACCAGTCCCTTATCCATGCTACGCATGCGTCTTTTTGATTTTTCATAACGCAAAGATAAATAATACTTTGCAAATCAAAAAATTAGTTGTATCTTTGCAGCCCGCAAAAATGCACTGCGGAAACTAAAGTATTTATTATCAATTAATTAACAAACCAATGCCTGGATTAATTGGAAAGAAAATCGGAATGACTTCCGTTTTCGGTGCCGACG
>JAEELG010000025.1 GCA_016288775.1 Bacteroidales bacterium | reverse complement strand
TGTTTCGACATTGAAATATCTCTTTAAAAATTGATTGTCGGATCTTTCTCGATAAAATCAAAGGTAGACAGCTGCTCAGCCTTGCCTTTACGGACAACAACCGTAAGCTCGTAGTGGGCCGACTTCTTGTGGTCGGATGTATGCACCGCCCAACCGTTGCGGTCGAGGTACACACTTTTCCCGCCCGCATTGATCATAGGTTCGATGCATATAACCATACCGCTCACAAGGTGCGTACCCTTGCCCCTGCGCCCGTAATTGGGCACTCCGGGCTGCTCGTGCATTTCGCGCCCGAGCCCGTGGCCTTCCAGTTCGCGAACGACTGAAAAACCAAGCGGTTCTACGTACGATTGTACCGCGTATCCGATATCGCCGGTTCTGTTGCCAGCCACAGCCGCTTCGATGCCCTTGTACAGGGACGCCTTGGTCGCGTCGAGGAGCCTCCGGGTCTCGGCGTCCACCTCCCCAACGGGGAAGGTGTAAGCCGAATCTCCCTGATAGCCCTTGTACAGCGTGCCGCAGTCGACGGAAACCACGTCGCCCTCCTTGAGGACATAATTGGACGGGAAACCGTGCACGACAACGTCGTTGACGGAAAGGCAAAGCGCTGCGGGGAAGCCCTCATAGCCGAGGAAGCTGGGTATTGCGCCCTGGGAACGGATGAACTCGTCGGCAACCGCGTTGAGTTCTTTGGTCGTGACGCCGGGAGCGACTCTTCTGCCGACTTCCGCGAGCGTCTTGGACACGATTATCGCGTTCTCGCGCAACAACTCAATCTCCTCTTCCGTTTTGGGCTGCACCATCTGCCTTGAATTTTGTCAAAGAACTACATGCCGGAGCGACCGCTCAGACGACCGGTCTTCATGAGGCCGTCGTAGTGGCGCATCAGCAAATAACTTTCAACCTGCTGCAGCGTATCAAGGATAACACCCACGAGGATCAACAGCGAAGTACCGCCGAAGAAGCTGCCGAAGGAGTTGTTCACACCCAAAATGATGGCAAGTGCAGGAAGAATGGAAATGATGCCGAGGAAAATGGAGCCCGGGAGGGTCACCCTGGACATCACCGTATCCAGATACTCCATGGTCTTCTTTCCGGGCTTTACGCCGGGGATGAATCCACCGTTGCGCTTCATGTCTTCGGACATCATCTGAGGATTCACGGTGACGGCCGTATAGAAGTAGGTAAACACCACAACGAGGAGGAAGAAGATGAAGTTATACCAGAATCCGGTATAATTTCCGAGCGTAGCGGCAAGACCTCTGGTAGCATCCCAGCGGGAGAAAATCAGAGGGAAGAGCATCAGAGCCTGTGCGAAGATGATAGGCATAACGCCGGCAGCATTGATCTTGAGGGGGATGTACTGGCGCACACCACCGTACTGACGGTTGCCGACCACCCTCTTGGCGTACTGCACAGGAACCCTGCGCACAGCCTGCACGAGCGCGATGGCCGCGATGATAACAAAGAACCAAATCACGAACTCCACGATGAGCAGGAGGGCGCCGCCGTTGTTGGTGCCGAGCTTGGCACCGACCTCGGCGACCACTGCATAAGGCAGACGGGCCACGATACCTATCATAATGATGAGGGAGATACCGTTGCCGATACCACGGTCGGTGATGCGCTCGCCGAGCCACATCACGAACATGGAACCTGCCATGAGGATGATCGTTGAAAGGAGGTTAAAGAAGAAGTTGCTCCAACCGAGCTGCTGGACGGCCACGAAAGCCTGTCCGGGGATCTGGTTGTGGAGAGCAGCCATGTAAGCCGGTCCCTGGATGCAGATGATTACGATGGTAAGCCAGCGGGTCATCTGGTTCATCTTCTTGCGCCCGCTCTCGCCCTCCATCTGGAGTTTGCGGAAATAGGGCACAAAAACACCAAGGAGCTGGATGACGATGGACGCCGAGATGTACGGCATCACGCCAAGCGCAAAGATGGAAGCGTTACCGAAAGCGCCGCCGGAGAACATGTTCAGGAGGCCGACGAGGCCCTCGGAAGTGTTCTGCTGGAAGCGGGCGAGCATCGTGGGATCGATGCCCGGAAGGACCACGAAGCACCCGAGGCGGTAGATAAGTACCAGGATGCAGGTGTACACGATCCTCTTCCGGAGCTCTTCAATCTTGAAGATGTTTTTGATTGTCTCGATAAACTTCTTCATCGCTCTTATTCGCTTACGACTGCCTTGCCACCGGCAGCCTCGATTTTGGTAACTGCAGACTTGGAGAAGGCGTCGGCGGTGACGGTGACGGCAGCGGTGATTTCACCGTTTCCGAGCACCTTCACGAGGTCGTTCTTACCGGCGAGGCCGGCTGCCTTGATATCCTCGATTCCGAGTTCCGCCTGGTTCAGGCGGGCTGCAAGAGCCTCGATATCGGCGACGTTGACTGCCTTGTACTCAACTCTGGTGGGATTCTTGAAGCCGAACTTGGGGAGACGGCGCTGGATAGGCATCTGACCGCCTTCGAAGCCGATCTTGTGCTCATAGCCTGCGCGGGCCTGTGCGCCCTTGGTACCGCGGGTGGCAGTGCCGCCCTTACCGGAACCCTGACCGCGACCTACTCTTTTGCTTGTTTTGGTTGCACCAGCTGCGGGTGCGAGATTCTCAAGTTTCATATTGCGGTCCTCCTTAGTCAATAACTTCGTACTTTACGAGGTGTGCGATCTTCGCGAGCTGACCCATGGTGACGGGATTCTGCTCCACCTCTACTGTCTGATGCATGCGGCGGATGCCAAGGCAACGAAGGTTGTCCTTCTGACGCTTGGTCTCACCGTTGCTGCTTATGATCTGTGTAATTCTGAGCTTTGCCATAATCGTGTCCTCCTAGCCGTTGAAAACCTTGTTCATGGGAATGCCGCGGAGACCTGCCACGGTGTAGGCGTCACGCATATTGGTGAGCGCGGCGATGGTGGCCTTCACGAGGTTGTGGGGGTTGGAAGAGCCCTTCGACTTGGCGAGGACGTTCTGGACGCCCGCAGACTCGAACACGGCGCGCATAGCACCGCCGGCCTTTACACCGGTACCGGGGGCTGCCGGCTTCATGAAGACGCGGGAACCGCCGAATTTTGCCTCCTGCTCGTGAGGGATGGTCGTATTGATGACGGGAATCTTCACCAGATTCTTCTTTGCATCCTCGACGCCCTTGGCGATGGCGGCAGTGACCTCATTGGCCTTTCCGAGACCGTATCCGACGACACCGTTCTCATCGCCTACGACGACGATAGCGGCAAAGCGGAAGTGGCGACCACCCTTGGTCACTTTGGTAACCCTCTGAATGGCGACCAGTCTGTCCTTAAGTTCAAGGTCAGACGTCTTTACTCTTTTAACATTAGTATTTGCCATAGTCCTGTCTTTTAGAAAATAAGACCGCCTTCACGGGCAGCGTCAGCCAAACTTTTAACCCTGCCGTGGAAAAGATATCCGCCACGGTCGAACGAGATGGTGGTGATACCCTTGGCGAGTGCGCGCTCTGCGATTGCCTTGCCGACAACTGCTGCAGCCTCGATTCCGGATTTACCCTTGGTCTGTGCTGCAAGCTCCTTGTCATTGGATGCGGCTGCGACGAGCGTCTTGCCCTGGAGATCGTCCACGACCTGCACGTAGATCTGCTTGTTGCTGCGGAAAACGACCATGCGGGGACGCTCTGCAGTACCGTTGACGTGCTTGCGGATGCGGTAGTGGATCCTTCTTCTTCTTTCGATTTTATTGAGTGCCATAATTCAATCCTCCTATTATTTTGCGGATGCAGTCTTGCCTGCCTTGCGGCGGAGCTGCTCACCAACGAACTTGATACCCTTGCCCTTGTACGGCTCCGGACGGCGGAATGAACGCACCTTGGCTGCTACCTGGCCGACCAGCTGCTTGTCGCAGCTCTTGAGGACCAGACGAGGATTCTCTCCCTTGCGGACGTCGGGAATCTCAGCCTTTACCTCATCGGGAAGCATAAGCTGGATTTCATGGGAATAACCGAGGGAGAATACGAGAAGCTGGCCCTGGACGGAAACGCGGTAACCCACGCCGACCAGTTCCTGCTGGGTGGAGAAGCCTTCGGACACGCCGACGACCATGTTGTGCACCAGTGCGCGGTAGAGACCGTGCATGGAACGGTGACGAGGCTGATCGGTCGGGCGCTCGAACTTGATCTGATTGTCCTCAACGGTGACCTTGATGTCCGGATCTACTTTCTGGCTCATCTCACCGAGAGGTCCTTTAACCTTCAACACGTTGCCGTCGAGCAATTCAACTTTTACCCCGGACGGAAGGCTTACAGGCAATTTACCAATTCTTGACATTTGAATGTACTGTTTTGTTGATTAATATACGTAGCAAATGACTTCACCGCCGACGCCGAGCTCCTTGGCTTCCTTGTCGGTGATGATGCCCTTGGACGTAGACAGGATGGCGATACCGAGTCCGTTGAGGACGCGGGGCATGCTCTCGACGTCGGTGTACTGACGCAGACCGGGACGGGAAATGCGCTCAATCTTCTTGATAGCGGCGGTCTTGGTCTGGGGATGGTACTTGAGGGCTATTTTTATAGTATTGTAAGGGGTACCTTCAACCACCTTGTAGCTGAGGATATAACCCTTCTCACAAAGGATACGGGTGATGGCGACCTTCATCTTGGAAGAAGGAATCTCCACGACCTTGTTGCCGGCCTGATAGGCGTTGCGAATCCTGGTGAGGTAATCTGCAATAGGATCTGTCATATCGTTGAATTTTTAATTTTTACCAACTTGCCTTCTTGACGCCCGGGATAAGACCGTTGCTGGCCATCTCACGGAACTGGATACGGCTCAGGCCGAATGCCCTCATATAGCCCTTGGGACGGCCGGTGAGGGAGCAGCGGTTGTGAAGACGGACAGGGGAAGCGTTCTTGGGGAGCTTGTCGAGAGCAGCCCAGTCACCGGCCTCCTTGAGTGCCTTTCTCTTTTCTGCGTACTTAGCAACCAGTTTCGCGCGCTTTACTTCGCGGGCTTTCATTGATTCTTTTGCCATAGTATCTTATTTGTTATGTTTCTTGAAAGGCAGACCGAACGCGGCGAGCAGTGCGTGGCACTCCTCATCGGTACGGGCCGTAGTGACGAAAGTGATCTCGAGACCGTGGATACGGGGATTCTTGTCGATATCGATCTCGGGGAAAATGATCTGCTCCTTCAGACCGAGGGTGTAGTTGCCCTGGCCGTCCATCTTCTCGGCGATGCCGTTGAAGTCGCGGATACGAGGGAGCGCGACGCGGATAAGCTTCTCGAGGAACTCGTACATCTTCACGTCACGGAGGGTGACCTTGGTTCCGATGGACATGCCCTTACGGAGCTTGAAGTTGGAGACGTCTTTCCTGGAGTTGGTGATGAGAGCCTTCTGGCCGGTGATGAGGGAGAGTTCCTCGGCGGCCTCTTCGACTACCTTGCGGTCCTGGGTTCCCTGTCCGACACCCTCGTTGAGAGTGATCTTGACAAGCTTGGGGACCTGCATCACGGTGGTATAGCCAAACTGCTTCTTCAGTTTGTCAACTATTTCCTCTTTGTAAACCTTCTTGAGGGTAGGAACATATCCTGTAGGCAGAGCCTTAACCTCAACTTTTTCTGCTTTCTTTGCCATAATTACTTGATCTCCTCCCCAGATTTTTTAGCGATACGGACTTTCTTGTCGCCCTCCACCTTGAAACCTACGCGAGTGGGCTTGCCGCTCTTGGGGTCGATGAGGTTGAGATTGGATACGTGAATGGGAGCCTCCTGCTTGATGATGCCGCCCTGGGGCTGCTTTGCATTGGGCTTGGTGTGCTTGCTGACCATATTGACACCCTCGACGATGACGCGCTGATTGGCGAGATCGACGGAGAGCACCTTACCGGTCTTACCCTTATCGTTACCGGCATTTACATACACGGTGTCACCTTTCTTTATTCTATTCATAGTACTTATCGATTAAAGGACCTCCGGTGCCAGTGAAACGATTTTCATGTAATTCTCGCGGAGCTCGCGGGCCACGGGACCGAAGATACGGGTGCCGCGGAGTTCGCCGGCGTTGTTCAGAAGAACGCAGGCGTTGTCGTCGAAGCGGATGTAGGAACCGTCGGGACGGCGGACTTCCTTCTTGGTGCGGACGACGACGGCCCTGGACACGGTGCCCTTCTTGGCGTCCGCTCCGGGGATAGCGCTCTTGATGGTGACGACAATCTTGTCGCCCACAGTCGCATAACGGTGGTTGGTTCCTCCAAGCACGCGGATGCAAAGGACTTCCTTAGCACCGCTGTTGTCGGCCACCTGTAAACGTGTTTCCTGCTGTATCATAACTACTT
>JAEELG010000024.1 GCA_016288775.1 Bacteroidales bacterium | reverse complement strand
GCCGTTGAAAACCACATTGGAGACGCCCAGGGCGGCGAAATTCTTCTTCACCGCCTCATGCAGCACGGCGTCGCGTTCGTTGTACCAGACAGCGGAAGACCTCAGCGAAAACGCCCAGCTGTCGGCGCCGAGTCCGCCGGTCAGGTCGGCCACTCGCGCCCCTTCAGGCAGCAATGACGCCTTGTATCTGGCGGTCGATTCCGAAGAACACTGCTGATAGTTCAGCGACGCCGGCACCTCGATCGGCACACCGGCCCACGACGGGAGCTTGGCTGTCAGTTTCTGCTCCTCCGTCCGCTCCAGGGACTTCAGTATGTCGGCGAAGCTCATTGAAAGAAACTGTCCTTGAAATTCACCAGATACACCTTGCGCACAGCGCGCGTCAGTGCAGTGTAAAGCCATTTCATGTCATCCAGCGTCTGGAATTCCTGCCAGAAAGGATTGTCGATGAACACGCAGTCCCACTGGCCGCCCTGGGCCTTGTGACAGGTAATGGCGTCAGCGTACTTGAGCTGGAGGGCATTGAAATACGGGTCTTCCCGAACCGCCTCCCAGATGCGCTTCTTGCTGCCGCGGTCGGCATAATCGGCGCTCACGCCCGCGTACAGCGCATTCTGCTGCTCGTATGTCAGCGACGCCGACTCGCTCACGAGCGTATCCAGGCACACCTTGGCCTGCACCTCGGCGTCGTCGTAATCGGGGAAAGTCAGCAGCGCGTCGGCAAAACGCAGGCCGTAGCGGTCCTCGTAATGCCAGATCTTCTGCAGCACAGCAACGTCGCCGTTGGCTATGTAATCCATCTGCTCCACGTCCTCCACGAACTGGTAGCAGTTCTTGACTATCATGAACTTGTCGCCGCGGGCCAGTTCCTCCTCCTTGTAAAGGACCTTCGCGCGTATCCCCAGATTGTAGCGTATCGCCCGTTTGTTGGAACGGCAGAGCACGATGGTGTCGTCGTAACCGTAGCGGTCGTAGGCGTCGGAAATGGCCTCCAGCAGGTCTCCCCCGCCGATTCTCTCAACATCCGCGCCTTCCTGCGCCCGGAGGCTGAGGCCTTCGAACACTTCGTCCGGGGAGGCGTTTTCAATCAGCCTGCGCACCATGGTGGCGTTCGCAAGTATACCCGATTCCTTCTCCTGCCGCACCACGGTCGACAGCTCCGCATAGCGCACTCCGCCGAAGTTGTCCATGAACTCGAGGGACAGCGCCGGAGAGGCCTCCAGGCCAACCGGAGGCAACTGTGCGGCGTCTCCGAGCAGCACCAGGCGACAGTCGTCGCCGGAGCGCACGAACTGCACAAGGTCCTCCAAAAGATTGCCGGATCCGAAAACCGACGCCTGCTGCTGGTTGCTGTCGATTCCTATCAGCGAAGCCTCATCTACGACAAACAGCGTATGCTTAGACTTGTTGGGCGAGAGCAAAAACTGCCCCCAGCCGTCGCTGCATACGGATTTCTGACGATAGATATGCTTGTGCACCGTGAATGCCGGACGGCCTGAAATGCCGGAGAATACCTTGGCTGCGCGGCCTGTGGGAGCCAGCAGAACCGACTGGAAGCCCACGCGCCTGAGGCTCGTTATTACCGCGGAGAGAGCGGTAGTCTTACCCGTACCGGCATAACCGTTGAGCACGAAAATGTCGCCCTCGTCGGAACAGAGGAACTCGGCGAAATCACGGAAGAACGAATCCTGACACGGCGTCGCCTCCACCTTCAGTGCCTTCAGGAAGCCCTCGTATAGAGTCTGCGGGGACATCAGCGGTTGCGCTTGTCGAAGATCATGGCCACGACGGCCAGGACGGGATAGATTTCGATACGGCCAAGGAACATGTCGAACGTGTACACAAGCTTGGCCATAACCGGAATTGCATTGAACGAGCCCATGGAGCCCATATCACCGAGTGCCGGGCCCACGTTGCTGATGCTGGTCACCGATGCCGCAAGCGAATTCTGCCAGCCCACGCCAAGCAGCAGGCAAATGGTGGCAGAAACAGCCAGCAGCACGACATAAAGTGCGATATACAGCAGGTGCGGAGCCACGTCCTGGTCGCGCAGGATCTTGCCGCCGAAGCGGACCTCATTGACCGACGACGGGTGCAGGATGCGGCTGATCTGGCGGCCTATCGACTTGAACAGCAATACTATACGGTCGATTTTCAAACCACCGGAAGTGGAGCCGGCACAGCCGCAGACGGTAGCGGCGATAATGATCAGGGCACCCAGCACCGGAGGCCAGTGCGCGTTGTCGGCGATGGCAAAACCGGTGGTGGACGAGATGCACATGACCTCGAACAGACCGTTCCAAAGCGAATCGCCCCAGCTCTTGAAGAAACCGCCGGTCTTTAGACCGATAGCCACCAGAAGGGCAAAAATGAGCACCGAACCGGTGTAGTACTTCACCACCGGGTTGTTCATCGGCTTGAGCGAACGGTTGACAACGGTCAGGAACAGAAGGCCGAAATGCAGCGACGACAGATACATGCACAGCATAGTCACGCCTTCTATCCAGCGCGAGCCGAACGCCCCGATCGAAGCGTTGCGGGTGCTGAATCCACCGGTAGCCGAGACGCTCATGGCGTGGCAGACGGCATCGAACGGCGCCATGCCCGCAATCAGGTAAAGGACCAGCGCCAGCACGAAAATGCCGATGTAAACGTAAGCGAAGATATTGACCGTCTTATTGGCCCTGGACGCATATGCGCTGCGCGACAGCGAGCCGAGCTCCATGTTCACCAGCCTGAGCTTCACCGGACTGGAATCCGGAATGATGAGCAGCAGGAATACAACGATTCCCAAACCGCCGATGAAATGGGTACTGGACCGCCAGAACAGCAGGCTGCGGGGCAGCGCCTCCACGTTGTCGAGTATCGTGGCGCCTGTGGTGGTGAAGCCCGAAACGCTCTCGAACCATGCGTTCTCGAGCGAGAACGGACCGCCCCACAGGGCATACGGCAGCATGCCGAATATGAACGAAAGCAGCCACGACAGGGTTATCGTGACGTACCCTTCCTTAAGGCTGATGGCCTGGGTGCGGCGCACGAAAATGAACGGGAAGACGCCGACCAGGAAGGTGATGGTAAAACTGATGATAAGTGCTGCGAGGGCGCTGTCGTTCCCGTTCAGCACCGATACCAGTACCGAAAGGAACATGAACAGGGAGCTGACCAGAAGGGCCAGGCCGACGTTACGACTTATCGCTTTCCAGTTCATCCGGAATTCTTGATTTAAGGTCCTTGAGGCGCTTGCGAAGCTGCAGATTCTCGGCCGTCACCTCAGAAATTCCTTCATTCAGCTTGAGCAGCTGGTCGTCGCCATCGAAGGTATATGTGTATCTTTTCCCGTATGTGCGGTAGCCGTCGAGGGCATCCAGCATCTTGTAAAGCGGATTCACGTAGAACGCAAGCATGAACAGAAGCAGCATGACCACCAGCAGAAGGCCTACGGCGACCGCTACGATGCCGGGGATGATACTGCGGTAGAACCCCCTCTCGAAGGTCTTGGAGTTCTTTTCGAGGTCATTGTAGATGGCCGTCTCAAGGGCGTCGATGTCGCGGGAAAGCAGGTTGAATCCGGGCTGCAGGCGGTTGAAGTACCAGCTGCGGGAATCGATGAAATACGAATCAAGCACGTTCTCAAGCTCCAGCGAGGTCAGGACGTATGCGGAGCAGGAATACACCACCGAATCGGTAAGGGGCTGTATAGTGTTCAGTTCCAGCGAGGAACGCAGTGAATCGCAGTGCGAGAGGAAATACTCCTGGTCGAATTCCGGGAGTTCGGCATACGTATCGTCGCCTATCACGGCAAGTATGTCGAGATTGTATTTGTTGCTGATGTCGGCAAGCTTGTGGGCCGTGTTGAGACTCGAGATGTCGTCGGCGATAAGGTCGGACACATAGGTGCTCATCTTGGCATATTCGAGCACCGATATCGTCGCCGATATCAGGAGGATAGCCGCGATCGCGCTCAGACTTAAAGTCAATTTTGCCTTAATTGACAGCTTCATTTTAAAATTTTTTACAAAATCTGTACAAATATAGGAATTTATTGGTATTTTTGCATAAGAACAGCACCATCACTATGACCAATAATTTCCTCAACGACACCTCAGGCAAAAGCGCCCAGATCAAAAGACAGATTCTGCGGCTTTGCATAAGCCACGAGGAATCAAGCATTTCGTACTTCAGCAAGACGCTGGGAATCAGCGTCCCCACCATCACCAAACTCATTGGTGAACTGATTGACGACGGCTTCCTGCTGGATGAGGGAAAAATCGGCACATCCGGCGGCCGGCGCCCCAGCATCTACGGCCTCAATCCGCACGCCGGCTTCTTCGTGGGCATCAACGTTGCGCGCCACCATTTCCACGTGGCCATCACCGATTTCAAGGGCAACCTGCTGCACTACATCGAGGATATCGAGTTCGTGCTCGAATCCAACAGCGGCTCATTCCGCGACATGTGCCGCAAGGTCCAGGACTGCGTGGTGGCAGCCGGGATTCCCTGGATAAAAGTGCTGGCAGCAGGCGTGAGCCTATCCGGCAGGGTCAACCCCGAGGAGGGCTACTCCCTCACCTATATCGTGAGCGACGATCTCCCTCTCAAAGACCTGTTCCAGAGGGAGTTGAACGTGCCTGTGGGCATCGAGAACGACTCCCGCGCCCTGGCATACGGCGAATACATGACCCTCGGCAAGCACGCCGACAAGAACATGATTGCCATCAACCTCAGCTGGGGCCTCGGCATGGGCATGATAATGGACGGGCACCTCTACTACGGCAAGTCAGGTTTCTCCGGCGAAATAGGCCACTTCCCCCTTCTCGACAACGACATCATGTGCCGCTGCGGCAAGATTGGCTGCCTCGAGACCGGAGCGTCCGGCTCGGCACTCCACCGCATGCTGGTGGAGAAGCTCAAGGAAGGCCGCCGCTCGTCGCTTTCCAAGGTTTTCAAGGAAACCGGCGGCATCGAGCTGTCCGACATCCTGAAGGCAATTCAGGACGGAGACGTGCTCGCCATCGAATGCATAGGCAAGATAGGAGAAACCCTCGGCCGCGGCATCTCGGGTATCATCAACATCTTCAACCCCGGCCTGGTGATAATAGGCGGCCGCCTCATCGTCGGCAAGGACTACCTCATGCTGCCCATACGCACCGCCGTGAACCGCCTCTCAATGGAGCGCGTTGCCTCCGATACGAAAATTCGCCTCTCCACCCTGGGCAGAAAGGCGATAGTTCTGGGCAACTGCCTGCTGGCGCGCAAGAAGCTGCTGGGTATCTGATACCCTACTTCATAAACACGAAGAACACCGCAAGCACGAGGCATACCATTGCGGCGAAGTGGTTCCATTGTATGGGCTGGTTCTTGAACACCAGCGCCACTATGATAGTGAACACAGTTAGGGAGATAACTTCTTGAAGCACCTTCAGTTGCATCAGGTTGAAAGGACCTCCGTTAATGTCGGAGCCTATCTTGTTCGCAGGCACCATGAAGCTGTACTCTAAGAAGGCTACTCCCCACGACAGCAGGATGATAAGGATGAGCGGCCAGTCGGTCGAAATGTGCATCTCACTGAGCTTCAGCTGTCCGTACCAGGCGAAGGTCATAAAGACATTGGAGATGATCAAAAGGACTATAGTCCAGATTCCCTGATTCATATACTACTTCACTTCCAACTGTTTGAGCAGATACTGCCCGTACTGGTTCTTTGCCATGGGGGCGGCGATTTCGCGCAGGCGTTCCGCGCTGATCCAGCCCCTGCGGTATGCTATGTCCTCGAGGCACGCCACCTTGAGGCCCTGGCGTTTCTCTATAACCTCGACGAAGGTGCTCGCATCGCTCAGGGAATCGAAGGTGCCGGTATCCAGCCACGCGAAGCCGCGGCCGAGAGGCTGCACCTTAAGCTCCCCTGCCGCCAGGAACTCCTGGTTGACGGTGGTGATTTCCAGCTCCCCGCGAGCCGAAGGCTTGATATGCGAAGCTACATCGACGACCTTGTTTGGATAGAAATACAGGCCCACCACAGCGTAGTTGGACTTGGGTTTAAGCGGCTTTTCCTCTATGCTCAGGCAGTTGCCGTGAACGTCGAACTCAGCCACGCCGTAGCGTTCGGGGTCGCTTACCCAATAACCGAACACTGTGGCCATGGAGTCCTCCTCCGCTGCACGGACTGCCTCGTTAAGCCTGCCCGTGAAGCCGTCGCCGTAGAAGATATTGTCGCCGAGCACCAGACATGCGCAGTCGTTGCCGATAAACTCCTTTCCTATGATGAATGCCTGCGCCAGGCCGTCCGGACTGGGCTGCTCGGCATACTCGAAATGCACCCCGTAGTCGGATCCGTCGCCCAGAAGGCGCTTGAATCCGGGCAGGTCCTGAGGCGTGGAAATAATGAGTATATCCCTGATTCCGGCGAGCATCAGCACGCTTATGGGATAATACACCATGGGCTTGTCGTATATGGGCAGCAACTGCTTGCTCACGCCCTTGGTGATGGGATAAAGCCTGGTGCCGGAGCCCCCGGCAAGCACTATTCCTTTCATTTCACTTCAATTTAGCCATGCATTCGGCGAGACTGTCCATCCAATACGGCACGGACACGCCGAAGGTTTCCTTGATCTTTGTCTTGTCCAGCACCGAATATGCGGGGCGCTTTACCCTGGACGGGAATTCCGAAGAATGGCAGGGCCGCACTTCGCAGCCTTCGTTCCCGGACAGGGAAACGATTGCCCTTGCGAAATCGTACCAGCTGCACACACCTTCGTTCGTATAATTGTAAACGCCCTCGACAGGGCTGCGGAGTATCTTAAGGATTGCGGCGGCCAGGTCACGGGCGTAAGTGGGAGTTCCCACCTGGTCGAACACCACCTTGAGTTCGGGGCGCTCTGCGCTGAGCCTCATGATGGTCTTTACGAAATTGCGCCCATACGGGCTGTAGAGCCATGCAGTGCGGATTATAATGCTGCGGCAACCGGAATCGGCGATCTGCTGTTCCCCGTGCAGTTTTGTAAGGCCGTACACGCCGGTGGGCGCTCCGCTCATGTCCTCGCGGCAGGGCTCGTTGTAGGTTTCGCCGCCGAAAATGTAGTCGGTGCTGATATGCACGAGAAGCCCGCCGCAGGCCTTCATGGCATCCGCAAGATTGCGTACTGCGGTGGCGTTCAGCAGCTCGGCGAGATCGTAATTGTCCTCCGCGCCCTCGACGTCGGTATATGCGGCACAATTGACTATGACGTCGACTCCTTCGCTGCGCACCATATCCGAAACGGCTGAGGCGGATGTGATATCGAGTTCCGCCACGTCGGTGAATATGAAACGGTGGGGCTCCCCCGAAGAGAGAGTCCTGAGTTCGGAACCCAGCTGTCCGTTTGCGCCAGTTACGAGTACTGTCATATCTTTTCTACCGATTCGAGGTCCAAATCCATGGTTGCGGTCCCAAGTGGGCCGAGGCTTACCGCCAGGCAGCGGCCTCCTCCGACGCTGACCAGGTCGCATTCCAGGCCCGTCAGAGGCCCGCTCATCACTCTCACCCTGTCGCCGGGAGCGAGCGGACGGTCGGAAAGCCTCACCGCACCCCCGCCTTCGACCATGCGCCGGAAGGTCTCCATCTCCGTATCCCGCACCACCGACACTTCCCCGGCCGACGCCAGGAACCTGGTGATACGCGGCTCCGCATCCATTATCGGAGCCCTCTCGCTGTTCCTGCAGCGGATGAAGATGAAACGGGGAATGACCAGGCATTCCACGACCTTGCGCCTGTCGCTCCAACGATGAACCTCCCGGCGCACCGGGAGGTAATGCTCGACTGCCATCGAGTTCAAGGTCCGTGCAACGTTCTTTTCCTGGCAGCTGCGAACACAGCCTACGTACCAGTGCAGTTCGTCGCGGCTATTTTGCGTCATATTCCGAGAACCTCGAATTCTTGGAGATGAATTCGGGCACTATCTGCTTCATCATCTTGACCATGGCGGGAATGTCCACGTCGCGGCTCAGCTGCCCGAGCTTCTCGACGGCGTCGCAGGCATCCTGATAGTCGTATGTACGCACCTTGGCGATACGGATGCGTCCGTGACTGGTGGGCTCGGTGTTCTCCACGTTGGAAAGCACTTCCTCGTACAGTTTCTCGCCCGGGCGGAGACCGGTATACTCGATCTTGATATCCTTGTCGACCGTGAGGCCGGAGAGTTCTATCATGCGGCGGGCAAGCGTGTCTATCTTCACTGATTCGCCCATGTCGAACACGCAGATGCGGTTGGCGGTGTCCATGATGGCAGCTTCCATCACTAGGCGGCATGCCTCGGGTATGGTCATGAAGAAACGGGTGATGTCGGGATGCGTCACGGTAACGGGGCCGCCGTGGGCTATCTGCTCGCGGAAACGCGGAATCACGGAACCGTTGGAGCCCAGCACGTTGCCGAAACGGGTGGTGACGAAGCGGGTGCGTCCCTGATGCGTTCCTGAGGCTATAGCAAGCCCCAGGCTCTGAACGTAGATCTCGGCCAGACGCTTGCTGCATCCCATGATGTTCGTGGGGTTCACGGCCTTGTCGGTGGAGATCATGACCATCTTCTCGATATCGTATTCGACGCACTTGTCGGCCACGTTGCGGGTGCCCACGAAATTGACCTGAACCGCCTCGCAGGGGTTCTCCTCCATAAGGGGAACATGCTTGTAGGCGGCGGCGTGGAACACCACCTGGGGACGATAGGTGCGGAATGCGAAATCGAGGCGCGGCGGCACGCGCACGTCGCCTATCACAGGCACGAAATGCAATTCGGGATAGGTGGCTTCCAGCTCCAGGCGGAGATTATGCATCGGCGTTTCGGCGTTGTCGAAAAGGATCAGGCGGCCGACGCCGAACGATGCAAGCTGGCGGCAGAGTTCGGAGCCGATGGAACCGGCGGCACCGGTCACCATCACGGTCTTGCCGTTAAAGCCCTCGCGTATCTCGGTCATGGAAATGCGTATCTCCTCGCGACCCAGGAGGTCTTCGATCTTAACCTCGCGGACACCTGTGCCACGGTCTTCGCCGAGCTCTCCGAGTTCGGGAACGATCAGGACCTTGAGGCCCAGGTCGGTACAGTACTTGACCAGACGCTCGTTTTCGAGACGGGCGTCCATCATACGGGTGAAGAGCACCGCCGTGCACGAGAGGCTGAACGCTATCCTGTCGACGTCATCGATATTCTCGAACACGTACACCGACTTGTCGGCGAACTTGGCATTCTTGAGGGATGCGTCGGGAGAAATGACGCCCACGATCTCGTAGTGAGGGGAATTGCGGAAACGGGAAATCGCCGCATCGGACTTTTCCGAGGAGCCGTACACCAGCACCCTCTTGCATTTCTGGAGCTCACGGATGCGGGATTTGTACAGGTCGTACACGGCAATCATCATCAGGCGGACGCCTATCAGCACGATAATCGAAACCAGCGCATCCAGGACAAGCATCAGAATGACCAGCCCGTCCACTTTGGCAAATACCAGAAGGGCGCAGAGCATGATCAGCACCTTGCCGGCAAGCACCACGGCGAACTTGAGTATGTCCTTGAAATTGGTATGGCGGATGATGATGCGGTGAGTCTTTATCACGTAGAACATCACTCCGGTGCCAATCACGGCAGCGGCCATCCACGTAATGCAGAACGCGGCATGGGGAATGAATTCCGACTTGGTGAGGAAGATTCCGCCAAGCAGCACCAGAGCCGATACCAGGATGGACAGGAACATATCCATCAACAAAACAAGCCTCACGTCCAGGTACTTGGACATGAACTTGCCGAACTGTTTGTCAATATGTCGTCCCAAAATAAATCAGTTTACATAAATCGGACAAAAATAGCAGAAAAAACGCTAAAAAGCAAAAAGCTACGCTACGTGCAGGTTGTCCACCACATTTACATCCTTGTGTGTGAACGACTTGAGGCAACGTATGAGGTAGTCCACGAGAGCGTCGGGAAAAACGCCCCCGGCAGTGTATATTCTGCGGTCCCTGTCCAATTCGGCCGCGGCTTCCGAGCATGAGGCCGGAAGCTGTTCAAGTGAATTCTTGAGATTCTCGTTGGCGGAATCGTGGATGTCGACTCCCAGGCCCACATAGGTCTTCTCGGCCACCGCAAGTGCATCCGGCATCTCGAATCCGTGGCGGGCGGCGCAGCACAGGGCCGCCATCAGCAGATAGGTGTTGGCCATGGCGTCGGAGGCGCGCCATTCGAAGGTGGCCTTTTCGGAGAAATCCCTGTCGATGGGAGTTTCGCCCGGATTGCAGGCGGCGGCCATGTCGATGCGGGAGGTCCAGCCCAGCGGCACCCTGACAAGGGCGCTGCGGTTCGAATACGACCAGCAGAGCGATGTTGGAGCCTCCTGGTTGGGCACCAGGCGCATGAACGACAGCGGGTGCGGATTGCCGAATGCCGGCAGCGAAGTGCCTGCATCCATGAATCCGGCGATAGCCTTGCGCACCACGTCCGTGATATCGCCGTTCTCCACCATGACGCTGCGCCCGTTGCGGGTGAACTTGCAGTGAACGTGCATGCCGGAGCCGGCCTTGCCGACGGTAATCTTGGGAGCGAAGGTAAGAGTCACTCCGTACCTCCATGCCAGCTGCCGCATGATCCATTTAGCCACGATCAGCTGCTCTGCGGCCTCTTCGATATCCACCGGGAGGAACTCTATCTCGTTCTGTTCGAATATTTTGCCTTCCTGACGGAAGTTGCCGACCTCGCTGTGGGCGTACTTGACCATACCGCCGGCTTCGGTTATATACCTGATGGCTTCCACTCGCAGGTCGGCGAATTTGTTGAAGGGTGCACTCTCGTGATAGCCCTTCTGGTCGGCGATGTGATACATGCCGTCGTCTTCGGAAATCACGTAGTACTCCAGTTCGCCCATGGTCTGCATCTCCAGGCCGGTTGCAGCCTTGAACGCCTCGTGGGCCTTGTGCAGCACGTATTCGGGAGAGCCCTCGAAAGGCTTTCCGTCACGGTTGAAGAAGGAGCAGAGAACGTCGACGGTGGGCACTTCCTCGAAAGGATTGCGGAAGGCGGTGCGGTAGCGCGGCATGACGTAGAGGTCGCTCTGACCCGCTTCCACATAAGGGAAGAGGCTGGATCCGTCGACCCTTTCTCCGGCTTCGAGTATGTTGGTGAGATGTTCCTTGTCGCGAACGACAAAATTCAGCGTCTTGAGACGACCGTCCCATCCGCAGTAGTGGAAGTTAAGGATTTCGACCTGATTATCAAGACAATACTTGATCAATTCAGACCTTGTCCGTATGTTAAGCATAAAGCAAGATACTGTTATTGGTTTTAGTGGTCTACAAATATAATCATATTATTTGTATTTTTGCAATATGAAGAAGTATATTTGGACTCTTATACTCATTGCGGCATGTTTCTCCGCAAAGGCCCAGGACAGGACACTGCGCCTGGATTACATCTTTTACGGCACCGACAAGACGGCCGGGATAGCCCTCAGCGAAGCCAGGAGCCTGGACGGCTGGGCGGGAAGGCGCTGCCACATGCAGGAGGTTCCCCTGACCGGCAACGGCCAGATATGCATGCGCGACACTGCAGGCACCGTACTCTACCGGATATCGTTCAGCACGCTCTTCCAGGAATGGCAGAACACCGAAGAGGCCACCCGCGTCAGCAAGGCCTTCGAGAACGTGTTCCTGCTGCCGATGCCCGCTGCTGAAGCAATGGTTACCGTGGAGCTGTACGACCCGCACGGGCGCGTCTGCGCCACCATGACTCACCCCGTCAACCCCTCCGACATCCTGATTCGCCCCGCTACCGGCACACCGGAAACGAAAGACCTCCACATCGGTGGCCCCGTCGACAAATGCATAGACGTGGTCATCGTCGCCGAAGGCTACACCAGGGCGGAGATGCCGCAGTTCTACAAGGATGCCGAAGAAGCCGTGAAATCGATATTCGCCCACGAGCCCTTCGGCAGCCTGCGTGAGCGTTTCAACTTCCGCGCGGTGGCGCTGGAGTCGGGAACGAGCGGCGTAAGTATCCCCGGCAAGGCGGTCTGGGCAGACACTCCCCTGCACTCCGGATTCAATACTTTCTACTCCGACCGCTACCTC
>JAEELG010000023.1 GCA_016288775.1 Bacteroidales bacterium | reverse complement strand
GGAAGCGTAGAACTTGAGCGCGTTGCCGCCGGTGGTCGTCTCGGGATTGCCGAACATGATGCCGATCTTCTCGCGCAGCTGGTTGATGAAGATGCAGCAGGTGTTGGTCTTTGAGATGTTGGCGGTGAGCTTGCGCAGGGCCTGGCTCATCAGGCGGGCCTGGAGGCCCACTTTGTTGTCGCCCATTTCGCCTTCGATCTCGGCCTTGGGGGTGAGGGCTGCCACGGAGTCGATGACGACTATGTCGATGGCGCCGCTGCGGATGAGGTTGTCGGCGATTTCAAGGGCCTGCTCGCCGTTGTCGGGCTGGCTGATGAGCAGGGTTTCGAGATTCACGCCGAGAGCCTGCGCATAGCTGCGGTCGAAGGCGTGTTCGGCGTCGATCATCGCGGCGATGCCGCCCATCTTCTGGGCTTCCGCGATGGCATGGATGGCAAGGGTTGTCTTGCCGCTTGACTCCGGGCCGTAGATCTCGATGATGCGGCCGCGGGGATAACCACCGATGCCCAGTGCGTGGTCGAGGGCAACAGAGCCGCTCGGAATCACCTGGACGTCCCATTGTGGCTGATCTCCCAGCTTCATAATCGTTCCTTTCCCGAAATCTTTCTCGATCTTGTCGATCGTGGCCTGCAATGCCTTGAGTTTCGCGGCATTGACTTCGTTGGCCTGTGTTTCAATTTCTTTAGCCATAACGTGTGGTTTTAATATTACGCTTACAAATATAAGAGAAAAATCGTTATTTTTGTATTGTGAAAACAAAGTTGCTCGGAAAAACTCCGGACGAACTGGTCGCAGTCGCCGTTGACTGTGGGCTTAAGCCTTTTGTAGGCAGACAGCTCGCAGAATGGCTCTATGTCAAGCGCGCTGTTTCGTGGGACAGGATGACCAACGTGTCCAATGCCGCAAAGGCCGCCCTGCAGGAGAAATACGAGCTCGGAACCTATGCTCCGGCCGGCCGGGCGCTCTCTTCCGACGGCACCGTCAAGTACCTTTTCGCGCTCAGCGGCACCGACGCCGTGGAGGCGGTGATGATTCCCGACGACGACCGAAAAACCCTCTGCGTAAGCTCGCAGGCGGGCTGCAAGATGGGCTGCCGCTTCTGCATGACGGGCCGCCAGGGCTGGCACGGCAACCTCGACGCCGGCGACATACTCAACCAGTTCCTCAGCATCCCCGAGGCCCCGGAACTCACCAACGCGGTGTTCATGGGAATGGGGGAGCCTCTCGACAACTATGCCGCCGTAAGCAAGGCGATAGAGATACTCACGGACCCCAAATGCTTCGGCTGGAGCCCCAAGCGCATCACCCTCAGCACGATCGGCGTGCTGCCGGTGCTGAAGACCTTCCTCGACGGGCAGCGCTGCCACCTTGCGGTGAGCCTTCACAACCCCTTCCCCGAGGAACGCATGGAGATGATGCCCGCCCAGAAGGCCTGGCCGATCAGCGACGTGGTGGACCTCATACGCCACTACGACTTCTCCGGCCAGCGCAGGGTGAGCTTCGAATACACCATGTTCGACGGCTGGAACGACGACAAGCGCCACGCCGACGCCCTGATCCGCCTCCTGGCGGGGCTGGAGTGCCGGGTGAACCTCATCCGCTTTCACGAAATACCGGATTTCCCGTACAGATGTTCCCCGGACATCCGCATGCAGGAATTCCAGACCAGACTTGCAAACCACGGAATCGTATGTACGATAAGAGCTTCTCGAGGCGAGGATATACTCGCCGCCTGCGGAATGCTTGCAGGACAGCATTCGCAGCGATAGCGGCAGTGCTTCTTGCCCTGCCAGCCGCCGCCCAGACCTACGAAAACGGCCTGGTGGTGGAGAGCGTGGACCCTGCTGCCGATGCGGCCATCATTTCCCGCATGCGCCAGCACATGGACGAGATCCATCGTACGCAGAAGCGCCCTACAGTGGGCCTTGTGCTCTCCGGCGGCGGCGCCAAGGGCTCCGCTCACGTGGGCGTGCTCCGTTACCTGGAGGAGCAGGAGATTCCCGTCGACATGATATGCGGCACCAGCATGGGCGGCCTCGTGGGCGGCCTGGCGGCCCTTGGATACAGCCCGGCGTTCATGGATTCGCTGCTGCGCGCCCAGGACTGGGGCGTGATGCTCACCGACTACATCGACCCCTCTTACTATTCGTACGCACGCAAGAAGGCCAACGAGACCTACAACGTGTCCGTGCCGTTCTACTATTCGCCTTCCGATTTGAACAAGGTTGACGACGACGAGGACATGTCGTACGCCTCTCAGATGCCCGGCCATGTGCCCGGCCCCAACGGATTCATGCGTTCTCTGCCTTCGGGCTACGTTTACGGATTCAACGTCAACAATCTGCTGTCCAGCCTTTCCGTCGGTTACCAGGGCGACATTTCATTCGACAGCCTGCCCATCCCGTTCTTCTGCATCGCGGCGGACATGGTGAGCTGCAAGACCAAGATATGGTCGTCGGGTTCACTGAAGACGGCCATGCGCTCCACCATGAGCATCCCCGGCATGTTCAAGCCGGTGAAAACCAAGGATATGGTGCTTGTTGACGGTGGTGTCCGCAACAATTTCCCGGTAGACCTGGCCAAGGCGATGGGCTGCGACATCGTGATAGGCGTAGACCTCTCCGACCAGGACCTGACCTACTCCGAAGTCAACAACCTGCTCGACATAGTGATGCAGTTTGTGACCATGCTCGGCAAGAGTTCCTTCGACCGCAACAAGGACGAGACCGACGTGTTCATCAAGCCCGTGCTGACGGGATACAACATGCTCAGCTTCGAGCCGGTGGCCATCGACACCATGATACACCGCGGCTATGTGGCCGCCCAGGACAAGGCCGAGGAACTGGCTGCGATCAAGGACATGATGAAAGGCTCAAAGCCCTACCTGAACTCCGAGCCTGCGGTGGACATACGCACCAATCCGGTCCGCATCGCCTCCGTGGAGTTCGACGGCCTCACTCCCAGCGAATCGCGTCTGCTGCGCCGCAAGATTGGATTCAAGGACGGCGGATACGTCTCCAAGGACGAAATGCAGCGCATGATGTCCGTGATCGAGGCAACCGGCTGCTTCTCGTCGGTGAACTACAGCATCGAGGGCTCGGAGGAGCCGTACAGGCTCGAGTTCCACTGCGACAAGGGCCCCCGCCACCACTTTGGCATGGGCGTGCGCTTCGATACCGAAGAGTGGCCCTCGTTCCTCTTCAACGTGGGCCTGAACGCACACAAGCTCAGCGCTGCCAAGTTTGACATCGACGCCAAGATAGGGCGAAACCAGAAACTCTCCGCCCGCGCTGCGCTCGACCTTTCATGGATGCCTACGCTGAACGCCGAGTTCCGCATCTTCAACATGTCTTCGACGCTTTACTCATCGCTGCACAGCGTAGGTGAGGAGGCACGTTACTGGGGCCACGCCGAAAGGCTGTACCTCTCCAACATACGCTGGACCAAGGTCGACCTGCAGATGGGTGCACAGAACCGCTACTATCGGCTCTCGACCCGCTCCGCCTTCGGCGCCGACTTCCAGGGCCGCTATCCCGACCTCCAGCAGGGTAACTACCTCGGACTCTTCATGAGAGGCACCCTGTTCACGCAGGACCGCTTCCACTACCCGTCCAAGGGCGTGAAGATGACCTTCGGCTACGACTACGACTTCGCCAAGAGCGGATGCGATTCCTTCACGCCGCTGCACACCGGCTTCTTCAACCTGAATTCGGTGATTCCGATCGGGCGTTTCTCCCTCGTCCCCGACCTGCATCTGCGCGCGCTCATCGGCAGCCAGGACCTGAACGTGTTCACCCAGAACGCCGATCCCGGATACTCCCTGGCGCACCAGACCTTCGTCGGCGGCATGCTTGCCGACCGCTGCATCGAGGGGCAGATCCCTTTCATCGGCTTCGGCAACGTGTACAAGTCTGGGCCTTATACCGCCGTGCTCAACATGGGCTTGCGTGTGGAGGCAGTCAACAACCTGTTCCTGACCGCCACCGGCGGATATTTCCGCGAAGCGAATTCGATAGAGTCATTCCTTGAAACCCCGCTCCCGACGCTGTGGGGCGCCGGTTTCGAGATCGCGTACAGAACGCTTGCCGGCCCGATCAAGGTCGCCGCAACCTGGTCCGACAGGATGCATTCCTTCAATCAGGACTTCGGCATATACATTTCACTGGGCTTCGATTTCTAGAGTATATGGACGAGAACGCTAAGAAACTGCTTGACCGCCTCGAGGCGCAGTGCTCCAAAAGGGAGTGCTGTACACACGACGTGAGGATGAAGGCCTTCAAGGCCCTCGACGGCGATTCCGCAGCGGCCGACGAAATCGTTGCCAGCCTTGTGAAGGACAGGTTCGTCGACGACCTGCGATATGCGTCCGCCTTCGCACGCGAGAAATCGTCGCTCACAGGCTGGGGGCCGGTAAAGATCCGCTTCGCCCTCAGGGCCAAGGGGATAGGGGAGTCCGACATCTCCGCGGCGCTGGAGGAGGTCGATTCCGACAAGGCACTCGAGCGCCTTCGCCGGCTCATCGAGCAGAAGCGCAAGAGCCTGGAAGGCGACCCGCAGATACGCCTCAAGCTTATAAAGTTCGCCCTCTCGAGGGGTTACGATTACAAAGACATAGAAAAGCTCGTGTAAATGGAACAAAGGCCTGTCATACATCTCTATACCGACGGCGCAGCCAGCGGCAACCCCGGTCCGGGAGGATGGGGCGCCGTGCTGTGCTGCGGCAGCCTGCGCAAGGAGATGAGCGGCGGCTATTCGCTCACTACCAACAACCGCATGGAACTGCTGGCGGTTATCAAAGGCCTGGAGGCCATCCGCTGGCAGGGCGCCGAAGTGGAGATCTGGAGCGATTCCCAGTATGTGGTGAACACCGTCACCCAGGGCTGGAAGCGCAAGAAGAACGGCGACCTGTGGGAGCGATTCGATGCGCTTGCACGCGGCTTCAAGCTTACTTTCCACTGGCTCAAGGGGCATGCCGGGCATCCCGAGAACGAGCGCTGCGACCGCATGGCTGTGGAGGCCTATTCCCGTCCAGGACTGCCTCCCGACGAAGGATACGAGAACAATCCCGATAACAAACTGATATAAGATATGCAGAAAAGAAAACCCATCGTAGGCATCACTCAGGGTGATTCCAACGGCATAGGCTACGAAGTCATAATCAAGGCGGTCGCCGATCCGCGCGTTCTGGAGTTCTTCACTCCGGTGGTGTACGGCTCGTCAAAGCTTTTTGGCTTTTACCGCAAGACGATACATGAAATAGAGCAGCTCGACACCAACGTGATAACCTCCGCCGCCGATGCCAAGCCCAAGCGGATCAACATACTCAACTGCCTGCCGGAGAACGTGTTCGCCGAGCCCGGCCAGGCCACGCCCGAGTCCGCCAAGGCGGCCATCACCGCGCTTGCGCGTGCCGTGGACGACGTGAAGGCGGGACTCATCGATGCGCTCGTCACCGGCCCCATCAACAAGAAGGCCATGTCCGGCGAAGGCTTCGGATTCCCGGGTCACACCGAGTATCTGCAGAAACAGTTCGGGGTTTCCGACGTGACCATGCTCATGACCAGCCACAGGCTTCGCCTTGGAGTCGTCACCGGCCACATTCCCCTGAAAGACGTGCCTCGCTCCATCAATAAAGACAAGATACTCAGCAAGTTGCGCCTGATGAACAATTCCCTCAAGGAAGACTTCGGAATCGACCTTCCGCGCATCGCCGTGCTGAGCCTCAATCCGCACAGCGGCGACGGCGGCCTGCTCGGCACCGAGGAACAGGACATCATCATGCCCGCTATTGCCGAGGCAATCGCCGAAGGCATCATGGCATTCGGTCCCTATTCTCCCGACGGATTCTTCGGCCTGAGCCACTACGAGCGCTTCGACGCCACGCTTGCCATGTATCACGATCAGGGCCTCGCCCCGTTCAAGGCTCTTTCGTTCGAAGACGGCGTCAACTATACCGCAGGCCTGCCCATAGTGCGCACGTCGCCCGACCACGGCACAGCATACGACATGGCCGGACGCGACGAGGCCGATCCGCAGTCCATGCGCTCGGCGATTTTCACCGCCATCGATATCTTCAACGCCCGCGCCGACTATGCCGAACTGCAGGACGGCAAGATGGAGGAGCGCCGTCTCGAAGGAAGCGAGCGCAAGGAGCGTCCCGGGCGCCCTCAAATTGCCTGACGATGGCCCGGAGGCTTACCGCTGCACTTGTGCTTATGTGCCTGTGCCTCAGTGCGCAGGCGCAGTTCCACAACGTATCCGACTATACGCGCTTCGTGCCTGCGACCATGCACATGGGCCTGGGGCTTGTGGGAGTACCGGCTAACCATGCCTTTGTGGACCGCGCCATAGAGAACGTGATTGCATATTCCGTATCACTATCTACCGGGTATCTCCTGAAGTATACGGTCCACCGTGTGCGGCCGGATGGAAGCGACGACAGGTCTTTCCCTTCCGGGCATACGACTTTCGCTTTCACGGGCGCGGAACTTACGCGCATGGATTACGGCTGGGGCTGGGGCGGCGGAGCCTATGCGGTTGCAATTTATACCGGCGCCGAGAGGGTGTGGCTGAAGAGACACTGGGTGACGGACGTCCTTGCCGGTGCCGGAATCGGCATCCTGTCGGCTCATGTCGGCGGCTGGCTCCTCGAACCAGTCAAGAATCTCTTCGGCATTCCCACCATCGAATGGGACGGCCTCGGCACAAAAACGCAGGTCGCTATTGCTCCCGGAATCGATCCTTTTACCAACAGTTACACCGCTTCTATAGCTGTAGTATTCTGAATTCAGCAGACTCTGCCTCCAAAAACGTCGCTTCGCGACCCCTCCCACTGCGCAAAGCTTGTGGGCCCCTCCCTCTTATGAGCCGAGGGTGGCTACATTTTTTGGAGGCAGAGTCTGCTGAATTCAGTCTGTATAGAAGCGGATCATGCGTTCGATGGCACGTTGGCAGACGGGGCAGAAGCCGGATGCTGTGTTGGTCTTCATGCGGCAGTTCTCGCAGCCGCGCCAGACGCCCTTGCTCTTGTAGCCGCCTCCTTCGTACACGCTTACTCCGTTCGTGCCCAGCATGTCCTGCCATTTGGAAGCGAAGTCGTACATCGTTGTGATGTTCTGCTCCCAGGGCTCGCTGTCGGGGAAATAGTAGTCGCTGTACTGGTCGTCGTAGAAATACTCGTCTGCGAGGCCCGCGAAACTGTGGCCGAACTCATGCACCACGACAGGCTTGAACTGGCGGTGGTGAGCCGTTGTGAGGGTATACGAATTGTATATTCCCCCTCCTCCGTAATTGTCTGTGTTTGCGAGAATTATGATATGCTCATAAGGCACGCCCGCAAGCGCGTCGTGGAGATCTTTCAGGTGCAGGGTGGTGAGGTAGCGGTCGGAGTAGAAAGTATTGAATCCGGAGTGCAGGGGAGTGTCTGCCCAGACCGCCTTGCCGGGGATACTTACGCCGCTCGTTCCCGACTCCAGCGCCACCGCGCGGAAGTTGAAACGCTCGCGCAGGCTGCCGAAGGGCTCGTGGGCGAATATCGATTTCACGGCTTCTTCGGCATCCTTGTAGAACTGCGGCATCTCCGCCCTGGTGTAGCCTTCGGCGACTATAACCACGTCAATGCATTTGTCGACGGGGCCCCCTATGTGGAGGTCCTTCGTTTCCGGTTTGCCGGTAGCGGGGCGAATCAGGATGTCGGCGGGGTTGACGGGGTGAGTCATGGTGGCGCAGACGCGCCCGTGCGGGTCGTACAGCTCCACGGTGACCATTGCCTCCGCAGCTGGCATCGGCAGCAGGAACACGTTCTCGAAGGCCTTGCTGACGCGGGTGGCCTCTTCGGTGTTCTGCCATTCCTGGAAGAGCGTGCTGAACGATATCCGGTAGAGTACGGTG
>JAEELG010000022.1 GCA_016288775.1 Bacteroidales bacterium | reverse complement strand
GCATACCGGTTTTGGCGCCAGCAGCACCGCCGGGTATCCACGCTGGGTCTGGATAAGCGCTGAAAGCATCTAACCGCGAAGCCGTCTTCAAGATGAATGTTCCCTAGAGGGTCGTGGGAGACTACCACGTTGATAGGCAGGAAGTGTACGCACGGTAACGTGTTCAGCTGACCTGTACTAATAGCCCGAGATCTTTCCCTTGGCCGAGAGGCCAGATTATCTCTCTCAAGTAATATACTGCGGTGGTTATAGCGGTGAGGATCCACCTCTTCCCATACCGAACAGAGAAGTTAAGCTCACTAGCGCCGATGGTACTGCCCCACCAGGTGGGAGAGTAGGTAGCTGCCGCTTTTCGAAAGGCTCGAGTCCAAAAGGACCCGGGCCTTTTTTGTTTGCGGCAGCTACGCTACTTTTATATTTGCCCTTCGGGGCGCTTTTCGAAAGGCTCGAGTCCAGAAGGACCCGGGCCTTTTTTTGTTTGCGGCAGCTACCGTTTTTTTTGTTACCTTTGTAGTATGTATCGTCTTGAACCTATACTTCGCCCCATGGTGTGGGGCTCGGAACTTTGGGTGTTGTCGGGGTATCCCGAAAGGATGTCGGTGGTCTCCGACGGCCCTTGCAAGGGAATGACAATCAATGAGTTGGTGGCTAAGGAGAAGGAACGGCTGCTAGGGTGTGAGAATTACCGGCGCTTCGGCGACGAGTTCCCCCTGCTGGTCAAGTTCCTCGACGTCCATGCGCCACTGAGCATCCAGGTCCATCCCTCCGAGGAGTTCGCCCAGAAGCGCCAGGGCCTGCACGGCAAAACCGAGATGTGGTATGTGATCAGGGCGGAGAAGGACGCCGAGCTCATGGCCGGATTCGCTCAGGAAATCACCCCGGAGGAATACGAGAGCAAGGTTCACGACGGCACCATAACCGATGTGATCGCCAGGCACAGGATTCAGGCCGGAGATGTGTTCTTCATTCCAACCGGCCGCGTTCACGCTCTTCTGCCCGGCAGCTATATCGCTGAAATCCAGCAGACTTCCGATTCTACTTACCGTATCTGGGACTACAACCGCCCTGGTCTGGACGGCAAGCTCCGCCCGCTCCATACGGAGCTTGCGAAGGAGGCCCTCGACTACAGGGTGTACCCGGAATATCGGACTCAATACGAGCCTCGCAAGGACTCCGAAGTCCCTCTGGTAAGCTGCGACTATTTCACCACGTCGGTGCTCGACCTGGACGCGCCCTTCACCAGGGACCTCCGTGGCCTGGACAGCTTCGTCATCGTGATGTGCCTGGAAGGCTCAGGCACCCTGCGATGCGGCTCCGAAACCACGGAAATCGCCGCTGACGGCTGCGTCCTGGTGCCGGCCTGCGCCGAAGAAATCGAGTTCGTTCCCGGTCCCGGCGGCCTCAAGATGCTACTAAGCCACAACTAAGCATGAAGAAAAAGAAAGATAAGCGTCAGCAGACGCGCAAGCAGGGCGCCCGCAGTTCCCGCAGCGGCCGCAAGCAGGTTCCTCAGTACGTCGGCAAGGTCCAGATGACCCGCGACGGATTCATCTTCGTCATCATCGAAGGACAGGACGACGACGTGTATGTAAAGGCCTCCAAGACCCGCCAGGCCCTGAACGGCGACCTGGTGCGTGTAGCCGTCACCCACCAGGGAGGCAGTTCCGGCAAGCGCCGCGAAGGCGAGGTGGTGGAGATACTCGAGCGCAGCAAGGCCCCGTTCGTGGGCTACATGCACTTCGTCGGCGCCCAGGCGTGGGTTCTCATGCAGAGCAAGCAGATGCCCTACGACATCATGGTTGACGCCGAACAGGCCCGCTCTATGGGCGCAAAGATTGGCATGAAGGTCGCCGCCGTGGTGGACCGCTGGGACCGCAAGGACCCCTGCCCCCGCGGCCACGTGACCGACGTGCTCGGCACTCCCGGCGACAACGAGACCGAGATGCATGCCATCCTCACCGAATTCAACCTGCCCTACCGGTTCTCGAACGAAGTGGAGCATGCTGCGGACAAGATACCCGAGGAAATCACAGAAAACGACCTCAAGGGACGCAAGGACTTCCGCGACGTCCTCACATTCACCATAGACCCTTCGGACGCCAAGGACTTCGACGACGCCCTGTCGCTCCGCAAGCTCCCCGATGGCAACTACGAGGTGGGCGTGCACATCGCCGACGTGTCGCATTACGTCAAGGTAGGCTCAGCCGTCGACCTGGAAGCCCGCGAGCGCGGCACCTCCGTGTACCTGGTGGACCGTACCGTCCCCATGCTGCCCGAGAAACTCTGCAACAAGCTCTGTTCGCTGCGCCAGGACGAAGACAAGCTCACCTTCTCCGTCGTGTTCACGATGGGCCCCAAGGGCGCCGTCAAGTCGCGCTGGATAGGGCGCACGGTCATCTGTTCCAACGCCCGTCTCGACTACGAGACCGCCCAGGCGGTGATCGACAACCCGCCGGAGGAAGGCAAACGCACCCCGGTGGAAGATGCGATCCTGACCCTCGACAAACTGGCCCGCATCCTGCGCGAAGCCCGGTTCCGCGCCGGCGCAATCAACTTCGACCGTCCGGAAATGAAGGTGGAGGTGGACGATTCCGGCAAACCGCTCCGCGTATACCAGAAGATAGCACGCGAGTCCAACAACCTCATCGAGGAATTCATGCTGCTCGCCAACCGCACCGTGGCCGAATTCGTGGGCACCGGCGGCAAGATGAACGGCGTGGCGATGAAGAGCGCGAAGACATTCGTCTACCGCGTGCACGGCGAGCCCAATTTCGAGAAACTCGAGGGCCTGAGGGGCTTCGCCGCCAACTTCGGATACAAGATGGCGGAGGCCACCAGCGGCAAAGGCGCGGCCAAATCGCTCCGCGAGCTGCTTGGATCCGCCAAGGGCAAACCCGAATACGAGGCCTTCGAGAACATAGCCCTGCGCTCCATGGCCAAGGCCGTTTACAGCACCGACAACATAGGTCACTACGGACTGGCATTCACCTTCTACACCCACTTCACTTCGCCTATCCGCCGTTATCCCGACCTCATGGTGCACAGGCTGCTGTCGATTTATCTCCGCGGAGGCGATTCCGCCGACAAGGCCAAGTTCGAGAGGGAGTGCGTGCACGCCTCCGAACGCGAACTCGTTGCCGCCGACGCAGAGCGCACCAGCGTCAAATACAAGCTGGTGGAGTACATGCAGGACAAGATAGGCATGGAGTTCGACGGCACCGTTTCGGGCATGACCGAATGGGGCATGTACGTCGAGATAGACGAAACCCACATCGAAGGAATGGTGCCGCTGCGCGAGATGCGCTCCGACTACTACGAATTCGACGAACCGCATTACCGCCTGTGCGGACGCCGTACCGGACGTGAGTTCCGGCTTGGCGACCGCGTGCGCATCAGAGTTAAGAACGCCAATCTGGAGCAACGCCTCCTGGATTACGAATTAATTGAAAATGAAGAAGATTTCTCTGTTCCTGAGCTTTCTCGCGCTGCTATTGCAATTCGCAGCAAGCGCCCAGTCACGAAGCGAAAGACTCGCTGAGTACGTATATTATTTTGCCTCCGACTCGCTCCACGGACGCGCCGCAGGCGGCGCCGGCGCCATCAAGGCGCGCGACTACATTGTCGAGCGCTACAAGGAGTGCGGCGTGAAGCCTTTCTTCAACGGCGACTTCCTGGTGCACTTCCAGAAGAAAGGCAATCAGTACACCGACGTGGTCGGACTCATCGAAGGCAACGAGCTCAAAGACGAATACATAGTGCTCGGCGCCCATTACGACCACCTCGGAATAAAGCATGGCAAGATCTATCCTGGAGCCGACGACAACGCATCCGGCAGCGCCGCCCTGATCGAGGTGGCGCGCGAGCTGTGCGCCAGGCAGGGAGATCTGAAGCGCAGCGTGATCATCGCTGCTTTCGACGCCGAAGAGATCGGACTCTACGGCTCCGAGTATCTGGCTGAATTCCTCGATACGGTAATCGGCATCGAGCATATCAAGCTCATGATGAGCATCGACATGGTCGGCTGGTACGGAAAAAGCGGCAAGCTCATCATGGAAGGCGTGGCGACCATCAAGGACGGCAAGTCTCTCCTTAAGGAGCCCGCCGAACGCAATGCCATCAAGCTGAAGCTGAAGGATTTTGAAAACTCCGCCTTCACCGCGACCGACACCGAGGGCTTCGCAAAGAAGCAGGTGCCTACGCTGGCCGTCACCACAGGTCTCAAGTCGCCGTATCACAAGCCGGAAGACAAGGCCGATCTCATCGATTACGAAGGCCTTGACAAAGTTTCAGGATATATCGCCGACTTGGCCGCCATCTCGGCATCGGATCCCGCTTTCGCCGCCAGCGGCAAGGTGGCCCCGAAGCATCTCGGCAAGGCTCCGCTCTTCCAGGGAGGAGTAATCGGCAGCCTCGGGTCCGCCTCGCTGCATTTCCCTTCGGCATCGATGACTTCGGACGCCGCCATGGATTACAGCGGCGGTCTCGTGGGTTGCCTGAACATGGGTATGGCTGGCGTGCAGGTGCAGGCGCTGTTCGAGCAGGCGAGTTCGCGTTTCCCTGCGCTTGACGAGCCTCTCGGGCACCCGCAGACCTTCTCCCAGCGTGCTCTCACCGTTCCGGCGTACCTCATGATCCGTTCCGACAGCTCTTCGAACGTATTCTTCGCAGGATTCGGAGGTTACTACAGCCATGTGTTCTCGCACAGCTTCAGCTCAACCGCTCCCGAATGGAAACTCAAGCCCGACCAGGGCGGTCTGGCGATGGTGTTCGGTGTCCAGGTAGGGAACATCCTGATGCAATGGGACATGCGCTGGCAGCTGGGGTCGGCTTTCGAGGCTCCCCAGCCAGTGCGTATGCGTAAGGCCAGCTATATAACCCTGGGCTGGCTGTTCTAAGCCTTTGCCCTTTTCTCAAGAGCCTCTACGGCGTCCTGGATCCTGGCTGTCTGGACATGCAGCCAGTCTCCCCTCGAGCACCCTTCCGGCATGGAGCCCAGGTATATTGGCTCTCCCATGGCGAGGCGGTAGCGGTGCGGGAACTTCCACATCTCGTTCCACACGGGAACCACCCTCGCTCCGCTCTTCTCGGCAAGGATAGATACGCCCCAGCGGAAGGGCAGTACGCCCTTTCCGGATTTATTCCGCCGCCCTTCGGGGGCTATGATGACGCTTTCGCCCTTTGCCAGCGCCTTCATCGACAGATCCAGCCACTCCTGTGATCCGTTTTTCCTGTCGATCGGAATGCACTGGGCGCTCTTGTAGAACCAGCGGGTGAACGCGTTCTTCTCGAAGTAATCCACTGCGGCCAGGGGGTGCAGGACCTTGCCCGGGTACTTGGCCATGAGCATCAGAGGGTCCATGAGGCCTACGTGCCTGATGGCGAATATGGTGGGCTCGTCGAGCCGGACTTTGGGGCCGCACAGCTTCGGGCGCTGGACGGTATTGGCAACTAACCAGCCCAGAACCCTCAGAAACCTGCCCGAAATGCCCAGGCGTGTTTCCCAAACGGATCCCTTTCCCATTACGGAACGATTATGTTGATCTGCTTGCCGGTGAGCTCCACGGTGAGCGGCAGAGTGCCGGGAAGCTCGCCGTCGGATTCAACCCTGGACGTAGCGCCGAGTGGCGTTACGGTCAGTTTGCGGAAGCGCTTTGTGATGATACCGGGCAGGGTGGCGAAGTCGCCGGAGAACACGTGCATCATGAGCTGCATGGCCTTGATCCGGTTTACTCCGCCCATGATGGACAGTTCCAGCAGGCCGTCGTCCCAGCGCCCTCCATCCTCGTTCTGCTTGATTCCGCCGCCGCGGTAGATGCCGTTGGCGATAACTGCGGAGTACAGTTTGCCTTTGTAGATGGTTTCGCCGTCGCAGACCACCTCCACCGGGCTGCGCTTGCGCGACAGGATCGAGTACGGCGCCACCAGTTTGTAAAGCAGCGAACCCTTGTGACCCTTCTTCTTGAGGTTGTTGGTGTGGTAGCAGATGTCGGCGTCGAGGCCGATTCCGCCGATGTTCGCCATGCAGAATACGCCGTTGTCGAAGGTCAGGCGCACCAGGTCTTCCTTCGCCGTGTTGCCGCGGACAATGCAGCGTGCGGCTTCGAGCATGTCGGCGGGGACTTTCGCGGTGCGGATCCAGTCGTTGCCGGTGCCGTAGGGCAGCACGCCGAGGGTGAAGTCGCCCGGGTCGGCGCCGCTGGCGTCGAAATAGCGCAGCAGGCCGCTCATGACCTCGTGGATGGTGCCGTCACCGCCCGCGGCTATGAATTTCCTGTAGCCTTTCGCGGCGGCTTCAGAGGCAATCTCGATAGCATGACCGGGATGCCCGGTGATGACATGTTCTACCTCGAGACCCCCGACCTGGAGCACCTTCTCGGATTCCTTCCAGAGATCTTTTCCGAATCCTGACGAGGAAGCCGGGTTGACGATAAATAACCATTTGTCCATAAGCGTATTGTTTTAATGCTTTTTCCTAAGGGTAATCATGTCTATCCGCGGGTAGCCGCCAAGGCGGAAGGCAAAGGCGCTGCCCAGGCCGCCCGATACGTGCAGCACGGAACCGCCTTCGGTGAAAACTCCCTGATGGTAGGGGAGCCGCCAGTGCGACGGGCGGAAGCCGGCCAGTTTGTATTTGAGCCCGTGGGTGTGTCCCGAAAGCGTAAGCGCAACGTCGCCGCGGGGAGCCACGTCCTTGCTCCAGAGTGAAGGGTCGTGCGAAAGCAGGATGGTGAAGGCGCCTTGCGGTATGCCCTCCAGGGCCTTGCCCAGGTCACCTCCCATCCTGGCGAAGAAGGGATTGGCAGATATGTTCTCCACCCCGGCCAGGGCGATGGTGCTGCCGCCCCTTTCGAGGGTGACGTTCTCGTTGAGGAGCACCCTCCATCCGAGCCCCCTTTCGAGCTCGTTCAGCCGTTCCGTGGCTTTGACCCGCTCCGGCTCGTCCAGAGGCCCGTGCAGCAGGTAATCGTGGTTGCCGCGAATGGCATAGACGCCCATCGGAGCCTTCATGCGCGCCAGTTCGTCCATATATGTATCGGTCTCCGAAATGTCGAAGTTCACCAGGTCGCCGGTGAACAGGATCAGCTCCGGAGAGAGCTTCATGGCGGTATCGATGATGCGGGTCACATAGCGGCAGTTCCGGCCGTACGAACCCAGGTGGAAGTCGGACAGCTGGCAGAATTCCAGCCCGTCGAAGCCATCGGGCAGCCCTTCGAAATCCAGTTCCAGCCGGTTTACGACGAGGTGCCTCGACATGTAAAAAATCATCGTGGCAAAGAACAGGCCCACGCAGATTCCGACCGCTGCGGCAACGAAACCCGGCAGTATCAGCGACAGCAGCGCATACAGGATCTTGGGTAGCTCGAATATGAAGTAGACGTAGGAAAAAATCCGCACGGCGTCGGTGTACCTCCGGCCGCTGCCGATGAACGGCAGGCAGCACAGGATGACCAGCGTGGGAATGAACGCGAAGACGTTCCAGATGTACAGGTCCGCTGCGAGGCCAAGGAGAAAGTACACTACGAAGGTCGGGAATTTCATGCCTAGCGGAACTTTTTGTCTTCCTCGAGCATGCCGAGGTAGGAATTGTAACGTTCGGGACTGATACTCCCGTCCTCCAGCGCCGCCTTCACGGCGCATCCGGGTTCGTGGGTGTGGGTGCAGGGCACGAAACGGCAGTTGTCCGCCACGCGCAGCATCTCCGGGAAGTATTTGGATATCTCCTCCTTCTCCAGGTCGACCAGGCCGAAGCCGCGCAAACCGGGGGTGTCGACGATGAAACCGCCGCAGGCGAGGGGATACATTTCGTACAGCGAAGTGGTGTGCCGGCCCTGGAGGTGCGCCTCGCTGATGCGCCCCACCTTGGGGTCGAGCGAAGGATCCAGCGCCTTGATCACTGATGATTTGCCCACTCCGGACTCGCCGCTCACCAGCGACGTGCGCCCCTTGCAGAGTCCGCGCAGCTCTTCGATGCCTTCGCCGGTCAGTGCTGAGCACTCAACCACCTTGTATCCGGCGCCGCGGTAGATGTCGCAGAACGCTTCCACCTGCTCCGGCGCCAGGTCGCGGCAGAGGTCCAGCTTGTTGAGGACTATCACCGCCGGCACTCCGTAGACCTCGCATGTCACCAGCAGCCGGTCGAGGAAGGGGAGCTTGATTTCGGGGAAGTAGAGCGTCACCACCAGAATGGCCTGGTCGAGGTTGGCCGCAATCACGTGCGACTGCCGCGACAGGTTGGTGCTGCGGCGTATGATGTAGTTGGAACGGGGGAGCACCTCCTTGATGACGGCGGGATGCAGTTCGTCGGCGGGGGCGCCGTCGAGTTCGTACCGCACCCTGTCGCCCACGGCCACGGGATTCGTGGCGCCGCTGCGCTCCAGCCTCACCCTTCCTCTCAGAACGGCGGGGAAGGGGGCCCATTCGGGCAGGGGGCTCAGCAGGAAGTGGCTGCCTGCGTTCTTGACTACGGTGGCTTCCATTATTTGGCCCGTCCTACCAGGCGTTCGGCGAAATCTTTGAGCGGGGTAGTGTCGGCATGCAGTCCTTCGAGGGCTTCGAGGGCCCGTTCGGAGTAGCGGGCTATCTCGGCGCGGGCGTCGGCCGGTACGCCGAGGGCGTCGTACACGCCGCGAACGGCTTCTATCTTTGCCTTGCCCTCTTCAGGGGTGGACCAGGCCTTCTGGAACAGCTGCATGAACGCCGCAGGGTCGTCGCTTTTCTCGACTGCGCGCAGCGTGAGCCAGCTCTTCTTGCAGTTGAGGATATCGCCTCCGATGGGCTTGCCGAACACTTTCTCGTCGCCGTACGCGTCGAGGTAGTCGTCGGCTATCTGGAAGGCCATGCCGAGCTCGTAGCCGTAGCGGTAGAGCGCCTCGCAGTCGTATTCGGGGGCGTTTGCCAGCAGGCCTCCGATCTTGGCGGAACATGCCAGCAGCACTGCGGTCTTGAGACCTATCATCATGCCGTATTCGGCGATGCTGACGTCGTCCCTGGACTCGAAGTCCATGTCGTGCTGCTGCCCCTCGCACACCTGTGCGGCCGTTTCCGTGAAGAGGTCGAGGACCTTTGCGCGGCAGCGCTCAGGAGCCTTCACGATGCGCTTGTAGGCCTCGATCAGCATCACGTCGCCGCTGAGGATGGCGGTGTCTTCGCTCCACTTCTTCCACACCGTGGGCACGCCCCGGCGAAGCGGCGAGCGGTCCATGATGTCGTCGTGCATGAGGGTGAAGGTGTGGAAAAGTTCCAGTGCGGCGGCGGGTTCCGTTATTTCGGGCCCCGGGTTGGATGAATACAGCCCCCAGGCCGTCAGGCACAGCTTCGGGCGGAGCCTTTTGCCGCCTATGCTGATCATATATCGCAAAGGATCGTAGAGTCCCGCGGGTTCGGCAGGAAATTTGATGTCGTTGTCAAACATACCCACAAAGATAATAATTATATTTGCAGTATGAAACTAGTATTCGCCACCGGCAACAAGGGCAAACTCCGCGAGGCGCGCGAGATCCTGGGCCCCGGCGTGGAGCTTGTGTGTCCCGCCGACCTGGGAATCGACGCCGACTTGCCCGAGACCGCAATGACGCTGAAAGAGAACTCGATACAGAAGGCAGAGGCGCTCCGCGCGATGTGCGGACTTGATTGCTTCGCCGACGACACCGGGCTCGAAGTGGACGCCCTCGGAGGCGCGCCCGGAGCGCATGCGGCCCGTTTTGCCGTTGACGTGGCGCGCCGCGACGGCCTCCCGCTTCCCGTCGACCACGACTTCTCCGCCAACATCGACACCCTCCTGCGGGAACTCGAAAAGCACCCCGGAGAGGCGCGTACGGCCCGTTTCCGCAGCGTCGTCACCCTGCTTGCAGGAGGCGAAAGGCATTTCTTCGAAGGGACGCTGGAGGGGCGCATCGCATACGGGCGCAGCGGCTCCGGCGGATTCGGATACGACCCCGTCTTCATCGCCGACGACTATCCCGACCGGAGCGTGGCTGAACTGCCCGAAGACGTCAAGAACTCCATCTCGCACCGCGGCAAGGCCCTCCGCGCCATGGCCGCATGGCTCAATGAACACGAAATATGAAAAAAACAGTCATAATACTGATGACGCTCCTGCTCGCCACGGGCGCCGGAGCGCAGTCCAAGAGCTTCAAACTCGGCAAATGGACCGAGATTCAGAGCGCTATACTCAAGGAGCTCAACCGCAATTATGTGGATTCGCTCCCCGTCGACCGCATCGAGCGCGCCGGCGTTGACGCCATGCTCGCCGACCTCGACCCTTACACCGTTTACGTGCCGGAAGAGGAGAACGAAGACCTCCGGATGATGATTAACAAGTCCTACGGAGGCATCGGCGCCGTTATCTACAAGCCGGACCTGCAGGGCAACGTGATTATCAACGAGCCCTACAAGGACTCCCCGGCGTACAGCAGCGGCCTGCGTTGCGGCGATGAAATCCTGACCATCGACGGCGAGAGCGTGAAGGGCCTGAACAGCGCCGAATGCAGCGAAAAGATGCGCGGCACCCCCGGCACCAAGGTGCTCTTCAAGGTGAAGAAAGTCTACACCGGAGAGCTCAAGGACGTGCGCATCACCCGCCAGACCATCCACCTTCCCGACATCGAATATGCCGGATTCCTGCGCCCCGGAGTGGGATACATCCTGCAGACCGGATTCACCGAAGGGGTGGGTGAGCAGCTGCGCGAGGCTATCAAGAGCATGCGCAAGAGCGAGCGGCTCGATACCCTGGTGCTCGACCTCCGCGGCAACGGCGGCGGCCTGATGGGGGAGGCGGTCGACATCGTTTCCATCTTCGTGCCCAAGGGCTCCGTGGTCGTAACCGCCAAGGGCCGCGACGAGAGCTCCGCTTACGTGAACCGCACCACCAAGGCTCCGCTCGATACGGAACTGCCGCTCATAGTACTGGTCGATTCCGGTTCCGCTTCGGCCTCCGAAATCGTGTCCGGAGCGCTGCAGGACCTCGACCGCGCCATAATCGCCGGCACCCGCACCTTCGGAAAGGGCCTGGTGCAGAGCATACGCCCGCTGCCCTACGGCGGCCAGCTCAAGCTCACTACGGCCAAGTATTACACCCCCAGCGGCCGCTGCGTGCAGGCCATCGACTATTCCCGCCGCAACGAAGACGGCAGCGTGGGGCACATTCCCGATTCGCTTACCCATGAATTCAAGACCGCGATGGGACGCACCGTGCGCGACGGCGGCGGAATCACTCCCGATATAGTGGTCAAGCCGCACGAATACAGCCGCCTGACCTATTCGCTGGTGATGAACGGAGTGGTGGAGCAGTACGCCCTCGAATACGTGCGCAACCACCGCACCATCCCCGCCACCGACGACTTCCGGTTCACCGACGCCGATTACGAGGACTTCATAGAGTTCGCCAAGGGCAAGACCTTCGACTACCGATCCAGCGCCCGCACATACTATGACGGTATGCGAAAGGAACTCAAGCGCGACGGCCTCGAGGAGACAATGAGCGCCGAGCTGGAGGCCCTGGGCAAGGCCCTCGACATGGAGAAGGAAGAGTTCCTCCGCATCAAGAAGGATGAGATCATACCCTTCATCGAAGAGAAGATCGTGGTCCGCTACTATTTCCAGCCCGACGGCGTGAAGGTCCGCGTCCGCTACGATTCGCAGCTGGATGAGATTCTCAGGAAGGCAAGTTCATTCAAGTTCGAGTGATGGATAAGCTCGAAATCATGCTGCCGGTAGGCAATTTTGAGTGTTTGATGGCAGCGATACAGGGTGGCGCGGATTCCGTGTATTTCGGGGTCGGCACCCTGAACATGCGCTCTCGCAGCGCCAATAATTTCGCTCCCGAAGACCTTGCGGAGGTGGTTCGAATCTGCCACGAGGCGTCGGTCAAGGCTTACCTCACGCTGAACATAGTGCTGTATCAGGAGGATCTTCAGCCCATGCACGAGGCCATGGATGCGGCGCTCGCCGCCGGCGTTGATGCGGTTATCGCCTCCGACATCGCCGCCGTTTCGTATGCCAGGCAGATCGGGCTCGAGGTGCATGCCTCCACCCAGCTCAACATCTCCAATATCGAGGCGCTGCGCTTCTGGTCGCAGTGGTGCGACGTGGTGGTGCTGGCCCGCGAACTCAACCTCGACCAGGTCCGCGACATCCACGAGGCCATAGTGCGCGAGAACATCTGCGGCCCCTCCGGCAAGCCGGTGAGGATAGAGATGTTCGCCCACGGGGCGCTCTGCATGGCCGTGAGCGGCAAATGCTACCTCAGCCTGCACGCAACCGGATACTCCGCCAACCGCGGTGCATGCATGCAGATCTGCCGCCGGGGTTACGGAGTCACCGACCTGGAAACCGGTTACGAACTGAACGTCGACAACAAATACATAATGTCGCCCAAGGATCTCTGCACCATTGAGTTCATGCAGCGCATGGTGGACAGCGGCGTGCGTGTATTCAAGATCGAGGGCCGCGCCCGCAGCGCCGATTACGTGGAGCGCTGCGCATCCTGCTACCGCAAGGCGGCGGATGCAGTGTGCGAGGGAACTTACACTCCCGAGCTGGCGGCCTCCTTGAAGGAGAAGCTCGCCGAAGTGTTCAACAGGGGGTTCTGGGACGGCTATTACCAGGGAGCGAAACTTGGCCAGTGGAGCGACGTCTACGGCTCCCAGGCCACCCGCCGCAAGGTTTACTGCGGCAAGATCAGCAACTGGTTCGACCGCATCGGGGTCGCGGAAATCACCGTCGAGGCCACCGACCTGCACCTTGGCGACGAAATCATGGTCATTGGCGCTACCAGCGGCGTCACTGAGGTGACCGTCAGCGACATGCGCGTAAACCTCCAGCCCTGCCAGACTGCGCCCAAAGGCAGCCGTGCATCAGTATTAATCCCCGTGGGCACGAGCGGAGAGCACGTACGCCGCGGGGATAAAGTCTATCTCTGGGTTAAAGCCGACTAGTACTTCTGGGGATTCAGGGTCAGGTACTCGCGGAAGAGGTCCTGGCACTCGGCGCGGTCCATTTCGGTCATGAAGCCTTCCAGCTTGTCGCGGCCGCCGAAGATGCGGTCGAACTTGTCGTCGCGGAAGCCTATCATGCCGTTGTCGGCGATGTTGCAGCCGTAATAAATCTTGTCGATATTGGCCCACATGCAGGCGCAGAGGCACATGTGGCAGGGTTCGCCGGTGGTGTAGAGTTCGCAGCCGCTCAGGTCGAAGGTGCCCAGGTGCCGGCCGGCGTCGCGAATGGCCGCCACCTCGCCGTGGCAGGTGGCGTCATTGTCGCGCAGCACGCAGTTGTGCCCGCGCCCCACTACTTCTCCGTCCTTGACTATTACGGTGCCGAAGGGGCCTCCGTGTCCGTTGAGTATGCCTTCCCGCGCCTCGCGGATGGCCATTTCCATGTACTTGTTCATATCGCAAATATAATTATTTTACAGTAAATTGCACAGCCCTGGACGCACCTTCGCCGTCCATTACCACCAGAAGGTGCATGCCCGGCTCCGGATGGATCATCAGCTCGTGCTCCCCGCCAAGGGTGCGCCCCAGGTAGCGGTCGTCCAGATGCCAGTACAGCTCCGCCTTGGTGTCGCGGTGTGCCGCACGCACCACCACCCCCTGCCCGCGGCCGTCCAGGCCCACGGTCGTCACCACGGTGATTCCTTGCTGAGGGTATATGATCTCGATCGGATTCAGGCCCTCGGATCCGGATTCGAAACCCGGATATTTGGGCGGCAGCGGCCTGTAGTCCAGATGGTTCTTCATGTAATACCACTCCATCGCCGGCGGCAGCACGAACCACACCGCCTCCTTCATCTTCTCCACCGGATAGCAGCTGCTGTTCACCAAATATTCGCCGGTGGCGTCCAGATGCACCACGCGGTGGTAGCGGCACTCGTCGGGACGCCGCTCGATGTCGGGCACCCACACTGTGTCGCGCTCCGGGCAGATGCGCGAGGCGGGAAGGCCGCTCTTCGAGCACACCTCCAGCGGCACCATCTCGTCCTCCGGCATGCTGAACCAGTGGGACGGCGGAAGCGCCGCGAACACGTCGAACATCACCGGCGCAGCATATCCGACGCCAGTCATCTGCGAACGGCCCTCGCCGTCGCTGTTGCCGACCCACACGCCGACCACGTATTCCCTCGTCGCTCCCACGCTCCACGCATCGCGGTTCCCCCAGCTGGTTCCGGTTTTCCACGCGATCTTCCTTCCCGACGCGTACGCCCGCCACGAGGCCTCCTCCTCCGGCCGGTTGGCTTTCGCCAGCGCCTCGAAGGTCAGGTATATCGCTGCCCGGCTGAGCGGAAGGGAAGCCAGTTCACGCGGCATGTCATCCGGGTCCGAAGCCAGCTTCGCAGCCATATCCCGGTATGCGCATGCCAGACTCTCAAGGGTGATCTCGGCGCCGCCGAGGATAAGCGAGAGGCCGTAATGGTCGGCGTCCTTGGTAATGGTCGAGAACCCCATTTTTTTCAGGAGATCCAGGAAACGCGGGGCGCCATACTGCTCCAGCATACGCACCGACGGCACGTTAAGGGAACGGGAAATCACTTCGTCCGCCGGCACCGCCCCGTCGAAGGTGCGGTTGAAATTGTGCGGCGAGAAATTGTTGTAATTATACGGAGTGTCCTTGATAAGCATGCCGGGAAGGATGTCGCCGCTCTGCAGCATAGCCGCGTAGAGCAGCGGCTTGAGCGTGCTGCCGCTGGACCGCGCCGCCGGAACCATGTCCACGTCGGCGCCGCGCAGCCCGGGCTCGAAGCCCTTGGTGTTCCCCACATAAGCCAGCACCGAGCCGTCGGAAACGCTGCGCACCAGGATGCCCATATTGTCCACCATATTCTGGTGATACAGGGCGAAATGCGAGCGCGCTATCCCGTTCACCCTTTCCTGCAGGGCGGCGTCAATGCTGCAGGTGTACGCCTTGTCGCCGCCTTCCGCACGCAATCGCTCCAGCAGATGGTAGGCCTTGTCGGGCATGGGCAGAGGCTTCTCCGGCAGCGGTTCGTCCTTCGCGAGTTCGCACTCGAGTTCGTCCAGCACCCCTTCGGCGCAGAGCTTGTCGAGCAGGAAATTGCGCTTCTCCAGCAGCCGCTCGCGGTTGCGCCCCGGATGGATGAGGGCGGGGGAGTTGGGCAGCACCGCGAGCATCGCGCTCTCGGCCCACGACAGCTCGCCGGCAGGCCTTCCGAAATAGCGCCACGCCGCGGCGTCAAGCCCCACCACATTGCCGCCGAAGGGCGCGTTGGAAGCATACAGGAGCAGTATCTTGCGTTTGCTGTGCCGAATCTCCAGCCGCGTAGCAAGCACCGCTTCGAGCATCTTTTCCGGCACGCTGCGCGGGGCGTCGGGGCGGCTCAGGCGTATCACCTGCATGGTGATGGTACTGGCTCCGCTCACCACCTCTCCGCGCGCAGCATTCTGCCGCAATGCCCTTCCAATCGACAGGAAATCCACTCCCGGATGCCACCAGAAGCGTTTGTCCTCGTAGCAGACTATGCACTTGGCGAACTTGTCCGGCACCGAATCGGCGGGCGGGAAGCGCCACTGGCCGTCGTCGGCGATACGGGCACCCAGCAGCACTCCGTCGCGGCCCGTAAGGGTTGCGCTCACCGGAGAACGGAACAGTTTCCACGGCAGGCAGAACGCATATAGTAGCACCAGAGGCGCCAATATCAAAATTATTTTCTTAAATTTGGGCATCTGAAACAAATATAATCAATAAATATGAAACTGTCCAAACTATTCGCCGCCGCGGCCCTTGCAGCACTCCTGCTTTCCGCGTGCCAGAATGACGATAATTCCAGGATCAACCTGAAAGGGTCCGCACCCGCAAAGGGCAAGGTGGAGGCGCTGTCCCCGGCCGACGCCGGCTACGACACTTACGACGACACCGAGACCGGGGATTCGGAATCTACCCCGACTCCCGAGATCAGGCTCGTGAGCAAGGGAACACTCCTGCCGTCCACCGGCAAGATGGACCTGCTGTTCAGCTCCTGCGGCTATGCCGGAGCCCGTTTCAGGGTGCGCAAGGTGTTCACCAGCAACATATTGCAGTTCATGCAGTACGACAGCTACGAGGCCCGCTACAACCTGTACAAGGTGGCCAGCACCGTGGCCGACACCACTGTGGTCCTGGGCAGCACCGACGCCCCCCACATCCGTGAGGTCCGCAACTACGCCCTCAGTCTCGACGAGCTCATCAAACCCGAGCCGGGCGCAATCTACCACGTGGAGATTCGCGGCACCGACCCCCTCGAGGAAGAGGATTTCTGGGACAGCGACACATATTTCGGCGACTACGATACCTACGACGAGCGCAACACCTTCCTGCTCGCCAGCGACGTGGCCCTCATCGCCAAGGGCGGTGACAACAAATGGGAAATCTTCGCCTGCGACATCCTCAGCGGAGAGCCTCTCAAGGGCGTGCGCGTGAAGCTGTACGACTACGTGCTGCAGGAGCTCGACAAGGGCGTCACCGACAAGGACGGACGCGTCAGCTTCGCCGGACATCCCAGCGGACAGTACGTGACCGCATCCTCCGACAAGGGCGCCGCCTATCTCGCTCTCAGGAATGAGAAGTCGCTGTCTACCAGTAACTTCGACGTGAGCGGCAAGAGCTCCGCAGGCGCACTGAAGGCATACCTCTTCGGCGAGCGCGGCGTATGGCGCCCCGGCGACACCCTGCACATCAGCATGATTACCATGACCGACGGCGAGGAGCTGCCCATCGGACATCCCGTGGTGGCGGAACTCCGCAACCCCGACGGCCAGGTGGTGCGCAGCTGCACCGTCAAGAACGACGGCAGCCATATCTATCATTTCCCCTTCGTGACCGACGCCGACGCCCCTACGGGCCCCTGGACCGTAGTTGCCAAGGTTGGCGGCCAGAACTTCTACAAGAGCGTGAAGATCGAGACCGTCAAGCCCAACAAGCTCGACGTTAGCCTCGCCTTCGACGACAAGTGGCTGGTGCCCAAGAGCAGCTGCGAGGGAACCCTCACTGTCAAGTGGCTCTACGGAGCCCCCGGCAGCGGCCTCAAGGTCAACGGCGACGTGGAGCTCACCAACGCCCGTACGGCATTCAAGGGCTATGAGGACTACGACTTCAAGGACGACAGCCGCGGATTCACCTCCCAGTCCCGCTATTACCGCGACATGCTCACCGACGAGAACGGCCAGGTCACGCTGTCCACCAACATGGACCTCCGCGGCGAGGGCGTGCCGGGCATGCTCGACATAACCTTCACCATGCGCGCCTTCGAGCCCTCCGGTGAATTCAGCACCGGCGTCTCCACCTTCAAGATGTCCCCGTTCGACGTTTACGTGGGCATGAAGGTCGACAAGGACCGCACCGGCTGGGGCGAGGAGTACCTGAAGATAGGCAAGTCCCACAAGTTCGAAATCGCCACCGTCGGCCCTGACGGCAAGCCCGTGTCGGTCAACGACCTGCACGTCGAGGTTTACCGCGTCGACTGGAGCTGGTGGTGGAACTCCTCCTCGCAGATTGCCAGCTACATGTCCGGCAAGAGCAAGGAGCGCTACTTCGACAAGCACGTAACCGCCGCCGGAGGCAAGGGCAGCTTCACTTACGACTGGGCCAACGCCCCCGACGGACTCTACTTCATCCGCGTCTCCGACGAGACCGGCGGCCATTCCACCTCCATGCTCTGCGAGGCATACGAGAACTACAGCGGCGGCACCCAGAGTTCCGACGCCGCCGTCAAGCTCGCCATCAGCGCCAACAAAGACAAATACAGCGTGGGCGAGACCGCCAAGCTCACAATACCTTCGTCAAAGGGCAGCCGCGCCCTGATTTCACTCGAGAAGGGCGGGCGTCTGCTGGAGACCCGCTGGGTCGACTGTTCCGAGGAAAGCACCGAGATCAAGGTGCCTGTAACCTCCGAGATGCTTCCCAACGTTTACGCGTTCGTGACCCTGGTGCAGCCTCACGCCACCAGCCTCAACGATGCCCCCATACGTCTCTACGGCGTGCAGAACCTCAATGTCGAGGATCCCGCATCGCATCTGGAGCCCGAACTCGACATCCCCGCCGACGTGAAGCCCGAGACCGAACTCAAGTTCAAGGTCAAGGAGAAGAACGGCAAGGCGATGAGCTACATCGTGGCCCTGGTCGACGAAGGCCTGCTCGGCCTCACCTCGTTCAAGACCCCCGACGCCTGGAAGGCATTCTACTCCAAGGAAGCCCTTCGCGTGCGCACCTGGGACCAGTACGACGACGTGATCGGAGCCTACGGCGGCAAGATCGAGCAGCTGTTCGCAATCGGCGGTGACGACGAGGCGGCGACCGGCGCCCTCAAGCCGCAGAACGCCCAGCGCTTCAAACCCGTGGTGGCCTACCTCGGTCCCTTCACCCTCAAGGGAGGCCGCAACGCCACCCACAGCGTGCAGGTGCCGCAGTACATCGGAGCTCTCCGTGCCATGGTGATTGCCACCGACGGCCGCGCCCAGGGCAGCGCCGACAAGCAGGTCACCGTGACCAAGCCGGTGATGGTGCAGGCAACCCTGCCGCGTGCCCTCAACCTCGGCGAGACCATCAAGGTGCCCGTCACCCTGCTCACCATGAAGGACGGCGTCGGCAACGTGAAGGTGTCTGTTAAGGCGGACGAACTGCTGCAGGTCTACGGACCTTCCGAGCAGACCATCTGCAGCGAGAAGGCAGGCCAGGAGCTCTGCTACTTTGAGCTTAAGGTCGGCGACCGCACGGGCATAGCCCACGTCAGCGCAACCGCCGAGTGCAACGGAGACAAGTCGGTGAACGACATCGAGATAGACGTTCTCAACCCGAATCCTGAGGTTACCCGCAACAAGGGCGTGCTGATCGCCGCCGGCTCTTCCGCAGAGCTGCCCGTGGAACTTTTCGGTACCCCCGGCACCAACTCCGCGGAGCTGGAACTCTCCACCATGCCTTCCATCGACCTCACTTCTCGCATGCGCTATCTTGAGACTTATCCTTACGGATGCCTCGAGCAGACTGTGTCCGGCGCCTTCCCGCGCCTGTATATGGATAAGCTGATGACCTGCGACGAGTGGACCCTCAAGCGCTCCCGCGTGAACGTGGAAGCCGCGATCCGCAGGCTGCAGAGCTTCCGCCGCAGCGACGGCTCGCTGAGCTACTGGCCCGGCCAGAACAGCTCCTCGCTCTTCGGCACCGCCTACGCTCTGCACTTCATCAAGGAGGCGGAAGGCGCCGGATATGCGGTACCCGCCGACCTCAAGAAGGAAATCATTGCCTGGCTGGGCCGCAACGTGTCCGACTCCAAGGAGGACTTCACCGCCCGCGCATACGGCGTATATGCCCTCGCAATGGCAGGCAAGCCCCAGCGCGGAGCCATGAACCTGCTGCGCGAGAACGTCAAGAAGATGCCTGCGGGCGCAACCTGGCTGCTCGCTGCCGCGTATGCGGTTGACGGCAAGAAGTCCGTTGCCCGCCAGCTCTCCGCCCCTCTCAAGTACGACGACAACAAGTACGAGGCATACGGCAGCGTCGACCGCAACCGTGCCGTTGCGCTCAAGACCATGCTGCTCACCGACAACAAGGAAGACGCATTCAAACTCGCTTCCGAGATTGCCGGCAGGCTCAACGACAAGGACGTCTACATGAGCACCCAGTCCACCGCATGGTGTCTCTATGCCGTGGCCGACTACGCCAGGACCAACGCCGGCGGCGTACAGGCAGCATACAGCTTCGACGGCAAGAACCAGAAGGTTTCCGGCGACCGCTGCATCGAGATCCGCACCCTGCCGGTGAAAGAAGACGCCAAGGCGCCCAAGGTGAAGGTCGACAATTCCGGAACCGGCAACCTCTATGCGACCGTATCCGTCACCGGCATACCTCCGGCATCCACCGAGAAGCCCGTGAGCAACAAGCTCAAGATGACGGTGAGCTACGAAGACGAGAACCACAGGCCCGTCGCAGTGGACACCCTGTCCCGCGGACGCATCATATACGCCGTGGTTACCGTTACCAACACCGGTGCCGCCGCAGTGCGCGACCTGGCCCTTAACCACAAGTTCCCTTCTGGCTGGGAGATCCAGAACGACCGTCTGTATTCCGACAGTGCCGCTCTCCCGTCAGGCGTAACCTATCAGGATATCCGCGACGACCGCGTGTACAGTTTCTTCAATCTGGGAGCAAGCGGTTCCGTGGTGGTGAAGACCAAGCTTATCGCCACATATCCCGGCAAGTTCTATCTGCCTGCAGTAAGCTGCGGCGCAATGTATGACGACTCAGTGTCGGCCCTCGTGCCCGGACGCTGGGTGGAAGTGAAGTAGGATATGTGGGTGTTGATGGCGGTTCTGTCCGCCGTACTGCTGGGATTTTACGACGCCGCCAAGAAGCAGGCGCTCAAGAAGAACGGTGTGCTCACCGTTCTTCTTGTCGCGACTGCGCTTTCCACGCTGTTCGTATCGCCCTGGCTTTCGGCAGGACCTGCCGTCGCATATCTTCAGCTCGCTTTCAAGGCGGTGCTGGTCACCGCTTCGTGGATTTCCGGAATGGAGGCGCTCCGCCTGCTGCCGCTGACCACTGTCAGCACCGTCAAAGCCTCGCGGCCCGTTTTCGTGGTGCTGTTTTCCATCCTTCTGTTCGGCGAAAGGCTGAACACCCTGCAGTGGTCGGGAGTCATAGTGGTTCTGGGGGCGCTGTACCTGCTTGGATATACGTCCAAGAGCGATGCGAGTTCCGAGACCCGCAAGACGGGTTTCATATGGATGGCCGTCTCGATCGTTACCGGCGTAGCCAGCGCCCTGTACGACAAGCATATCATCCAGGGGCTGGAGCCGCTCTTCGTGCAGAGTTGGACTAACCTGTTCATCACCGCGCTGATGGCCCTGTGCCTCCTGGTCCAGCGTATCGCCGGCAGGGGCAGGGTGTCCGAAGATCCGTTCCGCTGGGACTGGACCATCCTGCTGGTTGCGGTGCTTATAACCGGAGCCGACGCCCTGTATTTCTTCTCGCTCAAGCAGCCCGACGCCTTGCTGAGCGTCATTTCGGTCGTCCGCCGCTCCTCGGTTCTCGTGACCTTCCTCTGCGGCGCCTGGTTCTTCCACGAGGGGAATCTCCGCGCCAAAGGCCTCAACATGCTCCTGATGCTCTCCGGCCTCACCTTGCTGATGCTGGGAAGTTAAACAGGTAGTTACAGATACCGGAAACGGTGCCGGGCGACTTTGAAAATGCTTAGCATTTTTGTAGCAGGAGCCCGGCACCGTTTCCGGTATCTGTGACAAATGTCCTTATTTGATTCCGTACTTGGCGAGGATGGCGAGGATAGGTTTCTCGATGGATTTGCTCCAGAGATAGTAGCCGTGGTCGTCGGGATGGGTACCGTCGACGGAATATTCGTGGCTGCCCTTCTCACAGGCATCGGTCTGGATGAAGTAGACGTCGGCGTACTTGGGATCCTTGAGCAGCTGGTCGAACATCGAGGATGCCATGTCCTGCTTGGCCTGCTCCTTGGCGTTGTAGGTCACGGAGAAGTTGCGGGCCTCGCGGTAGATGGTTTGCTGGAAGATGAGGGGCTTGCCGGGATGGGCGGCGATCAGCCTGTCGATGAAGGGCTGGAGGCGCTCCTGGATCATCTTGTAGTCTGGGTTCGAGAAGGAGTCGAACACGTATGCGTCGGCCTCGACATCCTCAAGGACCGCGGCGAAGTAGGGCTGCATCTTGCAGTTGCCGCTCATGCCGAATCCGAGAACCTGAAGGCCGGTGTGGCGCATGAACTGCATGGGATAGCTCATGCCGGGACGGCTCGTGCTGATGCCGTGGGTGTAGGATGAGCCGTGGAACACTATCTTGTTCCGGAACTGTCCGTCGAGCTTCTTGATGTAGGATCCGACCTCGACGCCGATCTTGCAGGAAACGATCTCGCAGTAGTTGGGCAGGTAGAGGATGCACTCCTTCTCGCCGGGTGCCATGTCTTTGATCAGCACCAGGTTGTCCTCTCCTTTCTCCGGTTTGGTGGCGCCGGATGCGGCCCACTGCCATTCGCCCTTCTTGTTCTTGATATAGAGGTCGTAGCCTCTGTAAGCGATGGGCATGGTGGCCACGGAGGTGTAGAGCTGGCCCCATTTGGTCTTGACGCTGATAGTGCTGGAGTTGGTCTTGAACATGACCTCCATGCCGGCCGAGCAGCGTGCCTGGAAGTTCTCGCCCTTGGTCATGCCCTTGTATTTGACCGTGTCGACGCGGTGATAGGGGTTGGGGGTGTCGTAGAACATCTTGCCGGAGAGGCCGATTTCAGAGGCTTCGGTGAAGCTGTAGCCGGTACCCTTGGGCGTGGTGGGGTTGTCGATCACCGCCTGGAGTTGGGCGAAATGCTTGTCGTCGTAGGATTTGGTGACATTGTAGAGCTTCGGGCTGCAGGAGCAGACCATCAGAAGCACAGTTGCCGCAAAGATGAATCTTTTCATTTCGATATGGTAAATTGGTTATAGTCCGGTCTTACAAATATAAGAAAAGTCTTTTGATTACAGAACTTCTTTCAGATAAGGTCCTGTGACGGACGCCGGGTCTTTGGCAATCTGCTCCGGAGTGCCCTGCGCCACTATGAGTCCGCCGCGGCGGCCGCCTTCGGGGCCCATGTCGATGAGCCAGTCCACGCTCTTGAGGATGTCGGGGTTGTGCTCGATGATGATTACGGTATTGCCCTGGTCGACCAGCCTTTGAAGCACTCCCAGAAGGGTTTTGATGTCTTCGAAGTGCAGGCCGGTGGTGGGCTCGTCGAGCATGTAGAGGGTATTGCCGGTGGCCTTGCGGAAGAGTTCTGCCGCCAGCTTCATACGCTGGCTCTCGCCTCCGGAGAGGGTCACCGAGGACTGCCCCAGATGCACGTATCCCAGGCCCACGTCCACCAGCGCCTTCAGCTTCGGCGCAATCTTCGGGTGCGCCTTGAAGAACTCGTAGGCCTCGTCGATAGGCATCTCAAGCACCTCGCTGATGTTTTTGCCCTTGTAGCGTACGGCTAGCGTGTCGTCCTTGTACCGGCGGCCGCGGCAGGCGTCGCATACCACGTTCACCGACGGCAGGAAGTTCATCTCTATCTGCTTGATGCCTGCGCCCTTGCATTCCTCGCAGCGGCCGCCGGGCACGTTGAAGGAGAAGCGTCCGGCCTTGAATCCGCGGACCTTGGCGTCCGGAGTCTCCTCGAACAGGCGGCGTATGTCGTCGAACACGCCGGTGAAGGTTGCCGGGTTGGACCGTGGCGAGCGCCCTATGGGGCTCTGGTCCACCTCCACAACCTTGTCTATGTTTTCGACTCCCTCTATGCCTTCGTACGGCAGGGGCTTGGTCTTGCTCCGGTTGAGACGGGCCTTGAGTACCGGCATCAGGGTCTCGTTGACCAGCGAACTCTTGCCGCTGCCCGACACTCCCGCCACGCCGATGAAGCACCCCAGCGGGAAGCTTGCGTCGATGCTTTTCAGGTTGTTTCCCGCCGCCCCGCGTAGCACCAGCTGCTTGCCGTTCCCGTTCCTCCTGCTCTCCGGCACCTCTATCTTCCTCCTCCCGCTCAGATATTCAGCAGTAATAGATTCGGGAGCGTTTCTGTCGATTTTGCTACCGCTAAAACATATCTCTCCGCCCAATGCGCCGGCACCGGGGCCGACGTCCACGAGCCAGTCGGCGGCGCGCATGGTCTCCTCGTCGTGCTCCACCACGATTACGGTGTTGCCCTCGTCGCGCAGCTTCTTGAGCGAGGCGATGAGTTTACGGTTGTCGCGCTGGTGGAGGCCGATCGACGGTTCGTCGAGGATGTAGATCACGCCGACTAGCTTGGAGCCGATCTGGGTGGCAAGCCTGATACGTTGGCTTTCGCCGCCCGAGAGCGACGAGGTAGCGCGGTCCAGCGAGAGGTACTCCAGCCCCACGTCCACGAGGAACTGCAGGCGGTCGTCGAGCTCCCGCAGCACGTCGCGCGCCACGGCCCGGCCGCGGTTGCTGAGCTTGCCGTCGAGCCCCCGGACCCACTCCAGCAGCTCCGAAATCTCCATTGCAGATACCTCGGAGATGGTTTTGCCGTCGATGCGGAAGCATGCGGTCTCTTCACGCAGGCGGGTTCCGTGGCACTGGGGGCACACGATGCGGTCCTCCACTTCGTCCACCACGCCGTCCCATACTGCCATCTGCAGGTCGTTGCCTTCGCCTATGCGGTAAAGGTCATCGGATCCGTTGACTATCAGCGATATATATTCTTCTGGAATGTCTTCGATGGGTTCATGGAGCGAGAAGCCGTGCTTGCGCGACATGGCCCGCAGTATCTCGAACTTGCGGTTGTCGCGCAGGCGCCCGAGCGGGGCGATGCCGCCTCCGGCGATGGATTCGTGAGGGTTGGGGATGATTGCCTCCATGCTCACGTCGGCTACGGTACCGAGTCCCTTGCAGTAGGGGCAGTAGCCCTCTGGAGAATTGAACGAGAAGGTGTGCGGCTGGGGCTCCTGGAGCGAAACGCCGGATTCCGGGTCCACAAGGTGCTTGGAGAAATGCCGCAGCTGCCCGTCGTCCATCGAGAGCACCGCCACCGAACCTTTGCCAATGCCGATGGCGCCTGCAACGGAGCTGCGGATGCGGGCCTCGTCGCCCTCGCCCGGCTTGAGTTTGTCCACCACCAGCTCGATGAAATGCGGCTTGTAGCGGTCTACGGCCTCGGTTTCGGCGAGTTCGCAGATTTCGCCGTCGATCCGTATCTGGGAGTAGCCTTTGCGCCGCATCTGCTCGAAGAGTTCGCGGTAATGGCCCTTGCGGCCGCGAACCAGGGGAGCGAGCAGGATGCACTTGCGTCCGGCGTACTCCGACATGATCAGGTCGACTATCTGCGAATCGGTGTAGCGCACCATCTCCCTGCCGCTCACGGGGGAGTAGGCGGTGGATGCCTTGGCAAACAGGAGTCGCATGAAGTCGTAGATCTCCGTGATGGTGCCTACGGTGGAGCGGGGATTGGTGTTGGTGGTCTTCTGCTCTATGGCGATGATGGGGCTGAGCCCTTCGATGCTTTCAACGTCGGGCTTCTCCAGGATGCCCATGAAGTGCTTGGCATAAGGGGAGAGGGTGTTCATGTAGCGGCGCTGCCCCTCGGCGTAGATGGTGTCGAACGCCAGCGAGCTCTTGCCGCTGCCGCTTATGCCGGTGATTACCACGTACTTGCCCCGCGGTATGTCAACATCCACGCCCTTCAGGTTATGCGCCCTCGCGCCCCGTATCTTTATGATTTCTTCAGCCATTGTCTGTATAAAGTTCCCGAAGCACCTGGAGGGAGCGGACGGAGATTCTGGTGTCGGTGTGGAAGCCGATGTAGTCGAGGAGAAGCGACGCCACGGCGTTGCGCTGGGCGCCGGTGAGTGGGATTAGGAGGCTCTGGGCCTCGTCCAGTGTCAGCAGCTGCTTCACGACGCCCAGGTACTCGCCTGCGAAGGGGGCCAGGTCGGGCAGGGAAGGGGAGAAGCCGAGGGCACCTGCAAACTCCAGCAAAAACCGTAAATGATAGTTGGCGAAATCGCTGTCCAGGGCGTCCAGGGTGAGGATGCTGCTGCGGCACCAGTCGTAAAGGCCGGGTTCGTTCGCGCCGTCGCGCAGGGTGCGGAGCAGCACTTCGCTCATGAAGAGCGTCATGGTGTTTTTTCGCACGTCGTTGCGTATACCGTTCAGGGGCACGGGCGCCGACACTTCGCGCAGCCGCCACAGGTCCGACTTCGGGTTCTCCGTCACCTCGCCTTCGATGACCGACAGCGGCATGAAAAGCGCCATCGGGGCCTTCCTGGACACGCCGGTGATGAAGCTCCGCCGCCCCCAGGAAGGGCTGAGCGTATGCAGCACCAGCGACTTGTCGCCGACCTTCGTTACGGCGAGGACGATGAACTCCGAAGCGTGCGTCATCGGCCCCTAAAGCGTCTGGCCACCAATGAATTCCCGCATGATGGAAGTGGGCGGGATGGCGGCGATTTCGGCGGGCTTGAGCGCGCTCACCTTCTGCAGGAATCCCAGCAGCTGGGAGGCCTTTTCGTAGGCCGGCGAAGACTCGCTGATGCCGTACAGAAGCGGCTCCACGTAGTATTTCAGCAGCGGCATATCGTAGAGGGTGGAGGAGTTGAACACCACGTCGGCGTTCTCCTCGAAGGGGAAGATATTGTAGGTTTCGCCGCGGCGTACCGACGGCCAGCGGAGAATGTTCTCCTCGGGGCTGATGCCGCGCACGCGGCTGTCGCGCACGATGCGGCGGATGAGGCGCTTGTCGGTGGTGCTGTTGTGCACTTTTTCGCCTCCCGGCAGGGCCGACAGGGCGGAGATGTAGATGCAGAATATGCAGCTCTGGTCAACGGCGTAGGTGAGTTCAGGGTTGAGGGCGTGGATGCCTTCCATGAACAGCACGTCGTTCTTCTCCAGCTTCATGGTACGCGACGGGTCGAACTCGGAGCGGCCTTCCTTGAAATTGAACTTCGGCACCACTATTTCCTTGCCTGCGAGCAGGTCGTTGAGGTTCTCGTTGAGGAGTTCGACGTTCATGGCGCCGAGGCACTCGAAATCGTAGTCGCCGTTTTCGTCCCTGGGGGTGTCCTCGCGGTTGCGGAAGTAGTTGTCGAGCTCGATCACCTTGGGGGGCATTCCGAGCACGCGGCACTGCTGCGCGATGCGGAGCGAGCTGCTGGTCTTGCCGCTCGAGCTCGGGCCGGAGATCATCACTATGCGCGAACGGTTGCGCCTCCAGAAAATCTGGTCGGCGGCGGCCGCGTATTTGCGCTCCTGGCGCGCCTCGCACAGGTTTATGAGCTCAATGGCCTTGCCTGAGTCGATAACTTCGTTAACCTTGTCAAGGGTGTCGATTCCAATGGCCGAGCACCAGTCCTTGTACTCCTGCCTCGCTGCTTCAATCTTGGTCATTTCAAAATGTCGTTAAGTTCGGGAATCTCTTCCCTTTCGTTGAATGGTTCCAGGAACGGGTTGCCGGTGCGCTCGTCGCTGATGCTGGTGGCGGGCCCGTGCCCGGGGTATACCGCGATGTCGCCGGGGAGCGCCATCAGTTTGTTCATTATGGAGCGGATTTCGTCGTCGTAGTCGCCGTAGATGAGGTCGGAGCGTCCGATCGCTCCGGCGAAGAGGGTGTCGCCGCTGAACAGCGCCCGTTCGCCTTCTTCCAGCCAGCAGACGCTGCCGGGGGAGTGCCCGGGAGTGGTTATTACCTTGAATTCCAGGCCCGCGGCAGCCAGTTTGAAGCCGTCGGCGATGTCGGTGGTTTCGAAGCTGCAGTCGGGCACCGGAAGCCCGAAACGGGAGATGCGGCCGAAGTATTCGAGGGTTTTCCTGTCGTCCGGCGACATGTACACGGGGATGCCCCAGGTGCGCTGTACCCACGCCGCTCCGAAAACGTGGTCGAAGTGTCCGTGGGTGAGCAGGACCGCCTCCGGCTTATGCTCGTCGAGGCATGCGCGGAGCCGCCCTGACTCGACGTCGGCGATGCATCCGGGGTCGATCACGACGCTGCGGCCGTCCGGCCCGCAGGCCACCCAGGTGTTTTCCTCGAGGGGGTTGAAAACGAATCTGAATATCTCCATAATTTATTTGGCAAAAATACGAAATTCTGCTTATTTTTGTAAGACAACTCCGAAACAAATGCACATAGGTATCGCTGGCAATATCGGCTGCGGCAAAACCACCCTCACCCGCATGCTTGCCGAACATTACGGATGGACTCCAAAATTCGAGGCTGTGACGTACAATCCGTACCTGGAAGACTATTACAAGGACATTCCCCGATGGTCTTACAACCTCGAAACCTACTTTCTCGCGCAGCGCTTCAAGGACGTGCTCGAGATAGCCCATTCCAAGGACGTGATCATCCAGGACCGCACCCTGCTGGAAGGCGTGCACATCTTCGTGGCCAACAACCGCGAGCAGGGCAACCTTTCGGAGCGTGACTACGAGACCTACATGGAGCTGTTCACCCTCATGATGTCCATGGTCAACCCGCCGGACCTGCTTATCTATCTCAAGTCCTCCGTCCCCCATCTGGTGTCGCAGATCCAGAAGCGCGGGCGCGACTACGAGCAGACCATAAGCCTGGAGTACCTCTCCGGACTCAACCGCCACTACGAGGAGTGGATCGGCTCATACAAAGGCCGTCTCCTGATACTCGACGCCGACAATCTCGATTTTGAGCACAGGCCGGAGGATTTCGAGTCCATAACCGATAAAATCGACGCCGAACTTTTCGGCCTATTCAAATAATTGCTATCTTTGTAATTTGTAATACTTGATACTATGCACGTAGCCATCGCAGGAAATATCGGAAGCGGCAAGACGACGCTTACCAAGATGCTGGCCGCCCACTATGGGTGGACCCCCAAGTTCGAGCCTGTGGACTTCAACCCTTATCTGGCCGATTACTACGAGGATATGGAACGCTGGTCGTTCAATCTCCAGATTTATTTCCTGAACAAGAGGTTCAAGGACATACTCGATATCTCCAAGTCCGACAAGGTCATCATCCAGGACCGGACCATCTACGAGGACGCCCGAATCTTCGCCCGCAACCTCCACGACATGGGCCTCATGAGCACCCGCGACTTCGAGAACTACACCGACCTCTTCGACCTCATGATGTCGCTCGTCGGCCTTCCCGACCTGATGATCTACCTGCGCTCGTCCATTCCCAACCTCATCGCCCAGATACAGAAGCGCGGCAGGGAATACGAGAAGAGTATCCGCATCGATTATCTCACCGGTCTCAACGAAAAATACGAAGACTGGATCGGCGACTACAAGGGCAACCTGCTCATCGTCGACGCCGACAATATAAAATTTGGGAACAAACCCGAGGATTTCGAGCTTATAACCAACATGATAGACGCCAAGCTCTACGGCCTGTTCCCCGAAGATAACAAGTAAAGCATGGAGAAGAAGATTCTTACAATTCTCGATTTCGTAAACGACTGCGCCGAAAAATTCGGCGATTCAACGTTCATGCGCGAAAAGGTGGACGGCGTATGGACGGAAACATCTTATAAGACCACCAGGGACGAAGGAATCGTCTATGCCGCAGGCTTCATGGCCCTCGGCCTCAAGAAAGGAGAGAAGGTGGCCCTCATTTCCGAAGGCCGCAACAAGTGGATATACAGCGAGCTCGGCGTGCTCTTCGCAGGCGCCACCGACGTCCCCCTGTCGTTCAAGCTCGAATCCGATTTCGACCTCACCTTCCGCATTAACCACTCCGACTCCCGTTTCATCATCGCTTCGGAGAGCCAGATCGACAAGGTGCGCCGCGTAAAGGACAAGTGCCCCGCGATCGAAAAGGTCATAGTCCTCGACGACCTTCCCCTGCAGGAAGGCGAAATGCTCTTCAGCGAGCTCCGCGCGATGGGCGTCGAGTTCATGAAGGAGCACATGGCCGAGCTGGAGGAGCGCATGGCTTCCATCCGCCCCGACGACTACGCCAACATTTCCTACACCTCCGGCACCACAGCCGACCCCAAGGGCATCCTGCTCACCCACAACAACTACGTCAGCAACATCGGCCACTGCAATTCGGTGGTCAAGGTATATCCCGGCGAGGTGATGCTCATCATCACTCCGCTCGACCACTGCTTCGCCCACGTGGCCGGATTCTACTTCATGATGAGCAACGGCGGCAGCATAGCCACCGTCCCCGGCGGCAAGAGCGCCATCACCATGCTGAAGAACATCCCCATGGCCATACGCGAGACCAGGCCGCACATCATGCTGTCCGTGCCCGCCATTTCCCGCAACTTCCGCAAGAACATCGAGGCCGGCATCAAGAAGAAGGGCCCCAAGGTACAGAAACTGTACGACTTCGCCCTCGCCAACGCCATCAAATACAACCGCGAGTACTACAATATGGGCAAGCCCTGCTGGAAGCTCTGGTGGCGCAAGCCCGTCATGGCGGTGATGGACAAACTGGTGTTCAAGCCCATCCGCGAGACCTTCGGCGGACGCCTCAAGTTCTTCATCGGCGGCGGCGCCCTGCTTGACATTGAGCTCCAGCGCTACTTCTGCGCCATCGGAATGCCCATTTTCCAGGGATACGGCCTTACCGAGGCCACCCCTGTGATCTGCGCCAACTCCGTGGGCCACGCCCGCTTCGGTTCCTCCGGACGCACCGTGGTCCCCATGGACATCAAGATCTGCGACGAGAAGGGCAACGCCCTGCCCAACGGCGAGACCGGCGAAATCGTGGTCCGCGGCGGCAACGTCATGGCCGGATACTGGAAGAACCCCGAGGCCACCGCCGCCACCATCGTCGACGGCTGGCTTCACACCGGCGACCGCGGCTACCTCTGCGCCGAGAACCCCCGCTACCTGTACGTGACCGGCCGCTTCAAGAGCCTCCTCATCTCCTCCGACGGCGAGAAGTATTCGCCCGAGGGCTTCGAGGACAGCCTCGCCGACGGATCCAAATACATCGAGGCCTCCGTGCTCCACAACAACCAGAGCCCCTGGACCGTGGTGCTCGTGATCCCCAACAAGCCCGCTCTCGCCGAGGCGGTGCAGGCAAAGGGACTCGATCCCGCATCCGAGGCCGGACTCAAGGCCCAGCTCGACATAATCAAGGGCGAGGTCGACTCCTACCGCGCCGGCGGACGTCACCAGGGCCTCTTCCCGGAGAAGTGGCTCCCCGCCGCCATCATAGTGGGCGAGACCCCCTTCACCGAGCAGAACGGAATGCTCAATACCACATCCAAGATGGTGCGCGGCAAGGTTGAGAAATTCTACGCCGACCGCATCAAGTACGCCATGACCCCCGAGGGCAAGGAGCTGTACAACCAGAAGAATATTGAATCTTTAATATAGCTGTACTTATGACCAAAGCAAAAACAGGACAGAACTACACACCAGCAATCGTGGTGATGTTCGCCCTCTTCTTCATGATCGCATTCGTCACCAACCTCGCAGGTTCGATGGGTGTGGTCGTGACCAATCAGTTCGGCGCAAGCAAGGCGCTCAGCCAGCTGGGCACGCTTGCCAACTTCATCGCATATGCCTGCATGGGTATTCCCGCAGGTATCATCCTTCGCCGCAAGGGCTATAAGTTCACCGCTCTCCTCGCCGTCATCATCGGTCTCGTCGGCGTGGCGATCCAGTTCCTCTCCGGTTATGTCGAGAACTTTGCAGTGTACGTGGCAGGCGCCTTCGTGGCAGGTTTCTCGATGTGTATGCTCAACATTGTCGTCAACCCCATGCTCAACACCCTGGGCGGCGGCGGCAACAAGGGTAACCAGCTGATCCAGTGGGGCGGCTCCTGCAACTCCATCGGCGGCACCATCGCTCCTTTCCTCGTGGGCTGGCTCGTGGGCGGCTCCATCAAAGATGCGACCGTTGCCAAGGCGGCTCCCGTGATGATCATCGCCATGGCAATCTTCGCCATCGCCTTCATCGTGATCCTCCTTACCAAGATTCCCGAGCCTCATATGGAGACCGCGGAAGAGAAGGCAGCACGCCTTGCAGGCAAGGCCGAGAAGAGCCCGTACAGCCCGCTGTCCTTCCGTCATTTCGTGCTCGGAGCAGTGGCTATCTTCTTCTATGTTGGCATCGAGGTCGGTATCCCCAACACCGCCAACGTGTATTTCTCCGGTCTTGACTGGGTAGGTCCCGCACTCACCGGCACCTTCGTGAGCGCCTACTGGCTGTGCATGCTCTTCGGCCGTATCGGCGGCGGAGCCATCGGAGCCAAGGTGTCCAGCAAGAAAATGCTGCTCTACACCTCTTCGGCTGCCATCCTGTTCATACTTCTGGCCATCTTCATCCCTGAGTCCGTGACCATAGGAAAGGCCCCCCTGAGCCTTCTCTTCCTTACCCTCTGCGGTCTCTGCACCTCGATCATGTGGGGTTCCATCTTCAACCTCTCCACCGAGGGCCTCGGCAAATACACCGCAGCTGCGTCCGGCATCTTCATGACCCTGGTCTGCGGCGGCGGCATCATCCCGTTCGTCCAGAACGCCATCGCCGACAAGGTCGGATCGATGCAGAGCTACTGGGTTCTCATCGTCTGCCTCGCTTACCTGTTCTTCTACGCACTGAAGGGCAGCAAGAACGTGAACAAGGACATCCCCGTCGAGTAGGCTTATGGAGCAGTCATACGTATTGGGCATCGACATAGGCGGCCAGACCGCCAAATGCGGCATCGTCAACGCCCGCGGCGAGGTTCTCGCCCAGACCATCCTCGTGTCCAACAAGCACGACAACGCAGCCGACTTCGTGGAGGCGCTTGCTTCCACGCTCAAGAAGCTCATCGACGACGCCGACCTGGAAGGCCAGGTGCGCGGCATCGGCGTGGGCGCCCCCAACGGCAACTACTATACGGGAGAGATCCAGTTCGCACCCAACCTCGCATGGGCCCACGAGTGCAACGTTCCCTTCGTAAACATGCTTTCCGAGGCCATGGGAGGCATGCCTGTGGCCCTCACCAACGACGCCAACGCTGCGGCCATGGGTGAGATGACCTACGGCGCCGCCAAGGGGCTCAAGGATTTCATCATGATCACCCTGGGTACCGGCGTCGGCAGCGGCATCGTCATCGACGGCAAGGTGCTTTACGGACACGACGGCTTTGCCGGCGAGCTCGGGCACACCTGCGCCGTTCGCGGCGGCCGCCGTTGCGGTTGCGGCAAGCTGGGCTGTCTCGAGGCTTACTGCTCCGCCATCGGCGTGGCACGCACCGCGGTCGAGTGGCTCGAGCAGCATCCCGAGGAGTCTTCGCTCCTGCGCCTGCGCGAGAACGTGACCTCCAAGGATGTGTACGAAGCCGCCAAGGCCGGCGACAAGGTGGCGAAGGATATCTTCGACTACACCGGAGCCATCCTGGGACGCAGTTTCGCCGACTTCGTTGCCTTCTCCGCCCCCGAGGCCATAGTGCTCTTCGGCGGCCTGGCCAGGGCCAAGGAATTCCTCCTGGAGCCCATCCAGAAGTCCATGAACGAGAATATGCTCCCCATATGGAAAGACAAGGTGAGGATACTCTTCTCCAGCCTTTCCGAGTCGGATGCCGCCATCCTCGGCGCCTCCGCACTTGCATGGAATATTTAAACTTCAAATACTTTCTATTTAAAAATGAAAACCAGTAAATTCTTTTTCGCACTCGCACTGGGTGCAATGATCGCCTCCTGTACTCCCAAGCCGGCGGAGCCCGCCGTGGAAGGTGATGGCGAAGAGGCCGTTGAAGCCGTAAAGACCCTCAAGGACTATACTCCCACCAAGGCTGAGATCGACACCGTCAGCTACCTGCTCGGCGTCAACTTCGGAAGCTTCATCAAGGGCTACAACTTCGGCGACGTCAACTATTCCAAGGTTATCGCAGGTATCAAGGACTATGTCAAGGCCACCGGCGATTTCCGCGATCCCGAATTCGGCAAGCAGTTCAAGGTGAACCCCGAGAGGATCAACGACGTGTTCAATTCCTATCTCGAGAAGAGGCACAACTACACCCTCCTCGCCAACAAGGACAAGGGTGAGAAGTTCCTTGCCGCCAATCTCAAGAAGGCTGGCGTACAGGTGACTGAGAGCGGTCTCCAGTACAAGATCATCGAGGAAGGCAACGAAGTGAAACCCACTCCTCAGGACACCGTTTGGGTGAGGTACAAGGGCACCCATATCGACGGCACCGTGTTCGATGAGACCCCCGAGGGCGCAGATCCCGTCCGTTTCCCTCTTAGCGGCGTAGTATCCGGCTGGACCGAGGGCCTGCAGCTCATCGGCGAGGGCGGCCACATCGAGCTCTATGTCCCCGCACATCTCGCATACGGCGAGTCCGGACGTCCCGGTATCGACCCCAACTCCACGCTCATTTTCGACGTGGTTCTCGAGAAGGTCGGCAAGTTCGTTCCCGCTCCCGATGCGAAATAATTCATTCTGCATCAATTAATGATGGCTCCGGTGCTCGGAGCCATTATTTTTTTGTATCTTAGCGACGTGAAGTACGACGTATTTATCAGTTATTCGCGAAAGGATACCAAGGCTGCCGACAAAGTGTGCGAAGCGCTCAATGCGGCGGGCCTCAGTTGCTTTATCGACAGGGAAGGAATCGACGGCGGAGCCAATTTCCCCAAGGTCCTTGCCAACGCAATAGACGATTCCGGCGTTTTCCTGCTGCTGGCGGGCAAGAACGCCTATGATTCCCGTTTCACCCAGGCCGAAATCCTGCATGCGTTCAAGCACAAGCGCAGCGGATGCATAATCCCTTACCTCCTGGACGACAGCAAGATGCCGTCCGACCTGGAATTCCTGCTGGGCAACGTCAACTGGGTCGACAGCGCTGTCCATCCGGTGCAGGACCTTCCCGACATCGTAAAGAAGGCGCTCGCCAACCCCGACCAGGGAACCATCGGGGGCCGCAAGGTGCGTCGCAAATGGTACGTGTGGCTGCTTATACCCCTGTTCATAGCAATCGTATCGCTGATTGCCATACTGGTGGGCAACGACATGAAGCAGAAAGCGGCGGAAAAAGCAGCTCTCGCGCACAGGGCCGCGTTCCAGGCATGCCTCGAGCGTGTCGACTCCCTCACGTCGGCCGCCGCGGCCATGGGGCGCAGCGAGCAGGCCATCGAGACCACATCGCAGCAGATAGCCTTCCTGAAGGCTGCTGAGGCTGGATTGCATTCCGCCGACAGCCTCAGGTCCCTGCATACCATCGACGGCTATATCGGACTCTTCTCCGACACCGGAAAGCGCTCCGCCGCGGTCAGGTCTGCGCTCGATTCCATGTACAACGCCTGGAACGAGTATGCCATGGAGTCTTACAGGCTCTGGCGCGTGACCGGCAGCAGCTCCGAGGCGGAGAACGCCCTCGACTGCATCAACCATGCATTGTCTGTCAAGCCTGACTCCGGCTTGGAATCCATAAAACTAGAACTGACCAAATGAAAAAACTGGTTATGATCCTTCTGGCCGTCGTGTTGACGGCCGCCCCGGCATTTGCGCAGAAATCGTTCACCATGCGCTACAACGAAGCCGTCGAGTATTATACATCCAAGAAATACGACAAGGCCATCACGGTCCTTGAAGCGGCCAAGAAGAGCCCCGGCGTCACCAAGGCGCAGATTACCCAGGCCAACAAGCTTCTCAACCAGTGCCGCTCGGCCAAGCAGAAGCTCGCCGACCTCAATCTCTCCAAGGAAGTCCTGAATTTCGAGGGCGACGGCCAGACCGACAGCATCTACGTCACCGCCGGCAAGAAGTGGGACGTCACCGACGCCCCCGACTGGCTGGAAGTCTGGGCCGAGTCCGACGTGCTCTACGTCAAGGCCGGATCGAACGAGAGCGGCGACGCCAGGAAGGGAACCATCGAGGTGTCGATGGGCAAGGAGCGTACTGCCTATGTACTTGTCACTCAGGAGAAGAGGCTCGAAACCGTAGGCTCCGTCGCCATCCGCACCATCCCCGACAGGGCGTTCATCTACGTCGACCGCGAGGCCGGAATGCTCTCCGAAAGGTTCGAGCTCCGCGAAGGCAAGCACACCATACGCATAGAAAAGAACGGCTACGAGCGCAAGGACACCACGGTCGTCATCGGACGCAACGTGGACAAGGGCGAGATCGAGTACGTTTTCCGCCTGACCCCGACCTTCTCCACTATCTCGGTGGACATCAGGCCGGAAGAAGGCTACACCTTCGACAGCTACCCCACGCTCGACGTGAGCGGAAACGCAGTGAACCTGCATCCCAGCGTCATCAAGAGCTTCAACGTCGACAAGGACATCAACTACTACGAGATGTACGACGGCAACAGGATCACCCTGCATCCCGGGCAGTATGTGCTGAAGGTCGAAGCCGAAGGATTCATCCCGCAGACCAGGGACATATCCGTCGCCAAGGGAGCGCACGGCGACTTCGAGTTCGTCCTGACTCCGGTCACCGGAACCCTGTCGCTCAGCGACGAGGAGTACGCCGAGGGCGCAGTGGCGTTCCTGGATGACGTCAAGGTCGGTACGGTTCCGGTCGACGGCCTGAAGGTTAAGAGCGGAAATCACGTGCTGCGCTTCGAGAAGGAGGGATTCATGACATCCGAGCCCGAATACGTAATAACCGTACCCGAGAACAAGGAGGCGGTTTTCAAGGTGACCATGCAGCGCTACAGCGCGTATAACGTGGTGACCGACCCCGCATACTGCAAGATTTACCTCGACGGCAAGTATCAGGGCGCGGCGCCCGTGCGCCTTATCCTGAACGAGGGCGAGCACGGCATCCGCATCGAGAAGAACGGGTATTATCCCGTCGAGAAGTGGATCATTCCCGACTTCGCGACTGTGGAGCATACCGACAGCATCACCCTGGTGCAGTCGTATCCTCTGCTGATCACCGCCGACAAGGACAGCCTTGGCATTACCATCTACAAGGACAGCGGCAACAGCAAGGTCGTTTACGCCGAGGGCGTGAAGACTCCTGCCACCGTGAACATCCCCGTCAGCGATACTCCTTACAAGCTTGAGCTTACCCGCAACAACCGCAAGAGGGCGTGGAAGGGCAACATACACTTTAAGGATCCCGACAAGTCGCACGTGAACCTGCTCAGCTGGGGCACTTCCTCCACCATCCTCGGAGCCGACTGGTACGCAGTGGCGCCCAAGGCCGATTTCTCCTCCTCGCTGAACAAGGGCTACTACAGGCTTGCCGAGGGCAAATTTGGCGGAATCGACATATTCCCCGGCCTTACCACATACGCCTTCAAGGCATCTGCCTTCATGCAGTCCGATCCTTCACAGCAGCTGGTTTATCCCGAACCGGCTCCCGCCGAAGCCGACTATAAGAACGTAACATGGCTCCCGGCCCTTTCCACATTCTTCATCAACGAGGAATTCCGCCTGGGAGGCGCCCTGCTGCATCATCTGGACGCCAATCTCCTGGTAACCTACGCATGGAATCCGGGCCTTCGCTTCATGTCCTCGCTTGAGCAGATGTTCTGCTTCTCGCACATGGAAGGACACGACGTGTTCATCGGAGGCGAGATCAATTCCCGCATAAAGGTCATCAACGCTCACGTCAAGGCCGGTATGCAGGGATACTGGGGCAAGGCTAACATCTGCCGCCCGGGCGAAATCAAGAATGAGACGCCCGACACCCGCTTCGTTTCCGTGCCTTACAAGAACGTGCAGTTTGTCGTCACCCTTGGCTTTACCCTCGGAGTGGGCGAGACTCGCGGACAGAATATCCTGAGAATCTTCTAGCATGAAGCGCCAGGACCGCTCCCGCCTTGGCGCCTGGTCGGCGTTCAAGCTCTGGATACAGCGTTCGCTTGCCGCGGGCGGCTGGTCACAGCTCATGGTGCCAATCATCCTGGCGCTGGTAATATGGCTCCTGCTGACCGGGTTGCTGGCTTTTCTGGTGCGTATAGGTTCGGTCAGCCCCGAGAATCTTATTCCGCTCAAGCACAGCCTCGACGGAGAGAACATTTGGGGCATATCGTTCTTCCATCTGTTCTCGAACGGCGGCCAGGACCTCATGGTCCAGGGCCCCGGCTGGCTCTACGTGATGGTGAGCAACGTCCTTGTTGCACTGCTTACGGCTGTATTCACCAATTTCTTCGACAAGGCCGCGATCAATTATCTTGAAGGCCTTTCCGATTACCGCGTGCGCAACCACGTTGCCATACTCGGATTCGATTCCACCTCCGCCGACCTGGTGCGTCAGATGGTCTCGGGCGCCTACGGCGACGATATCCTGCTGATTCTCACCACCTACGACATCCCCGATGCGCGCGCTGCGCTCGAGGCCGTGCTGAGCAAAAAGCAGATGCGGAAGATAATACTGCTGAAGGGCGACCCGTCGACTCCTGGCGGCCTGGCGCGCATGCAGGTGGCCGACGCCCGCGAAATCCACATCATCGGCGACGAGGCCCCGTCGGATGCGCTGAGAGACGTCCATACCATGGAGTGCCTCGCAGGATTTGCCGACCTCATTCCCGCCGGGAGCAGGCGCAAGCCCTGCTATGTGATGCTCGAGCAGAGGGCGGCGTTCGCTGCGCTCCAGACTTCCGACCTGGGCGGGCGGCTGCGCGACCGTTTCGACTTCTTCCCCCTGAACCGCTACGAAATGTGGGCGCACAGGATACTGATATGCCGCTCGCTGGATCCCGATCCCGCTGGATTCCTGCCGCTCGAAGGCACTTCCGGCATAGGTCCCGACAGCCCTGACTACGTGCATCTGGTGATAGAAGGAATGACCCCGATGGGAATCGCGCTTGCGCTCGAAGCGGCGCATCTGGGGCATTTCCCCAATTTCTTCTCGCACCGCAACTGCCGCACCCGCATAAGCTTCATAGATAAGAACGTTCAGGCCGGAAAGAGGCGAATGGAAGCCGATTTCCCCGGCATGTTCACGCTTGCGCACCGCCGCTTCGTGGCCGCCGGCGACCAGCCTCTCGACGACGCTCCCTGGACGCTGCCTTCGGGCACTGAACACCTGGGTGGCGATTTCCTCGATTTCGAATGGGAATTCATTCAGGGCGACAGTTCGCATCCCGCTGTGCGCCAGTACCTTGCGAAGGCCGCTTCGAATCCCTGCGCAAGGCTGACGGCGGCCGTTTGCCTGGAGGATGCAGGAGAGGCGTTAGCCTCCGCCACGGGCCTTCCGAGGGAAGTGCTGGACCGTGCCGTACAGGTGCTGGTTTACCAGAGGGAGGGCGGTTCCGTGGTCGAGGCCCTTCAGACCAGCCAGGAGGTGCGGTTCCGCAAGATCAAGGCGTTCGGCATGGCTTTCAGGAGCTTCGACCTCGACCTCGTCAACGAACTCGTAGGCACTGCAGGAGCGTTCCGGAAGGACTCCGCAGGCACTGCCGAGGAGGCGGTTGCGTCCAAATCGGAGGCCGCGCGTATGTGGTCCAACATCTACAACGCCAGCCATATCTGGACCAAGCTCCGCAGCGCCGGCTCCGTCGACGGAACGATTCCTGACGGAATGATGGACATCCTCGCCATGACCGAGCACAACCGCTGGAACGCCGAGCAACTGCTGCTCCGCTTCCGCCCGCTGACAAGCGGCGAGCAGAAAGCGGTCCTTGACGCCGGCGAGGGCTTCCTCGCGGCCAAGGGACGCCTCAAGCGCGAGCAGATGGCTCACCTCGACATTTGCTCCTGGGAGCGTCTGGCCGAGGTGGATCCGGAAGTCGTGCAGTACGACTACAATTTCGTAGAACAGATTTAATTCACCCGCACCCGCTTGCGAATGCCGCGGTCGAGGGAGTGGCGGCTTGCCATGAACACGTAGCGGCCGCGCTCGAGCGCCCAGCAGGCGTCGTCTTCGCTCCACGACGCCAGCGATTCACGAGGCACGAACATCTTCACGGTGCAGCTTTCGCCGGGCTGCAGCAGGGGAGTCTTGGCGAACGCCTTAAGCTCCCTCGCCGGCTTCTTCATATCCCGCCCCGGCGCCTTTACATACAGCTCCACCACATCCTTTCCCGCCTGCTTGCCGGTATTCGTAACTTTGACGGTTACAACGTACCCGGAGGTGGAGACAGTGCCGTCAAGGTGCCTTTCTCCCAAATCTTCCGGCACCTTGACGGCATCTGCCTCCGACTCCGTAATACTCAGGTCTCCCCAGCGGAAGGTGGTATACGAGAGGCCGAAGCCGAACGGGTAGGCAACGCGGTTGCGGGCGGAGGTGCAGAAGTGGCGGTAGCCGACGAAAACGTCTTCCTTGTAATCGGTGTAATCGATGTCCTTGACGGTGTAGTCCTTCTTGTTCCCTTCAAGGCGCCGGTAGAACGAATAATTGAACGGCTTGTCCTCGAAAACCCGGGGGAAATCGCCGGCCGACGGTTCATCGTCGTAGCTTTTGGAAATAGTCATCGGAAGCCGCCCGGAGGGGTTCACGGCGCCGCTCAGCACGGAGGCGACGGTGTGGCCGCCCTCTTCGCCGGGCTGCCAGCAAACCAGGATGGCGTCGGCCAGCTTCTGCCAGCTCTCCATCTCCACCACGCCGCCGATATTCAGGATTACGGTCACTTTCTTGCCGCGTGCATGGAAGGCCTTTGAGGTTTCGCGCAGCAGCTGCAACTCCCTGTCCTGCAGCATGTAGCTGTAGTGCAGGTCGCGGTCCTTGCCCTCGCCGAAGACGCGTCCCAGCGTGATCACGGCGCGGTCGGCGCAGGCGGCTGCCTCGAGTATCTGGTCCGACGGAACGACCTCGATGGGCCGCTCGCGGTCGATGACCCAGGAGTTGTTGCCGTCGATCATGGCGCAGCGCCAGTGCTCGTCCTTCATGTATTCGCCGTAGAAGGTGTCAAGGCCCGGTTCAAGCGTGAAGCCCTCGTCGGAGAGCCCCTGCTGCAGGTCCACCACGTAAGGACGGTGCACGTCGCCGGAGCCGGTGCCGCCTGCGATAAAGGCATAGGAGGTCACACCAAGCAGGGCGGTTACGCCTGAGGGCCCGAATGGCAGTGCGCCGTCGTTCTTGAGCAGCACCACGCCCTCGTCGGCGGCGCGCCGGCACACCTCAGCATGTGCTGCGAGGTCGGGTTCGTCGGAGTGCTCGTAGCCCCTGTACGACGGGCATTTGACTATCAGCTGGAGGGCCCTGGTGACGCTGCGGTCCACATCCTCCATGCTCAGGCGCCCCTCGCGTACCGCGTCGATCAGGGCGTTGTAGCGGGCGTCGGAGCCGGACTGGATGAGCTCGTTGCCGGCATGGATCTGCGCCGCCGTGTCGTATCCGCCGCCCCAGTCGGTCACCACCGTGCCCAGGAAGCCCCAGTCGCCCCTCAGGATGTCGGTGAGCAGCCAGGGGGATTCCGATGCGTGCATGCCGTTGATGTAGTTGTAGGAGGTCATCAGCGTCCACGGCTGAGCCTTGCGTATGGCGATTTCGAAGACCTTCAGGTATATTTCCCGCAGCGCCCTCATGCTCACGCGGGCGTCGTTGTGCAGGCGGTTGAGTTCCTGGTTGTTGACGGCGAAGTGCTTGATGGATGTGCCGACCCCGTTGCTCTGGATGCCGTTGATATAGGCAGCCGCCGTCTCGCCGGCCAGCACCGGGTCTTCTGAGTAGTACTCGAAGTTCCTGCCGCACAGGGGGTTGCGGTGGATGTTCACGCCCGGCGCGAGGAGTACGTCGACGCCGTATTCAAGCACCTCGTTGCCCATCGCGCGCCCCACTTCTTCCACGAGTTCCGGGTTCCAGGCCGATGCCAGCATGGTGCCGATGGGGAAGCCGGTGCAGTAGAATGTCCTGTCGGTTCCGGGGCGTGTGGGGTCGATTCGCAGTCCAGCGGGCCCGTCGGCCATGATTATGGAGGGGATGCCGAAGCGGGGGATGGCGTGGGTGGCGCCGGCGCTGCCCTTGACGCCTATGTCGTTGCGGCCGATGCCGTCGAAGGCGGTGGATCCGCATCCCACCAGGATGGCGGCTTTCTCTTCCAGGGTAAGCAGGGATACGATTTCGGGAATGTTGTCTTCCCGCAGGACGGGGTTGGCCACCGTGAGCGCGGCGGCAAGGATCAGTGTCAGCATGTCGTCAGTATAAAAATCAAACGCCGCGGGTCTCCATCAGACGGCGGCATTCAGGGTTCTCGAGGGTATGTGGTCCGAGTATTATTTCGCGTCGGATTCCGGTTACTGCATCCATCACTACGAGGTCGCGGAGGGCTTCTTCTTCGATGGCCCGGAAGCGGTCGGGCTCAGCCTCCAGTTCCGCTATGCTGCAGCCCGTCTTGTGCTCGATATATGCCTGCAGGTCAATGCTTTCCATAGGCATAAAGTTCGTAACCGGAAGTGCCGAACACCAGTTTGTAGCGGGGCTTGGATTCGGGCTTTCCGTCGGGCGTTATGAGCACCCTTACGGCGGCGTCGGGCTCCATGTTCCGGAAGGCGTTTGCGGCCTCGTCGGGATCGTCATAAACCTTGGTTCCCTTGGGGGCGTGCCTGGCCAGGGCCTGAAGGCCTCGGTAGGCGGTCATTTCGGAGTCTATCGCAACGTCCGTGAAATCCTGTATGATGCTGAGATAGGCCGGCATGAAGATGCTTGCGCCGCCGGACTGGTCATGCTCGCCCGAGACGGGCAGGGAAACCACCGTAAAGGGGCGTTTGAAGGCGCTTGCGTCATCTTCCTTGCCACCCCTCTCGAGGGTCAGGAAAACGATGCCCTTGACGGTCTCCGGGCGGAGCCAGTAGCATTCGGGGTTGTTTTTCTGCTTTTCGTATTCTGCGGGTGTGCAGAATTCGTAAGGTGATATGGTCCAGAAAGATGGGACTTCCTGGCGGAGTGAGGCGTTGAGGGCCGCGTCGCCTCCGAGCACCACTTTCGTGGTCTTGCTCTTGAAGTCCTGGAGCATGTAACTGCGAGTGTAGATGCGTTTCTGCGCCTGAGCTCCGAGAGGCAGGAACAGGATGGCCAAAAGCAATACACTTGCAATTCTCTTCATATCTGCAAAGTTAAAAAAAAATCACTATTTTTGTAAGACATACAGTAACTATGGCACAGTATATCGTATCAGCCCGCAAATACCGTCCGGACTCGTTCGAGAGCCTTATCGGACAGGACAACATAGCCCGGACGCTCAAAAATTCCATACTCCGGGGGCAACTCGCCCACGCATATCTTTTCTGCGGCCCCAGAGGTGTAGGCAAAACCAGTGCCGCACGTATTTTCGCGAAGACCATCAACTGTGCGCATCCCACCGCCGACATGGAGCCCTGCGGCGAGTGCGAATCGTGCGTGTCGTTCCGCGAAGGGCGCTCGTACTGCATCCATGAGCTGGACGCCGCATCCAACAACGGCGTCGAGGATATCAAGGCCCTGATGGAGCAGGTGCAGATACCGCCGCAGGTTGGCAAATACAGCGTGTACATCATCGACGAGGTGCACATGCTCACACAGTCGGCGTTCAATGCGTTCCTGAAGACCCTCGAGGAGCCGCCGGCACACGCCATCTTCATCCTCGCCACCACCGAGAAGCACAAGATTATCCCCACCATCCTCAGTCGCTGCCAGACCTACGATTTCAACCGCATCAGCGTGCCCGACATCGTCCGCAACCTGCGCGACATCGCCGGCAAGGAGAATGTGAAGATCGACGAAGAGTCGCTGCACGTCATCGCCCATAAGGCCGACGGCGCCATGCGCGACGCCCTCACCATATTCGACCAGACAGTGGCCTTCTGCGGCGCCGACATCCATTACGAAGACGTCATCCGCAACCTGAACGTGCTCGACTACGAGTACAGTTTCAAGCTGGTGGATGCCTTCCTGGCCAAGGATTACGGCACTGCGCTGCTGACTTTCGACGAGATCCTGTCGAAAGGCTTCAACGCGCTGCATTTCGTTTCCGCCCTGGGCTCGCACCTGCGCGACCTCCTGGTGAGCCGCACCGGCGGTCTCGAGGCGCTGCTTGACCTGCCTGACTCGCTGCGCCAGCGCTACCGCGAGCAGGCCGGCCGCTGCTCCGTGAAATTCCTCTACGACGCCCTCGGCATCATCTCCCAGTGCGAAGCCGGCTACCGCGCCGCCACTAATCAGCGGCTCCACATAGAATTCGCGTTGATGAGGCTTGCGTTTTTGGGCGGTGTTCCTGAGGTTGCGGTCGCAAGCCAACCGGACGGGAGCAAAAACGCCGAAATTGCTCCCAAAACGGCCCAAATTCCCGCAAATGGGAGCAAAAACGCCGAAAACGCTCCTGAATTAGCGGCTGCTGGCGAAGCGCAAGTGATACCGGTTGCCGACGTTAAGCCTGCTGACGGAGTTGCCCCCTCAGGACCGTCTGCACCCACGCAGCGTAAGTGGGAGGGGCCCGCGCCGTCAGGCGTGGGAGGGATAGCCCCGGAGGGGCGTAGTCCTGAGGGGGTAACTTCGGTTGCAGGCAATCCCAGCGAAGCGGAGACAGCAGCACCAGAGGCAGCAGCTCCGGTAGCAACACCGGCAGTGGCGCCGAGGCCGAGGAAGAAAGCGTCCGGACTCTCGCTGAGCTCGCTGATGAGCGACGATGAGATAACCGTGGAACTGGCGACGGAAGCCGAAGGTGCGGCGGCGGAGCTGCCCGACGCCGAGGCCATAACCGCCAAGTGGGCCGAGCTGGCGGCCATGTACACCTCGCAGCCGCGTCTTGCCAACGCCCTCGCCACTGCCAAACTCGACGTTCAGCAGGGCGACGGCAACGTCATCGTGGGCTTTGCACTCACCAACGAAGCCCAGAAGAACTGGATAGCCGAAAAGATGCTCCGCAGCCTCGAAGACCGCTTCCAGAAACTCATGAACTGCAACCGCATACGCCTCGAGCCCGGCGTCGTCCCCGCCGAAGAGCAGGGCCAGCGCATATACATGCCGGTGGAGAAAGCCCAGGACCTCATGTCCAGGAACTCCGAGGTAAACGAACTGATTAAAGACCTAGCACTCGACATACGATGAAACTGCATTGCGAAAACCTGGTCAAGAAATACGGCCTCCGTACAGTCGTCAAAGGCGTCTCCATGGAGGTCGAGCAGGGCGAGATCGTGGGCTTCCTCGGCCCCAACGGCGCCGGCAAGACCACCAGTTTCTACATGATAACCGGCCAGATCGTCCCGAACGACGGCAAAGTGTTCCTCGACGACGAGGACATCACCGGCCTCCCCATGTACAAACGCGCCCAGAAAGGCATCGGCTACCTCCCGCAGGACGCCTCCGTCTTCCGCAAGATGTCCGTCGAAGACAATATCATGAGCGTGATGGAGATGAAGGGCATCCCCCGCAAGGAACGCATGGACCGCCTTGAAGACCTGATCGACGAATTCAACCTGTCCAAAGTCCGCAAGTCCCTGGGTATCCAGCTCTCCGGCGGTGAGCGCAGGCGCTGCGAGATTGCCCGAGCCCTCGCCATCGACCCCAAGTTCATCCTTCTCGACGAACCGTTCGCCGGAGTCGACCCCATCGCGGTCGAGGACATCCAGTTCATCATCGCCAAGCTCAAGTACAAGAACATCGGCGTCATCATCACCGACCACAACGTGGGCGAGACGCTGGCCATCACCGACCGCGCCTACCTGCTCTACGAAGGCACCATCCTCCAGCAGGGCACGCCCGAGTCGCTGGCTGCCGACGACGACGTCCGCACCAAGTATCTCGGCAGCGGCTTCATCCTCAAGCGCTCCGTATCCGTCATGCGTGCGCAGAAGGAACACGCTGAAAGAATGGCAGCGACTGCTGCGCAGCAGCATATCGATAAACCGGAAACTAACGACGAACAAGATGGAACAGATTAAAGGCAGGATATCCCAGATCATCGGCCCGGTGGTCGACGTGCAATTCCAGTTCGCCGACAAGGCGGAGGCGGCGCAGAACCTGCCCGGCATCCACGACGCCCTCGAAGTCGCACTGCCCGGCGGCCGCACCCTTGTCATCGAGGCCCAGCAGCACATCGGCGAGGAAACCGTCCGCTGCGTGGCCATGGACTCCACCGACGGCCTGCGCCGCGGCCTGGAGGTCGTCGCAACGGGGCGTCCCATCTCCATGCCAGTGGGCAAGCAGATTCGCGGACGCGTGATGAACGTCGTCGGCGAGCGTATCGACGGCCTCGGCCCGCTCGACCGCGAAGGCGCCCTCCCCATCCACCGCGACGCTCCCAAGTTCGAAGACCTCGCCACCTCGCAGGAGGTGCTCTTCACCGGCATCAAGGTCATCGACCTGCTGGAGCCCTACCTCAAGGGAGGCAAGATCGGCCTCTTCGGCGGCGCCGGCGTGGGCAAGACCGTGCTCATCAAGGAACTCATCAACAACATTGCAAAGAAGCACAACGGATTCAGCGTCTTCGCAGGCGTGGGCGAGCGTACCCGAGAGGGCAACGACCTGCTGCGCGAGATGATAGAATCCGACGTCATACGCTACGGAGACGCCTTCAAGGAGGCGATGGAAAACGGCCAGTGGGACCTCTCCAAGGTCGATCCCGAGGCCGTCGGCAAGTCGCAGGTGGCCATGGTGTTCGGCCAGATGAACGAGCCGCCGGGAGCCCGCAGCTCCGTGGCGCTCAGCGGCCTCACCCTTGCCGAGTCGTTCCGCGACAGCAAGGAACCCGACGCCCCCCACGACATCCTGTTCTTCATCGACAACATCTTCCGTTTCACTCAGGCCGGATCCGAAGTGTCCGCACTGCTCGGGCGCATGCCGTCCGCAGTGGGCTACCAGCCCACCCTGGCCACCGAAATGGGCTCGATGCAGGAGCGCATCACCTCTACCAAGAGCGGCTCCATCACCTCCGTGCAGGCCATCTACGTGCCTGCCGACGACCTTACCGACCCGGCACCTGCCACCACATTCTCCCACCTGGACGCCACCACAGTGCTCAGTCGTAAGATCGCCGAGCTGGGTATCTACCCGGCGGTTGATCCGCTGGAGTCATCATCCCGCATCCTGGCTCCCGAAATTGTAGGTGAAGAGCACTACAACACCGCCCAGAGGGTTATCCAGATATTGCAGCGCAACAAGGAGCTGCAGGATATCATAGCCATCCTGGGTATGGACGCACTAAGCGATGAGGACCGCCTCACCGTGAACCGCGCACGCCGCGTGCAGCGATTCCTTTCGCAGCCCTTCAACGTGGCCGAGAAGTTCACCGGTCTGCCGGGCGTGATGGTCACCATAGAGGACACCCTGCGCGGCTTCAAGATGATTTTGGACGGCGAGGTGGACAACCTGCCGGAG